>JAUWQN010000022.1 GCA_030611045.1 Methanosarcinales archaeon
TCACAACTTGAAACTTCGAGGA
The DNA here is from genome assembly GCA_030611045.1 of Methanosarcinales archaeon. Lineage (GTDB taxonomy): Archaea > Halobacteriota > Syntropharchaeia > Alkanophagales > Methanospirareceae > JACGMN01. The sequence continues at coordinate 23 of JAUWQN010000022.1, forward strand.
TACAGTTACAGCTTCCATCTTTATCACTTTTGTTTTTTATTATTTGTAGCTAAATAAAAAGTTTTACCGATGACTTCTAAAATCTCGCAATAATCATTCTTGAGAAATACCCAAGTGCAATTCCGATAAAAGTTCCAGTGAAGCCTATCCCTGCACCTTTTGCTATTTTCCGCAGCGATTCGTTCAAATGTTCTTCGTTTGGCATTTACGTAACCCCATATAAAGGATAGCTATTTTTTCTTTCTTTCCCTCTTTCAAGGCTTCCAAACCTTTAGCCAGTTCACGCTCTCGAAGTCCGGGTCGTTTGTCGCTATGTTTGTTATGTTTATCTTGCTGATGATTTTAGGTTTCGCTTTTAAGAAAGAAACAACTTCCCTTGGTTTTATCCCGTAATCCTTGACAATATTCGCTTTAATAAAGTTGAAAAGAGTTTCTGATACAATTATCGGAGAAATAAAACCCTCAAATTCTCTATTCAATGAATACCTTTTCACCGCTCGGAAGTGCAGATAACTCACCAGGAGCCATATTCCGTGTCCTCTATTATTCCTTCAATCTCATCATGTTCAAGCGGGATTACACCAAATGTTCTTTCTGTAATGCTCTTTTTAAGCTCTATCTCCACTTCTTCCCCTTCTTTCAAATTCAGCTTCCCTATCGGCTTCAAAATGCCCTCCTCATATATCGTTTTTGTTCCCATACCCTTCTCTCAAAATGTTAGTGTATAAATCCTCACTTATCCAGAACCCGGTTTCTTTTAGCTTCTCTAATTCTTCTTTCAAGCTACCTATTTTTCCCTCCTCTTTCGCCCTTATTAAAATACCTATGACACCCGTGATAGTCAACTCGTAATTTCTGGCTACTTCCCTCGCTTCATAATCATCCAAAAGAATTAGATCCGCGGATTCTTTCAAAGCCAGCACTATTGCTTCAGCCTCACCTTCATCCAAAACCATCATAAGAGCCTTCTTTAGATTTTCATCCCTTATCTTTGCCACTTCAATCCATTCTGCCTTTTCAATTTTTTTCGCGTCTTCTCTACCTTTACCTTCAATCACGCATTCTTTGTACACTACTTCTGACACGAGTATTTCGTCAAAGAAGTATTTCAATAGGTCTAAATGTCCTATTTTAGCTAAATGTATCAGCGGTGATGAATTACTTACTACTTTTGGCAAAGGCTAAATCCTCCTCTAATTCCTTTTCTGTGTAGTGCCTTTCAATTTTTCTTTCCCCTAATTCCTCTATAAATTCCCATTTGCTCATCCCAGCCAGTTTTCTTGCTTTACCCAGCGGAATAATGCCTCTTTGGTATAAAGCGAAGGCTAATTCCAGCTTTAATACCTTCTCTACATCCTTCTCTGGTATTTTTATCGCTGATAATACATCCTCATGTATAGCTACCGATTTCATGGCTCATCACCTTTATTTAATGTGTGGTAGCATTAAAACCCTTTCCTTCTCACTCAAACCCCTTTTCTAATTTTATCAACCGTAATTTTGATTCACTACCGCTACTCGTATTCCCCCTTCTCCGGCTTATGTTATGATTCTATCAATAAACAATAAAATTCTTTGCCTCTGGTAATCCAAAATTGTCTTCTCTCCTATTTTTAGTTTGGGAATGTTATACTTGCCAAAGGACGAAGTCTTTTCCCTGCTCCTGATGCAAGTATCAATGCTTTACCTTTACCCTGCCAATGATAAACTCTTCTTCGGTCGGCATCTCTTTCTTTTCATCCCTTAAAGCCAAAAGGTGCGCTTCAATTGCCTCCTTGATGTTGCTCATCGTCTCTTCTATCGTCTCGCCCTGAGAATAGCAGCCGGGTAGGGCGGGGATTTCCGCCCAAAAACCTCCTTCTTCCGCTTGATAAATCAATACCGTATATTCCATTCTCTCACCTCCTATTTTAACAATCTCAGGAATTCCTCCTCGGTCAAGCCTGCTTTCTTTAGTACCGCCTTAAGCAGACCAATTTTAAGCTCCTTAGAGCCAGGTATCGTAACAATTTGGCCATTTGGCATCTTAACATTAACATGGTCTCCTTTACCCTTCCTTTCAATGCCACCCGCTTTTACAAAAGCTTTTATCGCTTCTTTTCCTTTTATCCCTCTGAGTGAGCAGACTCAATGCAGATCTCCTACACACCCATATTTAATATAGCACTTTATCTCATTTCTGTATGTGTTAAACATGATCTAAAGGTCTCTTCTCACCTTCACAACCGCCTACCTATAGTAAAACCCCCTTTTTCTCGCTCCTTCCCCATCAAACATTCCTCTCACGTCAACACACTTTTTCTTTTTATGAAAAAAGAAAACTAAACCCTTACAGGGTTTTCGGGGTCGTGGGGCAGAGCCCCACAGTGCTAAAAGAAAAATCTAACGCTTTTACCCCTAACTCCTCAATCTCTTCTTCACTCAAAAGAGGGTCGTAAGTAACCACAAATCTCTATACCAAACTCTTTTAGCTCCTTTACCATCTCCCTTACTGGCGATTCCCTCGTATCAGGCACATTTCCCATAATTTATAGATTCGTAGTTCTCAATCCCTTCTTTTCCAGGATGTCGTATGCTTCCCAGGTGCTTATTCCAAGTTGCTCTGCAAGATAGCCCAAACTGCATTCCCCCCTTTTGAAATCCTCGTATAGCTCCATGAGCTTCTGTTCAAATCCCCTCACTATAAACTCCCTTAATGTTTCCGATTCCCCCACCTTCTTTCCTCCATACTTCTCCCGTATTAATTCCAAAACATCTTTTACTTCAGACATTTCCTATCCCCTCTTTCTAATATCTTTATCGTATGTATGATATATAAAACCTTCAGGGTATCTTGACTCAATTGCAGTTATTATCAATTTCGCAAGTTCCAAATCCATTAAACTTCTCCCAACCAACTCTAAGCCCCCTCCTGTCTATAACAATGTATGCAAGCCTATCGTCGATAAAATCCACTTCCTCACCCATTTCAACAGCAAGTACAATAGATTCCTTCTCACCCTTTCCCAATTTGTAGCGATTTAGTACGTCATAATCCTGAAACGAGACACCTCTTACCATTATTTTCCCTTCTCTTCTCAATTCTTTAGCAATAACTGCATCAGGGTACTTCCCTCCTGCACTGCAATAACCACTTCTTCATTCACAGAATGAGAAATGATAATTTCACACCTCTCCGCAATGTATCTGATGACTGGGAGTCCATGCACGTAAAACTTACACGATGTGATCTCAAAGCATTCGTATCAAATATTAATTTGAGCATTACAGCCTCCTGTAATAAAACCCTTTTTTCTTTGCTTCTCCCCCCTCAAACAACCCTCTAACGTCTACGAGCACCGGCTTATCGTTCATCATCCTTCTAAAATCTTCTAATTTCATCTTCTTGAATTCATCATGCGCCACTGCCACAATCACACAATCCACCTTTACATCCAGATTGTCTAAAGCTTCCACGCCGAATGCTTCTATCTCATTTTTACTTAACAAAGTATCATACCCATAGATTGCAACTCCAAATTCTTTAAGCTCTTTTACCATCTCTTTTACCGGCGTTTCCCTCGTATCCGGCACATTCTCCTTGTATGTCAATCCCATTATCAGAACTTTCGAACCTTTTATCACCTTCCCCACTTCATTCAAGCCTTTTATTGCCCTCTCCGCGACCTGTTTCGGCATGTAATCGTTTATCGCCCTGCCAGCTAATATCACCTGAGGATGGTAACCTAATTCTTTCGCTTTGTAAACTAAATAATAAGGGTCTACCGGGATACAATGTCCACCAACCAATCCTGGCTCGTATCTATGGAAATTCCATTTTGTTGCCGCAGCTTCCAGCACTGCCTTTGTATCTAAACCCATTTTGTGGAATATTATCGCCAATTCGTTCATCAAGGCGATGTTCAAATCTCGCTGAATGTTCTCAATGACTTTCGCAGCCTCTGCAGTTCTTATATCCTTTGCCCTGAAAACATCAGATGCAATATTTTTATACAATTCGGTAACTATCTCCGCTGTCTCTTCATCCATCCCCGCAACTACTTTCGTTATTTTATTTAAAGCGTGTTCTTCATCGCCTGGATTGATTCGCTCAGGAGAGTAACCGATCTTGAAATCAGTCCCACATTTCATTCCTGATTCTTTCTCTAAAATCGGTTTAACTACTTCTTCTGTAACTCCAGGATAAACAGTGGATTCTAATACTACAATTGCACCTTTCTTGAGATTCTTACCCACGGTTTTAGCGGCGGACTTCACGTATGACAAGTCCGGTTCTTTCGATCTCGTTACTGGCGTTGGAACTGCAATTATGACAAAATCCGCTTGTTTTATCTTGAACTGATCTGCTGTAAATTCCAAATTCGCTTCAGTGTTATCGTTGTTATTCTTATTTAGATCTCCTATCTTCTTATTGTCTATATCGAATCCGATCACCTTTAAGTGCTTGGAGAACGCATCAGCCAGAGGCAAGCCTACATAGCCTAATCCCACTACACAAACTACCGCTTCATCACTGATCAACTGCTCTTTCAGCTCCATGATTTGGGTTCACACGCCTTCCCTACATAACTAAACCAATTAACAAATTGTTTAAGTCCTTCTTCTATTTTAACGTTCGGTTCCCAATTCAATTCGTTACTTATTTTACTCGTATCCGCTAACGTATCCCGGACATCCCCCTTTTGCTTCTCTATGTATTCAATATCCGCTTTCTTTCCAGTGGCATCTTCTAATAATTTGATCAATTCATTAACGCTTATTCTACTTCCGCCACCAACATTTAAAACCTCACCCTCTATCTTAGTAGTAGCAGCTAAAATATTCGCTTCCACCACATCATCAACATAAGTAAAATCCCTTGTCTGCGTTCCATCTCCAAAAACAGTTATTTTGTCATCATTCAAAATCAGTTTTACAAATTTATGTACCGCCATATCTGGTCGCTGTCTTGGTCCATAGAATTCTTTCATGTTTCTTCCCGTAACAGTGCTCGGAAGCCTGCCTGTTGAAAATGCTCGTCAGTAGTTAATGCCTCTGTCAATCCATGTTCTCCCATCACAATAAATGAAATACAATCGGTTAAACTCCATGCTTTATCGAGTCGTTGTTCATAAAGTTGCCACCCATTCGACCATAAACGTGGATCCACAAAGATAATCTCAACACGAGAGGACATCTGTAAACGTCGGTAAGACTCAACCACTGCCAGCCGAAAGCGTGGGTCACTGAGCGCATTTGCGGTCTCGTTCAAAATCGAAGTTGTGGTAACGAAATGATACCCGGATTTCATCAATAACTTATATTCTCGGTCTGCAGATTCGTGCAGCCGATCATCTTGATTGAGCAGAGCAATCCAACAGACCGTATCAACAAAACATCTATTGGGCACCATCTGATCTTCGCCTTGGTATTCCATAGAGATAGTGGTCGTGCTCCATTGCCAGATCGGAAATGTTCGTTTTTACAGCTAACGAAGATAGATCGAATGCTGCGTCTTTCTCGACATCGGTGATCTTCTGCTTTGATTCAACAGTCAAAACGTAACGCTTACCCACCTCTAAATCTACCGACTCTTCTGGTCTCAGCACCTTACCGTCAAAAACGGCATGCAATGTCTTTGTCTTGGTCATCTTACCCTTCCAATCTTTTATACCATTTCATATATTTTTCCAAGCCCTTATAAATGTTTATCATAGGCGTCCATCCCAATTCTTCCTTTGCCTTACTCACATCCGCCCACGTATCTCTCACATCACCTTTTTGCTTCGCCATGTATCTCACTTTTGCTTCTCTCCCGGTAATCTCTTCTGTCCTTTTAATCAATTTATTAACAGTTATCCGGCTCCCGCCGCCAACATTAAAAACTTCTCCTTCTATTTCATTAGTAGCAGCCGCCAATATATTCGCCGCAACCACATCATCAACAAAAGTAAAATCCCTCGTCTGCGTTCCGTCTCCAAAAACTGTTATTTCTTCATCATCCAAAATCGCATTTACAAACTTGTGTAATTGCCATATCCAGTCTCACCTGTCTTCCCGTAGCAGTGCTCGGAAGCCTGCCTGTTGAATGGAAACCACTACTCTGTTCTAATGAGTTCACGATCCAAGAGAGTGTTGATTATTTTCTCCACTGTACTGTGTTTCGCTTCTGCCTGCTTCTTTGCAAGCAGGTAAATCCGACCATCCACAGGCACTAAAAATGTGCGTTTCCGAATGTCAAATTCTATCTCCTTCTCTTCCATTTCATCTCGGTAATCAGCGGCAGAGTGAGTGTCCCAGAACTTGCCTGCTTCTTCAGCACTATTAAAGTGCTCCGGAATTGTGTCCCTTCTTCTTACCATGCAGAATTTCCTCCACTTCGAGGATGGTCACGTGATGTTTACTTTCTATTTTCTCAACAAAACTTTCTTTCCAAATAATTCTATTGATTTTTATCATATTAAATACTTATTCCATCCTCTTCATTCCCCTTCCTTCCATATCTCCAAATCACTCCATCTTTTCAAATTCAGATGTAAACAAACCATTCCACAAAACTTTTTAGCCCAACACTAATAATTACCTTTGGATACCATCCCAATTCCTTCTTTGCCTTACTCACATCCGCCCACGTATCCCGGACATCGCCCTTCTGCTTCTCTATATATTTTATTTTTGCTTTCTTTCCAATGAGCTTTTCTATTTCTTTAATTAGTGCATCAACACTTATTCTACTTCCGCCGCCTATGTTGAAGTTCTTCCCTACGCTATCGCATTCCGCAGCCAATATATTCGCTTCTACAACGTCATCAACAAAAGTAAAATCTCTCGTTTGTGTTCCATCGCCATAAACAGTTATTTCTTCTTTGTTCAAAATCGCTTTTACGAACTTATGTATCGCCATATCCGGTCTTTGCCTCGGACCGTAAACGGTAAAATATCTTAACGAGACTGTTGGAATTCCATAATTCTTCCAGTAAAGGTAACATAAATTCTCACCTGCTAATTTTGTAACACCGTAAGGAGAAACAGGCTTTAACAAACTATTTTCTTGCATTGGTAACTCTGCATCTCCATAAACCGAAGATGAGGAAGCATAAACGAACTTTTTGATTTTATGCTCCTTATAGAATTCCAATAATCTCTGAGTCGCTTCTATATTGTTCCTCGTGTATATCTCAAAGCTCTTGCCCCACGAAGCCCGTACACCTGCTTGTGCAGCTTCGTGAAAAACGTAATCAACTTCTGGATATTCATTCAGGTTCAAAATATCCTCTTCGATAAGCTCAAACTTAGCATCTTTATGATATTTATTTGGTAAAGCTTTCTTATAAGCCCTTACAGGGCTTGCGGGGTCGTGGGGCAGAGCCCCACATAAAGAAAGGGGTTTTAGAGCATTTGCGATATTCGCTTCTTTTAACTCTCTTGGATAATAATCGGTGAAACAATCGATTCCTATCACTTCATATCCTTGCTTTAACAACTTATCTACAAGGTGACTTCCTATAAAGCCTGCACAGCCAGTTACTAATGCTCTTTTCATACTAAACCCTCCAAATATCTTCTAACATCATCTTTTAAATCCGCCCTTTCCAATGCGAAATCTATAATTGCCTTTACATATCCTGCCTTATCCCCCGCATCATATCTCTTCCCGTCAAATGCATAACCATAAACACCCGCTTCCTCTATTAACATTCTAATAGCGTCTGTAAGCTGTATCTCATCACCCTTTCCCGGTGGTGTTTCCTTAATGCAATCGAATATCTCTGGCGTGAGCACGTATCTCCCCACGGTTCCCATACTTGACGGTGCCTCCTCCAAAGACGGCTTTTCTATTATATCCTCCACAAGATAAGTTGATTCCCCTATTTCTTTCCCCTTTATTATCCCGTAATCACTTATCTTCTCCTTTGATACCTCTTCAACAGCAATTATCGTCCTATTATACTTCGCAAACAAATTCGTTAACTGCTTAATGCAAGGAATCTCCGCTTTTATTATATCATCACCCAACAAAACTGCAAAAGGCTCATCTCCGACATGTTTCTCCGCTTTCAAAACCGCATCTCCAAGCCCTCTTGGTTCTTTCTGCCTTATGTAATGAATATCAGCTAAGGACGATAAGTCTTTTACTTCTCTCAATAATTCATATTTTTCGTTTTGAAGTAAATGGGTCTCGAGCTCTGGCGAAGTATCAAAATAATCCTCTATTGCTCTTTTACCCCTGCCCGTTATGATTATGATATCCTCAATACCAGAAGTAATTGCCTCTTCAACAACGAATTGGATGATAGGTTTATCTATAATAGGCAGCATCTCCTTTGGCATTGACTTGGTTGCAGGTAGAAATCTCGTACCCAATCCTGCTGCCGGTATCACCGCTTTTCTTATCATTCCCTCACTCCGTATTTCTCACGCATCTCTTCGTTTATATCATCCACCGCTTTCAGCAATTTTGTTTTGTAATATCGCTCGGCAAAAGAGACAAACGCCTTCAAATCCTTTGGCAGACATTTCCCTCCAAACGCCTTTCCGTGAACAGTTCCATATTTACCTATGCGTGGATCAAGAGCAACGACATCTGCAACGGCTTGAGAATTAACGCCGACTTCATTGCAAATGAGAAATATTTCGTTCCAGTAAGAAATTTTTGTAGCAAGTATGCAGTTAGATGCGTATTTTATCATTTCCGCTGTTTTTAAATCCGTTCTGAAAATAGGTTTGTTCAACGGTTTGTAAACATCTGCTAAAACATCACCTGATTTTTTATCATATTCGCCGATAACTATTCTATCTTCGGTAAAGAAATCCTTCTTGTATCCCTTATCTTTACTCCAACTTTCTGATATTTCAGTTAAAAACTCAGGATTCATGCAAACCCCTATTTCACCTTCTCTCGCGCTCTTCCCTGAATAATCCTCTAATATTGGAATTGCTACTTCTTCTGTTGTTCTGGGAACTACTGTGCTTTTCACGACTACAAGATGGTAGCCATCTTTGTTTGCCAATGCCTTTCCTATATTTTTCGATGCTTCTTTTATATAGCTCAGATCAATTCCATCTGAGGCTGTTGGCGTTGGAACGCAGATGAAAGACACATCGGAGTTCTTTATTGCATAATTTATATCCTTCGTGAAATTCGGTAGATTCTTACTTACGATATCATAGAAAATCACTTCGTAGCCCATTCCTGCAAGACCTTTTCCAATCGCGGTGCCTACCCAGCCAGAACCTATTACGCTTATCTTTTTCTCTGCCATTTCCATCCACTTACGTTAATCATACTTTGGTGTGTAATATAAAAAGCTACTCCGTAGCCATCCCTCAAAATCAATTTTGAGACTGTCTCGTAATTGGCTTTGGCGTTAAAATTTTTTCTTCCTTTATGATTTAAAGCTCTATTTATCTTTCTTTTCTTTCGCTTTTGAATTGTTGGACGGTTTCTTTTAACCCTTAACAAATCGCCCAATAAATAAAACATTTTTTATGTAGAGGGGGATATATTGATAGAAAGAATGCACTCTCAAGATGGAAAAGGGACAGGAAGAGAGAACAAAAAGGGTATGAGGGTACCACCTACAAGCTTAGAAATAATAACCATACTGCTCGTTTTTTTAGGTGTCGTCTCTCTCATTTCACTTCTACTGGCACCGCAGAGGCTAAACGCACAAGGGATTTTAAATCTCGTTTCTATTGCTGCTTTTCCCATCGCATACGGAATATGGACGGAAAAGAAATGGGCGTTTTACGCTACTTTGATCTTGATCGAACCTCTTCTACTTATTTACCCCATCATCGCCGCCTTTAGCCCGTACTTCGGCATCGAATACAATTGGATATCGTTGGTGTCTTTTGTCATAGTAGGCTTGAGCGTGGTGCCTATCCTCATATCAAACGAGAACTACTGTGAAATTCTCAAAGGAACAAAACTACAAACGGTCATCAAAAAGCTCCCGGTTTTCAACGCGCTCTTTATTATCTTTGGCGTTGCCTTGATTATACGAACGGTTTTACCCTACAATACCGTTTTCAAAGACACCGTGCGATTTGCATCTGATGACGCAGTATTTCATATGCGGTTGGTTGAGAATGCGTTATTCGGGAATCACTTCCCTTCTCGACCTTTTTTTGACGCCTATACCTACTTCCCTCACGGGACCTCTCTTCATTTTGCACCACTTTTCGAGCAAATTATTATCTTTGCCACCTGGATTATAAGTCTCGGTGCACCAACGATAGCAGTAATGGAAGCAGTAGGCGCATATTATCCTGCAATTCTCGGTGCATTGGTCGTTTTCCCGGTTTATATCATTGGGAAGGAAGTATGTAACAAGTACGCGGGTTTGATAGCCGCAGTGTTGGTTGCTACGCTTCCTGGGCAGTTCCTCCAACGTTCTATAATTGGATTTACTGACCATCACGTTGCTGAGGCATTATTGAGCACCATAGCTGTGATGTTTCTCATATTAGCGTTAAAGCGAGCGAAAGAGGAGTTATCGGAAGGTAATATGCTGGGTGGATTTGCACAATCTCCCCGCGAATGGATTAAGAGCAAGAACTTCCCCTTCCTCTGCTACGTTGGTATAATACTGTTACTCTTTCAGGTAATGCCATGGGCGTGGTGGGTATTCCTCTCTTTTATCCTGTTCCTTCTTGCACCTATCATCTTCACCCTCTGGAAAAAACCCGATTCTTACCTTCTTTACATGTGCTTAGCCGGGATGGCTCTTGGATTTTATCTCCTCATGTGGGTTGCTGGCTTATTATTCGTTTTCATCATATTTGCGTACGGAGTTATTCATTATACCATAAACGGACTGCGTGGCGAGCAAAATGAATATATCTGCATTACGCTCATTCCGGTATTTCTCATTTCGCTGTTAATGATCCTTCCTTTCCTCGGGTATCCTTTCCCTTACGGTATTACACATGTAGGCTCGTTAAGCATAGGAATAATTACTTTTTCCATACCCCTTCTTTACCGACATCTTATCACTAAAGTCGGTTACAAGCATGACGTCGTGAGTGAAGAAAGAGTAAAAGCGGAAGCGCATAAGTTACCACAGAAGATAGGAAACGAGTATATTTGCCCTATATGCGGTAAGAAATCAAAGGGTGTTGGCATCGTAGAACATATAAAAACAAAGCATAGCGGTGATAGTGAGACAAAAGTCAGCCGCAAGAAGATAAAACTGTTTTTTGATGAACATTCTGAGCTGAGTGCGGTAAAGAAATCTGGAATAGAATCTATGCGTAGTTATTCCCTGTTAGAGAAAATCGCTCAATACGATTTCCTCTTGCCCCTTCTTGCAATACTCGTACTCTTTGTTCTGTCTGTTGTCTTTTTCCCTTCGATAATAAGCAGTTTCAGTACATTCACGCCGGGTGGGACAGCATTGACGGTAGCGGAAATACACCCAATGGATACCGGAACGGCGTGGATATGGTTCACAACTCCCTTCTTCATCGCGTTTTTCGCAATGGCAATCCTTGCAGTGAATATAGCGGTGAGAAATAGACCGGAAGAGCTTCTGCTGTTGGTCTGGAGTATAATAATGTTTGTTGCAGTGGGCGGTTTAGGGGCTTTCGGAATTGAAGGCATAGGACAGAACAGGTTCGCTTATTATTATGCTGTAAATGCTGCACTACTCACAGGATTGTTTGCTGCCTTTGCTTTCGAGTTTTTAACCGGCATTACGGGAGGAGAGAAAAAAGAAGAATCCACAATGCGCAATCAGTCGTCTGGTAAGAAGGGCGGAAAAGTGAAAAGGAGTGAATCAACTTTTGATTTACAGTTCATCCTCTTTGCTCTTGCTATAATGATTATCGCCGTCATAGGTCTCGTCCAGGTAGGTATCGAGTCTCTTATCCCGCTGGCGATTATCGTCGCGATATTCTTCGTCTGGTGGTATGCCGCAAACACAAAGAGAGCGAGTATAGAAAGACCTCTTTCAAAAGCGCTTGCCATTCTGCTCATCATGGTTATCGTATTCTATCCGTTTCCCTTGAATGCCGTTGCAGACCCATTTCCTTCCACCTCTAATCTGCCGTTAAGCGCAGCATACGCTATAAATACCGCAGAGCGGGGTATTGGTGCGGAAGAGAACTGGTATGAAGCATTGAGATGGATGCGGAACAACACGCCGGAGCCCGGCGTTGATTATTACGCGCTTTATGAAGTGCCTCCCTTAAATGAAACGACCGGTAAGAGAGAGGCGTATAACTACCCATCATCGGCGTATGGCGTTATGAGCTGGTGGGACTATGGACATATGATCACGTGGATAGCGCATCGCATTCCGAATGCCAATCCTTTTCAGCAAGGTATAGGTGGCCCCATAGGGAGTGATAATCCAGGAGCTTGTGTATTCTTACTTGCAAATGACGAAAGCGAAGCGAATGACGTTGCCGATACGCTCGGTGTGCGGTACGTGATAAGCGATTTCATGATGGCGGATATCTGGAACTCGTTATACAACAAGTATGGTGCAATGACCGTGTGGGCTGGCGACCCTCAACGTTATAGCAGCCTTTCGTATTATTATCGCACGATGGAGGCACGGTTACATATGTTTGATGGTGCGAGTGCGAATGTAGATGGTGAAACAATATCTGCGTTAGCGCACTACCGGTTGGTGCACGAATCTCCTACTTTTATCCTGCCTTACCTTATTATGGATGAAAATACGGGGTATATGTATTGGAGACATTTTTCCGGTGATTATGAAACGACCGCAGCACAAGCACAGATTCTTCATGGGCACCTGTTCAGTGTACCAGCAGGAACATGGATAGAAGATGCATTGAATAACGAAGAGATTCCCGAAATGCTAAAGAGCGCATTTAATTCCACCGGTATTCCTCTCTCTGATAAGAGCGTTTTGGTGAAAGTAAGCGAGGACAGATGGACAATAAGAGACGAGTTAAATAAAAATGTGTTCATCATTAATAAAGAGGCGGGAACGCTAAACGTTTACCTTTACGGTGTCCGAACCGGCCAGCCGAATGTAAAAGCGTGGACGCCAGAATATATACAGCCGGTGAGTTTTGTTAAAGTCTTTGAATACGTTAAGGGTGCGCGAATAGAAGGAACAGCTCCTAATGGTTCTTTAATCGAAGTATCAACCGATATAACCACAAACCACGGGAGAACATTTACCTATTCTTTGAGAACTACAGCTAACGACTCATATTCATATGAGTTTATCGTGCCGTATTCAACGGAAGGCCCGATAGAGGGTGGCACAAATTTTGACGTTACCGCATCACCGTACAAAATAAAGGCAGGACATTTAGAGAATGACACAATAGTATGGTCTGCGGAGAAGGAAGTAAGTGTGCCTGAAGAATCAGTAATGGGGGGAAAAACGATAAATGTGGAGTTATTTGCGTAGTAGTTAGGTTAAGAAACCACGAGATTTTACGAGGTGTACACTACACAACAAAGTTAATCGTCTATGTGGTGAAGAAAGAGAGGATAAGAAGCGGAAGAAGCCGTTAGGAGAGAGAGATAGCATAACGTTAACGTAAGGGTATTGAGCAAAGAAGAGTAGGTAGGCGCGTAGATTCAAAGTACAAACCGAAAATTAAATAGTAAAAGATAGAGAATTAATAATAGTGGAAGAGAGAAATGAATGAAGTCTGTATCTTAATACCAACATTGAACGAGGAAGAAACGATAGGTGAGATCATAAGAGAGTTTAAAAGTGAAGGATTTGAAAAAATCTTTGTCATTGACGGCAATAGTACGGATTCCACGCGGGAGATAGCAAAGAGAGAAGGGGCACGGGTGGAAGTTCAGCGAGGAAAAGGAAAAGGGGCTGCAGTTCAGCAGGCTTTTGAACGCATAGAAGATGACATAATTGTGATGATTGACGGTGATGGGACGTATCTACCTTCCGAAGTGAGAAAATTACTCGACCCAATAGTCAACGGCGAGGCGGATCACGTTATAGGTAACAGGTTCGCATACGGGGGCGCATTTTCAAGACTACATAGAATTGGAAACTGGGGCGTGAACCGGCTCTTTGGCTTCGGCTACGGAGTAAGACTGAATGATATATTATCCGGCTATCGAGCGCTTACGCAAGAGGGAGTGAAAAAGATAACTCTCAAAAGAGAAGGGTTTGAAGTAGAAACAGAGATGGCAATAGAGTCGGTAAAGAAGGGCATCAGGATAAAAGAAGTTCCTATAAGATATGGGGAAAGAAAAGGAAAATCAAAACTCAATTTTCTCAGGGATGGTTCAAGAATCGCCTACACGCTATACGTGCTTGCAAGAACACATAACCCTATCTTCTATTTCGGTATCGTTGGGGCCTTATTAATAGCTGTTGGCATTCTATTAGGCATTTACGTTACGATAGAGTGGCTTAGGGGAATAACACACGTGCCTCTTACCGTGCTTACATCTTTGCTGATTATTTCAGGCGTGCAGTTCTTTATATTTGGCTTATTTGGTGATTTGTTGGTAACGTTGCAAAAAGAGGAGATAGAAGCGTTGCGGGGTATGGGAAAGAAGTGATTTTTGCTCGCTTTAGAACCTTTTTTTCTGCTTTTTGGTACACACCAATTTCAATACCCTATGTCTTTTTATAATATGAATACTTAGTAATATCATAACATTCATCTTGGAAAGAATGAATATCCTTAGGGTGACTAAAAGGGGGGGGAATGGTTATTGTAATTGCTGGCTTCATGGCTTCGGGTACTGATAGCTAGAGCTTTATTCCTTTTACGGGGTGATTGATGATAAATGAGTGAGCGAATACGGAAATGTCCAGAATGTGGATCTAAAAAGGTCGTGGTAGATTCTAAGCATGCGGAGCTTTATTGTTTGAACTGCGGGGTGGTATTAGTCGAGGATATAGTTGACCTTGGGCCTGAATGGCGTTCATACGACGAGGAACAAGCTGCTAAAAGGATAAGAACAGGTCCTCCTATGAGTTATAGAATACACGACAAGGGGCTGGGCACACCTATGCCGGGATTGCCTGCGCGAACAAAACGATTGCGAGGAATAAGTATAGACTCCAGTGATAAAACCCTTGCCCTCGCACTTGTTGAGATAGATAGAATGGCGTGCGCGCTTAAGCTGCCAAATAACATCAAGGAAGAGACTTCAGTATTATACAGAAAGGCAATGAAGAAGAGTTTAATTAAAGGACGAAGTATAGAGGAATTAGTGTCCGCGATGCTGTATGTTACGTGCCGACGATATAATGTTCCACGAACACTGAAAGAGATTGCCGCGGTGTCAAGAAGCCCTTTAAAAAAGATACGGAGGGCGTATATTTTCCTTTTACGGAGATTAGAGATAAAGCTTGCACCTGCCGACCCAGCACTCTACATCCCTCGGTTCTGCTCTAAACTTGGGTTACGTGAGGAAGTAAGGGAAAGAGCAATAGAAATACTGAAGGATGATAAAGGAACCGGAGTGGCAAAGGGCTGGGGGCCGATTGGAACAGCTTCGGCTGCGATTTATATTGCCGCTATGTTAAGTGGCGAAAAGATAACGGAGAAAGAAATAGCCAAAGTTGCCGGTACCACAGAAATCACCATTCGGGATAGATACAAGGAATTAGTAACGAGATTGAATATAGATATGCTTTCACCACACGCTCCTCGAGAAGGCAAATTTTTGGGAGTGGGAATTACGTAACTTAGCAGTCTCATTAATTAGATAGAGTAGAGCCGTTAATTCACATAACAGCGCATTTTCTTCAGTTACCTTAAATTCAGAGCTTTTTTACAGGAATAACAAATTTATAGAGCGATGAAAGCGGTAATAAGCGTATTCGATAAAGATAAGGTGGTAGCATTCGCAAAAGCCCTGTTTGAACTTGGGATAGAGATAATCGCAACTGAAGGCACAGCAAGGGCGATTTTTGAGAGTGGAATCATGGTAACAAAAGTTTCCGACTTCACAGGATTTCAAGAGATGCTCGGAGGAAAGGTGAAGACGTTGCATCCACGCATTCATGCGGGAATCGCAACTGCTGAAATTGGAATCGTTGTCGTAAACCTCATACCGCCTGACCTTACACCCAAAAAACCGCTGGATAGTATGGACATTGGCGGTGTTGCAATGCTCCGTTCTGGTATAAAGAACTTTGAAAACGTTGCCGTAATCGTAAATCCGTCGAGGTACAATGAAATAATTGAAGAACTCCAGAGGGAGGGGAAGATAACTCGAGACACAAGGCTGAGTTTAGCAAAGGAGGCATCAAAATATCTGTTTGGATATGACTCGAAGATTGATGGACTATTAGAGCGGATGGAATAGTTACTTTACTTACTGGCGAATCTAAGAGAATTTTAAGGGCGATACATAATCCCCCTGTTTTTCCCGCACCTCGATCAGCCTCTGCCACTGCTCCTCCAAAACCGTAAAAACCGCTTGAGGGGTGTCAGAAACTTTTGTCTTGTAGAATTCCGTCACGCGCTCAATCGTGGCTAAATTTTCCGCAACCCGCAACGTGAATTGTTTTATATACGCCTCTTCGGAATACTCTTTATTAAGCACTGCTCTAAACAGCTTCTTAAGGTCTTCATATCTTGGTATGAGCCCCGTGGGCGTTTTTATTGCTTCAACTTCCTTATGTGACCGCAGCTCCATCCACTTGAGCCACACGGCTTTATCCGTCTTATCATTCAGGAAGTTTCCCTCCGAGTTTTTTATAAAGTAATTCACCGAGAAGATTTGAGGCGGATTTTTTAGCTCCTTCCCAAACTTCAGATAATCCGCTATATAGTTTCCCAGGGGTATGGACAGGAAATCCAGGTTTGACATAGGGTTGATTTTTCGCACACCTTCTTTTCCCAGTGTTGCCGCTGTCGTTTCAGACTCCAGTGCCGCACCCATAGTAACAACACCATGCACCCAGTCAAAGGATTCAACCACCGGCACTTTCGTGTCGGAATCTCGTCCGCCATATATTATCCCGCCAACGACAATACCTTCTGGATTATCGAGTTCCGGATCCACATTCTCTAAGAACTTCATGTCAAGCGTGAACCGGGCATTTGGATGCGAAGTGGAGATTTCGTTACCGTCATCATCTTGCTTTCCAAGCTGCCATTCCCCTGAATAATTGAACCCTTTTTGGGGTGATTCGTCATCCTTACCAATCCAGTAGACCCCTTTCTCTTCCGTGACCAGCACATTAGAAATTATCACTTCACCAGGACTGTGGAGTGCCCCCCATATAATCTGATCATCCTTGGGGTTCACGCTTTGTATTATACCAAATATTCCCTTCTCCGGGTTGACAGCACGTATCACACCATCTTTTTCCCTTAAGTACGCTATATCGTCCCCAACTATGCTTTCCCCCTTTATCATGGAAGTGGAGGTCTTTCCGCAGAGTGAGGGGAAGGCGCCTGTAAAATACGTTATCCTGCCATTTGGACCATGCACGCCCATGATAAACATATGCTCGGTGAGCCACCCTTCTCTTGACGCTCTGTTTATTGCTGGACGCATTGCTAACTTCTTAAGCCCTATCGTATTGCCCCCATACTGGGTGTTCACACTATATACCGTTTCATCCTCAAGGTCAATGTACACCCTCCGTTTATCGATATTTTTGGAGGTCATTCTGTCATTCTGGTCTCCCGCCGAATGCACGAACTTAAAAAACCGTGCCGCTTCACCCAATCTTACGAACTCCTCATACCCCTGTCTGTACAGCAGGTCCTCCGAGTGGGCTACATAGCCGGAATCGGTGAGTTGTACAGCGGGTATTGAGAATTTAGAATTGAGAGGCCCCAAACAGAAGAATCGCACGAACAATTGGTGTCCTCGCATGATATCATTCAGAATATCATGGATTTCGTTGAGCCCCTCCGCTCTATTCATTGCATTTATGTCAGAGCCCAAATTAACGCCCTCAGATAGAAGGAACTTGGTATTCCCTTTATCCCTTGCTTGATCGTGATAACCGTCAAAATGAACCGTATGCCCCTCCAAAGCAAGTTCTTCCTCCTCTCCAGCTCTTATCGCTTCTTGCCGGACATACTGAATATCTTCCGGCGAATCCGTGCAGACAAACACTTTATCAGGATTGCAAAGCTCAACGTACTTGGCAATAAATTGGTGGAGTTCAGGATTATCAATCTTCATAAGTTTCTGACTGTTCTCCTCACCAAATACCTCTTTTAACGGGTTCATTATTCTTTTATCCTCCATTGTTCACCCATTCTTTACTGCTCCTCTTTCGCTTTCATAGCAATCAATAAACCAAAAGGAATAAGAAGATAGCTATTTATATGCTTTTCGATATTTATTCCGGGCGTATGTGTTGCTTATTGCGAAACCAGAGCGGAAATTGAGAGATGAACTCATAGCGTTCTTGCGGAAGAGTGAACATGTAAGGAGGATCCAACTACTCTTCGGTAGCTTTGATTTCTTCCTGGAGCTTATGTTCAGAGATAAGGATGAGATGACTGAATTCTTAAGGGAGATGCATTCTTTTGGCGCTGTCGAGCGGACTGAAACATTCATAGTGTATCAAACGATAAAAGATAAACCTGAAGATCCTTTTTTAGGATGTTTAAGCAGATGAAGATAGCATTAGCAACCGGAAGGAAAGCAGAGGGCATGGTTAAGGATGCTGTGAGAGCTGCGAATGTGCCTCATATAACCTGTGAAGTGCTGACGCAGGACTTAAACATTGCTGCTTTTTCCACGCCCAAATCGCTGAGGAGAGCACTTGATAAAAGCTCCAAAAAATTGGACGACGACCTCATTTTAGTTTCTGGGTTTTGCAAAGCGGATTTCAGTGATTTGGAAAACGAGATAGCCACTCCAATCAGGTTGGGGCCGCGACATGCATACGACATCGGTGAGGCTTTACAATTTGTAGCAGAAATGGAATTCTCGCCGCATGTGCCGGCTGATCTGTTTTTGGCTGAGCAGCGAAAAGAGAATGCGAAGCACCAGCTTGACGAGTTAGAACGCGGAGCAAAGGAGACGTTCTCCCTAAAAGGCGTGAAAGTAGGCGGTGGATCACGAATGAAGGTCTGTGCAGAACTCGTGGATGCAACGCTGATGACCGAGGATGAGATACAACGAATGATAGAGCACTACCTGAAAAGCGGTGCGGACATTCTGGATATAGGGGTTCATATTGGTGCGCAGCCCGATGAGGTTGAAAAAGCAGTAGAAACAGCTTTGTCGTTCGCACCAGATGTGCCTATTTCTATTGATACCCTGGATGTAGACCTCATACGCGCAGGCATAGAAAACGGAGTGGACATGGTGCTCAGCTTGAATAAAGATAATATTCCTGAAGTGGGTGACGCGATAGCGAAGAATGATATAGCAGCAGTCGTAATTCCTGACAGTGATGGGGTTCATAAAACCAACGAGAGTTTGTTTGCAAACCTAAAAATGGCTGAGGAGCAGGGTATAAAGCGAATAATTGCAGACCCCGTCTTAAACTCCATTGGATACGGAATCGCAGAATCATTATACAACTATTATCGGTTCAGATTGCAAGATAAGAGCATACCGCTTTTCTTTGGCGCTGGAAACGTCACAGAGCTTATGGATGCCGATTCTGTAGGTATAAACGCAACCTTAGCGGGCATCGCCGCGGAACTAAGCGCAGATATTCTCTTTACTCCGGAATGCAGTGCTAAAACGCGAGGAAGTGTAAGAGAGTTGCGGGTAGCGTCAGAGATGATGATGCTATCGAAGGCACGCAAAAGTGCGCCGAAGGACGTTGGATTCGACCTTTTGATGTTAAAGGAAAAGAGAAGGAAGCCAGTCATGCGAATTCGAGATGAAGGGCTGACTGCTGCGAAAAGGAACGAAAAGTGGCAGCTTGACCCTAAAGGATGCTTTAGAATAGGCATTTGTGAAGTTGAAGGGGATGGCAGGATCGAAAAGAAGATATTTGCGAAGCATTCGCCTACCGGGAAACAGATAATAGGGAAGAGTGCACAGGAGATAATGGACACAATCCTGCGATTGGATCTGGTTTCACGGCTTGAACACGTTTCTTATCTGGGTGGAGAACTGACAAAAGCTGAACTCGCACTGCGATTGAACCGAAGTTACGAGCAGGATGAGGAGCTATTTTAAGATCGTGGATGTGCGTATGCGTACTGCGGGACATCGTCAGAAAGTATGGTGTGTAAATCTGTTTGGTTTGTAGAGTACGGATATTATTTCGCGTACTGTTTTCACTATTTCCCATCTTTCTTTCTTAATCCTTCCCCTTCAAGAACTTTAGTCTGTGCCTCTTTGAATTTCTCGATCGATTCCACGTGTGTCGCTCGCTCAAATTCCCCACCGGCAAGCGCCAATCTTGATGCGTCTTCGGCCTTCTTTTTGGATTCAACGTTGGGACCTCTACGGTACGGTATCACGATACATTTTGACCAATTGCTGAACTCTGCGCTACGTTACTCCGTTCCGTAAATCAGTGATGCTTGCTTTACTGTGAACTTCCCTGAACTTACTTACACGCTTGACCATCCATTTGATGTCCTCGTTCGTCAGTTTTACCAGGTCATCCGAAGACAGGGCTCGACGAAATAATTCTCGTACTCTACATACAGCTTGAAACGTCAACCAAAAAGCATTTATAACTGTTCAAGGCTTGTACTGAGATATGAACCTAAAGATAACACCCGTACCGCCGTTTGATTCCCATTTAAGTGCGACGATCTTCTCCGGCGGCGATCCTCAAATCCGTACCTACGAAGACGGGAAGTTCTGGCAGGTTCTACGAGCACACAACAAATTGGTTCTCATCACGATAACTTCGTCAGGGACTGTTGATCTCCCTGAACTAGCAGTCGAACTAACTGATGCAATCTCCACGAACGATAAGAAACAAATCGAAGATTTGGTCGGCTCCCTTTTTAATTTGACGTTTAACCTCACTGCGTTTTATGACGAGGTTAAAAACGATACGATTATGGCAACCCTGACCCGGCAATTGCGAGGTTTAAAAAGCCCGACCACGCCTACCGTCTTTGAAGCTCTGGTTGATTCGATAATAGAACAGCAAATCTCGCTCAAAGTGGCACTGAGCTTAGAACGAAACGTGATAAAAACATTTGGTGATCAATTAACGCTAAATGGCAAGGTCTATTACGCGTATCCCACACCACAAAAATTAGCTTTTGCGACTGTTGAACAACTCCGTAACTGTGGTTTGAGTTTGCGAAAAGCAGAGTATATCCGCGATATTTCAAACTCTATCGTGGAGGGGAAACTGAATTTAGACAAATTCAAAACTTATGGGAATGCAGAGGAAATCATCAAGGAACTCTGCAAGATACGCGGAATCGGCGTATGGACTGCAGAGCTTACGATGCTACGGGGAATGAATAAATTAGAGGCGTTACCTGCAGATGACCTCGGCTTACGAAGGCATATCGCGCATTACTATTGTAACGATCGCAAAATCTCCGGCAACGAGGCACGTAAAATCGCGGAGAAGTGGGGCAAGTGGAAAGGTTTGGCAGGTTATTATTTGATAATCGCGAGCAGATTGGGTGTGGAACTATAAGATTTCAAGATTCACAAATAATAATACTTTCCCTTCTTCTTCTGTTCCCGGTCTTTTGCCGAACCGATCTTATTTATCCGTGGTCGGAGCGTGCTTTCATCACGCCTGAAGGTCACACCTAACGCCTTCAAGAACAAATTCATGCCCTCTCGCATATCGAAACAACCTTTTATCTCGCCTCGCACGCCCGGGTTGCCGTCAAAAACCATCAACCGATCACTCAACAAATCTATCAGATAGATGTCATGGTCAACAATCAACATTGCTACCGCTCTTCGTTCTGCATACCGCCGTAACGTCTTGATCAACCGCACCTTTTGCTCCACATCGAGATGTGCTGACGGCTCATCCAGCATATATAGCGATGCATCCTGGCAAAGACACGCTGCTATCGCCACGCTTTGTAATTCACCACCACTGAGTTCTTTTACGTTCTTCTCTTCTAACTCTGGTATCCCTAACGGGCGTACCAC
This sequence comes from Methanosarcinales archaeon, assembly GCA_030611045.1. GTDB lineage: Archaea > Halobacteriota > Syntropharchaeia > Alkanophagales > Methanospirareceae > JACGMN01. The sequence goes on from JAUWQN010000022.1 coordinate 22,005, forward strand.
CTCAATAACATCCGCTTCTGTTAACCCGCCCTCTTTGAGCGAGTAGATAAAATCCTTTACCTTCATATCCAACGCGCCCTTTATATACTGCGGCTTGTAAGAAACGGTAATATCAAACGATATGCTGCCGGTAGTCGGCTCTGTCTCGCCACCTAATACTTTCACAAATGTGCTTTTACCAATCGCATTTCGTCCGACGCCACCTAATACTTCCCCCTCCTCTATACTACCCGGCTTCGCCTCTAATACAAATCCATCCTCACCATACCTCTTCTCAAACCCATCGTATTCGATAAAAACACTTCTATCCTCAAGCTTCTCACGCGGTGGGTGGGCAGTGAATTCTATCGGCTTATCTCGTATCCGAACGTTCTCCGCATGCAAGAATCCACTCAAATATTCGTTTATGCCTCTACTCGTGCTCTTTGGCAGGGTAACCACACCATACCCCCTGGGCTCTCCATAAAGAAGATGCACATAATCCGCAAGCATATCCAGGATAGCGAGGTCGTGCTCCACCACAACCACCGCCTTATCCTCCAAAACGGTCCTTATCCCTTTTGCCACCTGCACACGCTGGTAAATGTCCAGATACGGAGTTATCTCGTCCAATAAGTAGAAATCAGCATCCCGAATCATACACGCTATTATCGCAACCCGCTGCAATTCACCACCACTAAGCGCCTTTATATCCATATTCATGGCCTCTTCAACCTCAAACGCCTTTATAAGCCGCTTTGAGTCTTCCGTCTCATCCGTGCTTTCCAGCAGCTCAGACACGGTGCCATCGAAGAATTTTGGTATCGCATCGACATATTGTGGCTTGTAAGAAACCCTTATCTTCTCTTTTGATAGTTTATCAAAGTAATTCTGCAATTCTGACCCCGCATACCGCTTTATTATCTCATTCCAACTCACTTCTGCATCTACGTTGCCAAGGTTCGGAACTTGCAACCCGGATAATATTTTAATCGCCGTGCTCTTCCCTATACCATTCTCGCCTAACAACCCGGTTATCTTCCCCGCCTTTGGAATAGGCAGTCCGTAAAGTACAAAACCGTTTTCACCGTAGCGGTGCGTCTCTGCCCCCTTCAACTCCTCTGGTAAGCCTATAATAGAAATGGCAGAGAACGGGCATTTCTTTATGCATATCCCGCACCCTTCGCACAACTCTTCGGATATGACCGGCTTGCCATCGGCACCCTGGACTACCGTCTCCTCGCCCGTACGCACCATCGGGCAGTATTTTATGCATTCGTACATGCATTTCTTCGGCTGGCACTTGTCCTTCTTTACTATCGCTATCCGCATTTTACATTTCCACTATGGATCCTTATCGGATTGATTTTGGTGGTTCAGCACATAGATGCTGAAAAAGAATATATACGGTTTCTATGAAAAGCCTTTTAAATATCAGAGGTATTAGGGGAATTAAGATGGAGAAAGAATTTGTGGGTATCCCGAAGGTAAAGTAAAGTTACTGTTTAAATTTTTGAATTGGTAGCCTCGTCTTGTAGGCTGATTTGTGATTTATTGTGTTGATACGATCTCAAGCATTTGCGTATAAACATCGGACTTCAAAGCAGCAATAAGGGATACATTGTGCGTTTCTCCCACCTCAGTTTCAAACGCACTCCCTTTTAAATCAGTTATTGTGCCTCCTGCCTCTTTTAAGATCAAAGAAGCACCGGCAATGTCGTAGCCGTTTACTAAGTTACGCACATCCATTACAGCATCCAGCGCGCCCTCTGCAACCAAGCACATCTCCAACGCGATACTGCCCAGCACACGAATTACCATATTCCTGTTCCCTTTTAGGAATTGCACCACCGCCTCGGGTATCGAATCCGCACCGTAGGTGTAGATAGAGAAAGCGCGTTTCGTCTTCCCTTTCACGGTACGGGGGAGTTGCGTACCATCTACCCATGCATGTCCGCCCTTCACCGCATAATAGGTCTTTCCGTAGATGGCTGCAACCACACTCGCTTGAATATCGTCAAAAATAACGTGCTCTACGTTCGGTGAGTACGCAATAGAGGAGCAGAAGAAAGGAATGCCAAGTGTAGCATTTGTAGATCCGTCTATAGGGTCAAAGATAAGCGTGAATTCCGGTTCGCCACCTTCTGGATATACATGGTCGCCTAATTCCTCTGAGATTATCCGAGCACAGAGGTCACGGCTATGTAAAGCGTTCTCTAAAGCCTCTTCCGCGAAGAGATCTATTTTTCTCGTTACGTCCCACTCTCTTCTTTTTATTACCTCGCCATGATCTGCAGTCTCTGAAATGTAAGTTCTTATAGAATCTTGTATCTCTGACGAAATCTCTAACAGGTCCTTGATTTCCATTTTTATCTATTACTCTTTTTTGATTATTTACAGAAACATGTTTGATTTCCACGGTTATAAGCTTTGCGAAGTGATCGATGATGAGCGGAGGATAACGCTGTTTTTGACCTGTACGCGTAAGACTGATGGCTGTCCTGACTGTGGCAAGCGAAGCGTTCAATAACAAGATAAACATCATCAAGCGAAGAGCTTACGGATTTCACGATTTGGAGTATTTCAAGCTGAAGATCCATCAATCATGTGGGAGACAATCCTAAAATGGGAGAAGTGCTTAAAATTTTTCCGGTTATGTTGCAGCCCGAAAAAATTTTATCATTGATGAGCGCCGAATGTCTTTTATGCAATCCCTTTCACTCTTAAACATAGCGCCTACTTTGGCGGAATTTTTCGGTATTCCCCTGAATACACGAGTTCGCCCCATCGAGCGGATACTTAAATTCATGTATGCTCGTAATCCACAGGTGGTTGTATTGATAGTGATAGACAGTTTCGATTTTCAGGTTTATTTAGATTTCACAGATGAATTAGAGGGTCTTCACG
>JAUWQN010000047.1 GCA_030611045.1 Methanosarcinales archaeon
ATCTGATTACCAAAAAATCAGTACTTGGACAGATAAGACCAAATGCGGTTATAGGAGGGCGAATCGCAGCAAAAAACGCGCTGGGCTATAAAATAAAATTCCCAAAGTTGTTGAACAGTTTCGCAGCTAAGTTGTTCGATATGTCAATTGCGTCGGTTGGAGTAACAGAAGCGATAGCGAAAGAGGAAGGGTTTGATATTTTCGTTGCAAAACAAGCAGCAAAGAGCAAGCACGTGATGATGGAAGGCGGAAAACCTTATACCGTTAAATTGATCTTTGATCGGGATACAAAAAGGGTCATCGGGGCACAGATAATCGCGGATGATGAACGTTCCGTCAGATATATAGACGTGATTGCACTTGCAATAAGGAACGGCTGGACTGCTTTGGACCTGACAACGCTAAGATGTGCAGGTCAGCCAGAGCTATCTCCGGAGCCAAGTGCAGAGCCGATAACAGTAGCGGCGGAGGGCGCATTTAAAGAGCTCTATCCCCTGCCCGAATAACCCCAGTTTCCATTATCATCGTCAAACCTGCATACAAAAGAGAGAGAAAAGGAGGTGTCGCATCCCAACACGGTAGAACACCACATTGAATGGATAGAATTGTATGGCGTGAAGAAAGACGGGCAAGTAGTTGACCTTAGTAGAGCCGATTTCGCATCGACATATACCAATCCAAACGTCAGGTTTCAGGTGCCTGTTGCGGATTTCAAAGCATTGGACAGATTGGCAAATGAAATTGTGAATAAGCATAAGGAGTACAATATGCTAAATTAAAACGAGAAAAAATAGTAAAGCTTAATAAAGGGTATTGAGAATTAGATTAAGCGTTAAAGGACAATACGAAACATGGCTGGACGCACTGCACGAGTGACTGGGATGGCTAAGTGGACGAGAAGTAATCCTGAAGAAGGTTCTAAAGCTCTACACGTAGCAGAAGTAGAAGGTAAGAAGGTCCCATGGGATCCTACACAGCTCAGGAAGATCCAGGAACATCCATGTTTCAGCAAAAATGCCTGTCATTTCTTCGGCAGGATGCATCTCGCCGTGGCGCCGAAGTGCAATATCCAGTGTAATTACTGCATACGGAAATTCGACTGCGTGAACGAATCTCGACCTGGCGTGACGAGCAAGGTGCTCACACCGCAGGAAGCGCTGGAACGGGTAAGGGAAGTGCTTGAAAAGGTGCATTACATCAAGGTTGTCGCAGTTGCGGGACCGGGTGAGCCGCTGTTCAACGAGGAGACTTTTGAGACTTTCAAGCTCATAAAGGAGGAGTTTCCGCATCTGATGCGATGTTTGAGCACGAACGGATTGCTCCTGCCAGATCGAATCGATGATATTGAAGAGTTGGGAGTTGGAACCGTAACCGTCACCCTTAATGCAGTTGACCCTGATATTGGCAAGGAGATCTATTCTTTCGTCAATTATCATGATAAGAGGTACAAGGGCAAGGAAGCGGCTGAACTATTGCTAAAAAACCAGTTGGAAGGGATTCGAGAGGCGGTGAAGCGAAAAATTCTGATAAAGGTGAACACGGTCTACATTCCCACGGTGAATGATAAGCACATTATTGAGGTAGCGAAGACGGTAGGTGAGATGGGCGTTTATCTACAAAATGTCATACCGCTCATACCGCAGTACAAGTTCGCGCAGATTACGCCGCCAACATCACAGGAGAAGAATGAGATGCAGGACAAATGCAGTGAATACACGCGACAAATGAAACACTGCCGGCAATGTCGTGCTGATGCTATTGGAAGGCTTGGAAAGGATATTCAAGACCAGTTCTCGGAATGATAAGCGCAAATAGTGTTTGGTTTTGGCTCAACGTATACGCATGATTTTATGCACTTGCGGAAGCACCATTACGTCTTGTAAAAACCGCCCTGCGGTTTCTGATAGCGCAAAGAGCTCTTCTACACCTGGCACGACATCGGCATGTTGCAGATGTGGTGGAACGGTAACCGGCTGTAACACAAACTTTACATTAAAGTCTGCGAGATCGCTGCAGATTGTTTCTATTTCTTTTACGGAGGTGTTTTTTAGCACTACTACCTTTACTATCGTTTCTAATCCTTTGTCCGCGGAGATTTTTATGCAGTCCATCGCGTTACGATACAGATTGTCGTACTCGTTTTCCGCTACTGCTCGATGGTTCCTCAGTTTTATGTCAATAGATGCGAAATCAAAGTAATCAGCTATGGATGCGAAAGCGCTTGCGGAATACCCGTTTGTCTCTATAAAATTCTTTAGGTGCATGCTTTTCGCTTCCTTTGCTATTTCTTTGACGAAAGAAGCGGATAAAAGCGGTTCTCCGCCGGTATATGAGATACTGTGGAGGTCTAGAGTTTTGAGTCCTTTAACAATATCGATTACGAGAGATGAAGGCAGTGGATTCTCAATAGACCTGTTCTTGGAAGATGCTTCGCTGCCAAAAACCGTGCAAAATCCCGGCTTGGGATCACGCGCATAGGCCGTGTCGCAATAGAAGCAGGATAGGTGGCAACCGGCAAAACGGATGAATATCTGTCTCCTACCTGCATACGGACCTTCACCTTGAAAAGAGCTGAATAGCTCTGTAATATACCCTTTTTCCATTTTTTTCCGCTTCCTTCTTGGTGCAAAAACGGAGAAACTAAGCGCGTGAAAACACTATCGTTCCATCCGAAATATCGGCCTTGATCGTATCGCCCTCATTGAACTCTCCCTCCAAAATCTTCATGGATAACGGGTCTTCTATCAGCCGTTGAATCGTTCTCTTTACCGGTCGTGCCCCGAATACAGGGTCAAAGCCTTTACTCGCTATCAATTCCTTTACGCTCTCGCTCACGGCAATCGTAAGTTTCTTCTCTGCAAGTCTATCTTGCAGATACCGCATTTGAATGCCCACAATCAGCTTTAGTTCGTCCATGCCCAACGGATTGAATATGATATTCTCATCAATGCGATTCAAGAACTCTGGTCTGAACCGCGCTTTCAGCGCTTCCATTACCTTTTCTTCCAACTCCTTTCCGCTCAGTTCCTGTATGAACGGAGTCGCAACGTTAGAAGTCATGAGAATCACGGTGTTTTTGAAGTTCACGGTTCTGCCATGACCATCAGTGAGACGACCGTCGTCTAAGATCTGAAGCAGCAGATTGAAGACGTCGTTGTGCGCCTTCTCTATTTCATCAAAGAGGATCACCGTGTACTGTTTTCTGCGCACGGCTTCGGTTAAGAATCCGCCTTCTTCATATCCTACGTAGCCTGGTGGTGCGCCGATGAGCCGTGCAATTGAGTGCCGCTCCATGAATTCCGACATGTCCATACGCACCATCGCGCGCTCGTCATCGAACAGGAATTCTGCCAGTGCCTTTGCGAGTTCTGTCTTCCCGACACCCGTAGGACCCAGGAATATAAACGACCCAATAGGTCTGTTCGGATCGCTTAGACCTGCTCGTGCCCGTCTAATCGCATTGGCAATCAGCGAAATCGCTTTATCTTGGCCCACAACACGCTGTTTTAACCGTTCTTCCATATGGAGCAGTTTCTCAGTCTCGCCTTCCAACATCTTCGAAACTGGAATCCCTGTCCATTTCGCAATCACTTCCGCAACGTCCTCTTCATCAACCTCCTCTTTGAGCATCATCTGGTCTTTCTGTATCTCTTGCAGTTTCTCATTCTGTGCATTCAATTCATTTTGCAGTTCTACCAGCGTGCCATATCGAATTTTTGCCACACGCTCTAAATCACCACTGCGCTCAGCCTGTTGCTCTTCTAACTTCGTCTGGTCAATCTTCGCTTTGATTTCCCCCCTCCGCTGTATGATCTCCTTTTCATTCTGCCATCGCGCTTTGAGCTGGTTGCCTTTTTCCTTTAAGCCTGCCAGTTCTTTCCTGAGCTTCTCAAGCCGTTCCTTCGATGCTTTGTCCTTCTCACGCTTCAACGCCTGCTCCTCAATCTCCAGTTGCCTGATTTTTCGTTCTATCTCGTCAATCTCGGCAGGCATACTGTCTATCTCAGTTCTCAACTTAGAAGCAGCTTCGTCAATGACGTCAATCGCCTTGTCCGGCAGGAATCTATCGGTGATATATCTACTCGAAAGCGTGGCCGCAGCAACCAAAGCAGAATCCTGAATTCTCACACCGTGATGCAGTTCGTATCGCTCCTTTAAACCACGCAGAATCGAAATTGTATCCTCTTCCGATGGTTCACGGACTGTAATCGGCTGGAATCGTCGTTCCAATGCTGCGTCCTTTTCGATGTATTTCCGATATTCATTTGTCGTGGTAGCACCGACACATCTGAGTTCGCCGCGCGCCAGTGCGGGTTTGAGCAGGTTAGAGGCGTCTATCGCACCTTCTGCCGCACCTGCGCCGACAACCGTGTGCAATTCATCAATAAGGAGTATAATCTGACCTGCAGCCTCATCAATCTCTTTCAATACCGCTTTGAGACGGTCTTCAAACTCACCCCTGAACTTTGCACCCGCGATTAACGCGCCCATATCAAGTGCTAAAACGCGCTTATCCTTCAGCGTTTCCGGGACATCGCCATTGACAATTCGCTGTGCTAACCCTTCAGCTATCGCGGTCTTTCCAACGCCTGCATCTCCGATAAGCACCGGATTGTTCTTCGTTCGTCGTGAGAGAACTTGCATAACCCGACGGATTTCTTCATTCCTACCAATTACCGGGTCAAGCTTCCCTTGACGCGCAAGTTCTGTTAAGTCACGCGTGTATCGTTCCAACGCCTGATACTTATCCTCGGGATTCTGATCTACGATCCGCTGCCCACCACGAATCGACATCAAGGCTTCGTAGATCCTGTCCTTTGTCGCGCCCATGCCTTTAAGGATCTGCGGAGATGACGGATCAGCCTCGTCTGCAATCGCAAGCAGCATGTGCTCAGTGCTCATATACTCGTCTTTCATCGCTTGCGCTTCGTTCAATGCAGCTTCCAGCACCTTATTCAATCTTGGTGATATGTAGAGCTGATCGATTCCACCGCCGCCATATACTTGAGGCAAGGAACGTAAAAGCTCATTGAGCCGTGCTTTGAGCTGGTCAATATCAACGCCGATTTTCTGCAATATCGGGATAACAATACCTTCTGGTTGTTCAACCAGAGCTAACAAGAGGTGTTCCACATCTATCTGCTGCTGATTGTACTTGTCCGCAAGGTTCTTTGCTTCCTGCAGTGCTTCTTGCGCCTTTACAGTCAGTTTATCAAGTCTCATAATTCATCACCAATGAAAAAGTAGAATGTATTATATATGAACTTTTGCCTGAGTTTGGCTTTGCACTTTTATTCATGTCTGCACTTTTAATCAACAAAAATCAACAATAAAAGTGCAAAGCCACGAGCACCACAAAAGAGATATACGAGAGAGATGATTACCATTTTATTTATCGCACTCGGCTTGGCAATGGACGCTCTTGCCGTATCTATCACAAGCGGTTTATCAATAAAAGACCTGAGGATCAGTAACGCCTTAATGATTGCACTATTCTTCGGCTCGTTTCAGGCTCTTATGCCAGTAATATGCTGGATAGCAGGACTCAGCGCGAGGGATTTGATTTCTGGTATTGACCATTGGGTAGCCTTTGGGCTTCTGAGTTTGATCGGTTGTAAAATGATTCTTAGCTCAACCAGGATAGGGTCAAATGAAAAAGAGATCGCCCCACTGAATATCTCTGTGTTGTTGGTATTAGCAATTGCAACAAGCATTGATGCGTTGGCCGTTGGACTGAGCTTATCATTTTTGAAGATGGGTATTGTTACTCCTGCAATCATAATTGGACTCGTAACATTCTCACTGTCGTTTCTTGGCGTTTTTGTTGGTAACGTATCCGGGCACTTCTTCGAGAATAAAATAGAGATCATCGGCGGGCTCATATTGATTGGCATCGGCATAAAAATAGTGATTGAACATACAATATTGAGCGTAGCATAGCGGAACGCAGCTTTACGAAGGTGTTTTAAAACAGGTCATCTAAATGAAGGTGTGATGAACCCGGGGTAACAAGCGATTTCTGGCTCTCAAATTTCAACCCCCCACAACACCAGCATTAAGGAGATAGTGAACTATACGAGTGTGTGAAACAGTGCGGGCGGTGTAGAATCCTCACACATGGAAAAGCAAAGGATAGCTGCTTAAACATGCCGGAAAATTGATTCATTCGCCACCCCATTTCAGATCGATCGCTTTCTTAAAGAGCTTCGCGAAACGATACAATCGCTCCTCCTTGACCTTTATTTTCTTTCTACCCAGGTCTCTTCGCGCCTTCTCTACAATCTGGTCAAAAGCCTCGGGATCACGGATATCCCACCCCATCGCATCGTGTAAGATCAAGAGCGTTTTTAAGTGAACTTCCGGATACTTGCGACAGCCGGTGTAGTAGCCGGTATATCGCACCACTAAACTATGTGTTGACGGATCGATATCAATTACTTTTAAATCTCTGTAACCCAATCTGCGGAATCGTATACCTAATTTCTTCAAATATTTCTTCTTGAATTTTTCGTCCTTTTGTATTCGTTCGACATCCTCATCAGGTATTAAAGATGGCGGATACACCAACTCGCTGTCCACCGGTACCTTCTTATAAACATCCTTTATTATTATCTCGTCCAATATATTCTTAAGCCGCATAGGCATCCCTCCCTAAGTTGCTCAGCTCATTGCATGGTGAAGGCCGAAATTTTCCCCGAAGAACATAATATCACATCCCCCCTTATATAATGATATGGAATGTTACGAGCGCCTCACCTCGAGGTCTGGCTCAAAGAGATACACACCTGCGTCTTTGGAATTGTAGTACAAACCAATAGCTCGTAGCTCAACGCCAGATGAATGCGCAACCTTAAGAGCTTCGCAGAGCTCCGCATCTGCAGCTTTATTCGGTTTAAACACTGTGATGTGTGGCAATGCAGCTATAAACAGCAGGATTCCTGCTCCACCTTCTTTTGCATAACTTGAAAGCTCTTTTATGTGTTTCCTCCCTCTCTCAGAAGCACAATCGGGATACATGGCATGCTCCTCTTCTCTTAAAACAGCGCTTTTCACTTCGAGATAAACAGCTTTTCCGTTACCGTCCAGGAGATAATCTATGCGTGATGCACCTAACTTTGCGTTTCTTTTGAGAATGCGGCATCCTTCAAGCCACGGAATGAGGGTTGCGTCCAAAGATTTTTCAAAGGCTTTCATTTGCAGTTGGGTATCAATGAGCGCTCCCAACCCGCACTCTTCTATTGCAAACAGCCTGAAAACTGTTTTGCCCGGATTCTGTGCTCTAAAACAGAACGCTTGCCTACCTTTGACCAATAATTCAGAGAGCCTTCCGGTGTTAGTTATGTGTGCAGGATGGTAGTTTCCTTTAATCTCTACCTTCACAACGAACCGGTTAAGGCGCTCGATTAGTCTGCATTCCTGTGGATCGTCAATCCTGATAATCCTTTTCTGTTCTTCCATCATGAAGATTTTTATCTAAAAATGGGGGAATTTTGGTTATGGATTCAAAGATATGATCAGGCCGAATTTGTAATCTTTCAATATCGCTCAGTTTTGAAGCGCCGGTTAAAACTAAGGCAGTTTTCATTCCACCTTTAATCCCCATGAGAATATCGGTCTGGAGATTGTCGCCCACGATGAGTATTTCTTCTGGCTTCGCCTTCAATTCCTCTACTATAAGACCGGTAATAAATGCACTGGGTTTACCGGTAACAATCGCCTTTTTACCGCTTGCGGTTTCAATTGCAGTAACTAATGAGCCAGCTCCAGGTTTCACTCCCTCACCCGTGATTAAAAAAGGATCTGTGTTTGTTGCTATGAAAACAGCGCCATTTAAAATGAGGTTTAATGCTTTGCTCATCTTTTTATAGTTGAACTCTTTATCAAGACCAACAAGTACACAATCGCAATCTTCCTCGCAAATTGTTATATCGTGTTCGATGAGTTCATCTTTCAAACCTTGTTCTCCGATTACGTAAACTTTGCTACTTGCGTAATGCTCTTGAATGTATTGAGCGGAAGCGTACCCGGAGGTTATAAGCTGCTGTTTAGTACACGAAATGCCAAAATTCGCTAATTTGCGCGCAAACTCCGCTCTTGAGCGTGTAGAGTTATTGGTGAGAAAGAGCATATCATATTTTTTACCAAGGGAATTAAGTGCTTCATCTGCGCTCTCAATAAGATTATTGCCATGATATACCGAACCATCCAGGTCTATGACAAGAGCTTTAAATCCCATTTTTAGTTGCACAAATAACTTAAAGGAAAATAAAGAAGTAAAGATTCATCCACAATTTCTTAATATGTCAGAGATCAGGAAATGAACACCTCAAAGAATAAAAATCCGGTAGCTTCGTGGCTCGACTACGATTACTTCAAAGAAGAACGAAAAGCGATAAAAGCCTTGACCGTCATATTGAGAACTGCAGGCTGTCAGTGGCGTAAATGCACGATGTGCGGCTTCTGGCAAGAATCAGCAGACGTAACACAGGCGGACATCCTGGCGCAACTGGATCGATCGTTAAGAAACAGCCCGGAAGAAGAGTTTATACTTAAGATCTTCACCTCCGGTAGCTTCCTTGACGAACGAGAAATATCGAGTGAGACAAGAAAAGAGATAGCAGAGCTGGTAAGAAAAGTAGGGAGGATAAGGAAGTTCATCGTAGAGACAAGACCAGAATTTGTAAGTGTAGAGAGAATCGCGGATTTGAAAGGTGTTGAGAACCTTGAGCTTGCTATCGGGTTAGAAACCGCAAATGATTTCTTCAGGTCGAAGTATATAAAAAAGGGTTTCTCGTTCGACGATTATAAAAAAGCGGCGGAGATCGTGATAGATGGCGGTGCGACGGTAAAAACGTATCTTCTGCTCAAACCACCGTTTGTATCAGAAAAGAAGGCAATAGAAGATGTTATTAAATCTGCGGAGCTTGTCTCCAACTATTCCTCCACAATCTCGTTGAACCTCTGCAACATACAGAAATATACCCCGTTAGAAGCTTTATGGAGACGAGGGTATTATAGACCGCCGTGGCTATGGAGTGCTGTTGACGCGATAAAAGAGATAAAGAAACGAAATATCGTTGTGATGTCAGACCCCGTGGGTGCAGGATATAAACGAGGCCCACATAATTGTGGTAAGTGCGACCTGGAGATAAAAGAAGCAATAAAGAAGTTTAATATAACGCAAGACGTGCGCGTGTTAGAACACCTCGATGAGAACGAGATAGAGTGCGAATGCAAGGAGGTATGGCGTGCACTGCTAAACTACGATGCTTTTTTGTTTGATTCGATCTTAGAAGGAAAAAGGTTATCAAGAGAAAAGATAAAAGTTTAGGTGGAGACTGTGTGTGAATATGGGCTTGCTCGCGAATATAAAAGAGACGGGGGACTATAAGAAATACCTGAAAACGCTTATTCTGGCAATCGCACTCGCATTTCTCACGCTTTACATCGCGTTTGGCTTGATGTTCTTTGCACCGAAAGAGAATACTGTCCCCGGATGGTTCATATTGTTGACCTTCGCTATCTCCTTTATTATGTTCACCGTGTTTTACGAATCGAAAGTTAAAAGCAAGAGTAAGAGCGGGAAAAAAGATAGAGAGCGCTTGAAATCGCTTATTAAAGGCTTATTCTTCGGTATATGTGCAACCTTCGCATTCGTTTCAATTATAGGTGGTGTAAAATTCATGCTAAGGGGAGGTATTCAAGAAATTGGAGGATTAGAAGTGTTCATCTCTGCGTTGGCGATATGCATGATTGTGAGCATGGTGTTTCTCAGCCTGTTAAGACCTTCTTGATTCAAAGAGAGATTTTAAGAAGACGCTCTATTTTTCTCCGCACCTCGTCGCTCGGTATTATCTCCTCGTGTTCTATCTTCCGTAACAAAGATTGTTTCTCATTTATCCTTTGTGCAAGTTCTGTTTGTTTCAGCCCTGCTTTCTCCCTCGCCTCTTTTATCTTTCGCCCGTAATCCTCGGCAATTTCCAGCCCCTCTTCTATCTCGTGGTCCATCTGCTCGTATAATCGCCGTTTAGCCTGAGCGAGCTGCACGCGTTCACTACCAAAAGTTATCTTTGTCTTTGCCTGTTGTGTATCTTCCACTACAACCGTCCCATGCCGTGCACACGCTTTACATACCCGTAGCTTTGAGCTGCCTATCGCTACGTATTGCGCCTTTCCTTCTATTTCCGCACCACATATCTCACACTCGGTCATTTTGTTTCAAAATCCTCGTGTGCTCTGATTTATATATATGATACCGTGGAGAAATAAATAGTAGGGTAAAATGAAAACAAGCAGTGGCGGTGCATCGTCAGGCGAGGATTACTCAAGATACTTGCAGGACAGGTTAAAGCAGTTAGAGGCGGCAAATATTCGGATGAAAGAGAGACTGGAGGGGATAGAACGAGAAGGGCGATATTACGAGGATATGCGAACTCGCTACGAGGGAGAGATACGGAAGTTACGGTCAGAACTGGAAAAGTTACGAGCGCCACCGTTGATAATCGGAACAGTCGTTGAGGTAATAGATGATAAGAAGATGGTGGTGAGGAGCAGTACCGGACCTCGATTCGTTGTCAATTACTCGCATTTTATAGAGCCTAAAGAAATCTTTGCCGGTGCACAAGTTGGCTTGAATCAACAATCGCTGGCTGTGGTTAGCGTGCTCCCGTCTGCAAAAGACCCTTCGGTGTATGGTATGGAAGTAATAGAATCTCCGGACGCGGATTATGAAATGATAGGCGGGTTGGAGGAGCAGATAGAAGAGGTAAGGGAAATCGTCGAACTCCCGCTGACCGAGCCAGAGCGGTTTGAGCGCATAGGTGTGGTGCCACCAAAAGGCGTGCTTCTGATAGGAGAGCCTGGTACCGGGAAGACATTGCTTGCAAAAGCCGTTGCAAACCGCACATCCGCATGTTTTATACGAGTCGTTGGCTCTGAATTAGTGCAGAAATACATCGGTGAGGGCGCGAGGATGGTGCGAGAACTTTTCGAATTGGCAAAGGAAAAAGCCCCATCCATATTGTTCATTGACGAGATAGATGCGATAGCAGCGCGGAGAATCGAGGACGGCACCTCTGGGGAGCGAGAAGTACAACGGACGATGATGCAACTGTTAGCAGAGGTAGACGGGTTTGACCAAAGAGGTGATGTGCGGATAATAGGAGCAACGAATAGACCTGATATTCTTGACCCTGCATTGCTCCGACCCGGACGATTTGACCGTATCATAAAAGTGCCGCTACCTGATGAGGACGGGCGAAAGGAAATATTTAAGATCCATACAGCCATGATGAAGATGGATAAGGGTGTAGATTTAGATAATTTAGCGGCACTTACTGAAAGTGCTACTGGCGCGGATATAAAGGCAATCTCCATCGAAGCTGGTATGTTTGCAGCGAGAAAGAAGATGGATGCAGTAGGAATGGAAGAACTCGAGTGGGCGATAAAGAAGGTAAAGAAAAGCAAGCAGTGGGATTATAGTAATACTAAAGAGGTTGGAGTGATGTTCGCATAAACACTTTTTCTTAGAAAGAAAACCTTTACTAAAAGAATAAATACGCTTTCATGTAGATTTAGAGTATTTTTTATCAAGATGCCAACCTCCAAATCGAGCGTCTTAAGAGAAGAAGCGAAGAGAAAAACGATACATATCTGCGGTATTGCAATTCCGGTACTTTACCTCTTCGTACAAAAGGATTTGATCATTCTCGGCTTTGTTATTTCCCTTTTTGTTATTTGTATCCTTGAATGGTTACGATTCCGCGGTCTTGTTTCATTGCCGTTTCTCAGGAATAAGGAGCAGAAGAAGATCGGTGCGTATGTATTTTTTGTTATCGGTGCGTTTATAAGCATTTTAATCTTCGAGAAGAACATTGCAATAGCAGCAATCTTCATGCTGGCGATAGGCGATGCTGTTTCTGGTATGGCTGGAACCGTGTTGAACGCGGATAATCCAGAACTGTATGAAAATAGAATGAAGCGCCCCTTAGTGATGCTGGTTATGTTCGTTACTTGTTTGATAATAGGATGGTTGGCTCTCCACTCGTTACCGGTGGCCGTTTTCGGGGCCATTGGCGCCACAATAGCAGATGGCGTGCCGTTGCGAGTTTATGAAATCACAATAGACGATAATCTTACGATCCCGCTGTTTTCAGGCATGTTAATGAGTTTTGTATTGATTTTGTAGTTTGCAAACCTTTTTAGAAAGAAAAGGTTTATCAAAAGAATTATTTCTCTACTACCTAAGTTTCAGACTTTATATACTCGACCCCCAGCACATCCTTAATTTGCCTTTGTTCCCGTGAGGGAATGGACAATTTCGATGTTGTGATGCCCCCATCTGGATTAGTGACTACAACATACTTCACCCGACCCAGTTGTTTCAGCGCATACTCGGCGCTTAGCTTCAATCCTCCTTTTTGGAGCATGTATTCAAGAGTTTTCATCAATAGATATGAAAGGTAGCATATAAATATGTGGGCTTTAACCCTTCCATCCAACCAATGCCTTATCGGTCTGAGCCCAATCGGCTGTTTAATGCAGCAAAACGCCTTTTCTATCCC
>JAUWQN010000027.1 GCA_030611045.1 Methanosarcinales archaeon
TAACGTGTTGGTTGATATGACGAAGGGAGTTCAATATCTGCGGGAGGTAATGGAGTTGATCCAGGAAGGGTTTGAGGAAGTGATGCTCAGGGGTCCCTTAGCAAAGGAGAAGTGCAGGGGCATAAAAGTGAAGTTGATGGATGTGAAGCTGCACGAGGATTCGATACATCGAGGTCCGGCACAAGTTATTCCTGCGGTGCGCACCGCAATACTTGCTGCTATTCTGCTTGCGAAGGCTACCTTCCTTGAGCCGGTGCAGAATGTATTCATCAGCATACCGCAGAATTTGCTGGGGAACGTAACGAGGGAGTTGCAGGGTAGAAGAGGTCAGATACTGGACATGAAAACCGAAGGCGATATGGTCTCATTGACTGCTGAGACGCCAGTGGCAGAGATGTTCGGCTTCGCGGGCGACATACGATCTGCAACGGAAGGAAGAGCGCTGTGGAGCACCGAGTTCGCTGGCTTCAAGCCTATACCACAAAATCTCTTCGGCGAGAAGGTGATGGAAGTACGAAAGAGGAAAGGTATGAAATTGGAAATGCCAAAGGCGTCTGATTTCATAGCATCATCTTAAGTCGTTGGTAAGGGGAGATAGAGCAAGCATCTTGTAACATGTAGTTCTATCCTCCGGTGATAAGACTATGGAAAAAGTATATTTAATAGACGCGGGGACGGGTGTGCCTATTGCAGAGAGGCTTGAAACACTACGGGAAAAGGTTGGAAATAAATGGACTCTGGAGCAATTTGAAAGGATATATAGCCTTGATGATGCACATGGGTGCGAAAATGACGAAACGTTCATAAAGCCTTTCACATAAAGGAGATAGTAGGGATATTAGAAACACGGAGGATACCCTTTCGTTACCGATACCACTACCATCACTATATACAGGTTAGTAAGGTATCGTAAGCAGGACAATGAAATACAAAATACATTATGTGCCGCTGTTCAGGGGCTTGGTAAGAAAAACGGAACACCTCTATATGCATCGCAATTTCAAAGAGGTCATAACCACTACAGGCTATGTATGGTACATTGAAGGAGCAAGGAAGAATATAATGGTGGATTCCGGTGGTGACCCAAAGCTATTAGCCAAGTTAGGGTATCCTGTAAAGAAAGTCCAGAGTATAGAGGACGGGTTGGGAAAGCTTGGCTTAGCTCCTCATGACATAGATATCGTTATTCAAACGCATCTTCACTTTGGGCATGTGGATTTAGCTCACAAATACACGAATGCACGGTTCTTGGTGCAAAAGGATGAGTTAGCATTTGCACAAAAGCCTCATCCCGCAGTAGATGACTGGTACAATCTAAAAAGCATTGAAAACCAGGAGATTGAGTTGATTGAAGGGGATAAAGAGCTCTTGCCCGATCTGAAGATTTTGAAAACAACGGGACACAGTCCAGGGGGGCAATCGGTGCTGGTCACGACAGCACGCGGTAAAGAGGCGATTGAGGGCTTATGCTGTATTAAAGAGAACTTCGAGCCTCGGATAATCTCTCCTGCGTATCATACCAATCTGCTCGAGGCGTATGACAGCTTAGCACGGCTAAAAGAAATCGCAGACCACATTATTCCAGGTCACGAAACGCTATGATTTTAAGTGCTCATATAACGCGCTATCACACTTCAAAATTTACAGCCTCTGTAATGTTTCACACTTCAGAATACAGTATTCTTAACATACCTCGTCAACATCTTATCCAACGTTTCCCTGTTCAAAAACCCACTCATACTCTCCGTCTCAAACAACCTTTCTGGAAACCTTAACTTCTCGTATTCAAACCCATACGCACGTTTTATCTCCTGTTTTATCTTGAATATCTCTCCTCCAATTTCAAAAAGCTCTTCTTCACTCTTATCAATCCCTATTTCCTTAAGTCCCTCTGAAATTAGCTTAAGATTGTAAACACTTATCGTGAATAAACACAACCCCATAGAATTCATCAAACACCTCTTCTTCTCGTCTGAAATGAGTTCATCTACCGCAGCCTCCGGCGAATATTTATCAAAGTCCAGAAACCAACCGTTATTATCCATGTGTGAATGTCGAGTCCCAACTGCTTGACCTAATAGAAGTGCATATCCTGTATGGTAGCCTGCTATTGCATTTTTACCAAGTGTAAGTGCGAAATCCTTTCCACCGTATATCGAAGCAGCTTCCTCTGTCCCTTTCCTTAAATCCTCATAAATGCCCTCTCCTTCCACAAGCTTATCTATCGTTTCCAAATAGTTTTCCGTGGCTCCAAACTTCAAAGGCACTGGGAGTCCGAGCAATTCCTTTTCACAGGCTTCCGTCGCCCATGCTAATAAGTTTCCTGTGGCCATTGCATCCAAACCGTACCTCTCAACTCGTTCCACCAGCTTTAAAATCTCCTCCGCTTTCCCGATCCCTAACAATGGGCCAAAGGAGTATATAAGCTCGTAATCGTAAGCTACCATTGGCGAATTGGATTCCCTCTTCGCCACATTTATACACCTTATTGGACAGCCCGTGCATGTCTTTTTCTCTACCAAAAACTTCGCGAATGCATCTTCCGTTATGCCCTCAACATCAAACCTGTTCGTTTGAAGGTTTTTAACCGGTAAACCACCTACTTCATTCATTAGCGTGGTATTCTCCGAAGTGCCATAACCCTGACTGTATTTCTTAAGGTCGTTATCCTCTTTTATTCTCTTCAGTATCTCCTGATAATAGCTGCTCTTTACTCTGATTCGCTTTTTTCCTGATATTGTTATTGCTTTCAATCCTTTTGCGCCGAATAAAGCACCCAGCCCCAATCTACCAAAGTGTCTATAAGTATCCACGGTAACACAAGCGAAAGGAATC
Source organism: Methanosarcinales archaeon (assembly GCA_030611045.1). Classification (GTDB taxonomy): domain Archaea; phylum Halobacteriota; class Syntropharchaeia; order Alkanophagales; family Methanospirareceae; genus JACGMN01. Next base: position 2,836 of record JAUWQN010000027.1, read on the forward strand.
TGTTTCTCCCCTGCCTCGCCAATACACAGCTTACTTTTACCTTTCAATCGTCCTTCAACATCGAAGCATGATAATCCCCAAAGCCCCTCCGCTTCCTTTAGCTCTATGTCTGATTCGTCTATTTGTATATATATGGGTCTTTCAGATGCCCCTGTGATAACAATTGCATCTAAGCCCGCATTTGCCATAGCATAGGCGAGCTTCCCACCTACATGACTCTCGCCCAGTTCCTGTGTGAGAGGGGACTTGAATGCTGCCGTGACTTTCGTTGCACAGGGGTAAATACCGGTAAAGAAACCTTTTGAGAATATTATAGGCTGCTCAGGGTGTAGTGCATCTTCTTGCAATACCTCTTCATATTCGCTTAACAGCTTAAATGCTACTCCGGCACCCCCGAAATATCTCGATAGGTCACTTCTATCTCTCACTTCTGCTTTTTCTTTGCTTAAATCTATGTACGCTACTTTCATTCCGTCTGCACCCATATACTCTTCACCTCCTTATGTCTGTTAAAGCTACTCCAAACGGGAAATAATGTGATAGCATATAACATCTCGTGAATTTCGGTTCGGCAGCGAGTTCGATATATCGCACTTTTTTTGCTATCTCTTCTGCATGTGCGCGCTCTTCTCCAGATATTAATGCGAGTTTTGCACCGGAACCCGCTGCATTTCCTACTATCTTCACTCGCTCCAAGTCCACGTCCGGATACATACCTATTATTCTCGCATTCGCGGGTTCAACGTAACTCCCAAATGCACCCGCGATATAAAAAACGTCAATATCCGCTTCTTTTATCCCTTTTTTCAGCATCAAAATCTCCGCACCAGCCCGCATAGCTGCCTTTGCCGATTGTAATTCCCGTATATCTCGTTGCGTTATCACCACGTCCGAGTCTATGCCTGTCTCTCTCTCCCATGCTACCACGAATTCGACTTCATCTTTATTTGTTGTTATTCTGTTTGACTCGATTTCTGGATTTAACTTTCCCGCAGAGTCCATCACACCGGTTTTCAGCAGTTCTGCAAGTAAATCTATTAAACCCGAGCCGCATAAACCTCTCGGTCGCACTCCCTCTATCGTTCTGTATCTCACTTCAAACGTCTCAGGATTTATCTCCACATGCTCGATTGCGCCTGACGATGCACGCATTCCGTGTTTTATGTAAAATCCTTCAAATGCGGGACCTGAAGCGCAGGAGCATGAAATCATATCCTCTTTGTTTCCTATTGCTATTTCCGTGTTCGTTCCTATGTCCATTAACATACTCATTTCTTCCGACTCGTCCATCTTAGTAGCTAAAATGGCAGATACGTGATCTCCCCCCACAAACCCCCCTATTACGGGGAATGTATGGAGATTGGCATTTGCTTTTAGTCCTATATCTGATGCCCTAAAATCTCCACTTCCTAATACGGCGCAGTATGGAGACCTGCCCACGTATTTTGGACTTACACCAAGCAACAGGTGCTGCATAACAGTATTCCCAACCACTACAATCTCATAAATGTGCCTCGTTTCCACTCCGGCCTCTGCACAAGTGTCTTTTATGATTTGCTCGACAGCGTCAATCACGCTTGTTTGCAGTCTCTCTAAATTTTTATCTGCATCCGTCGCGTAACTGATCCTGGAGACAACATCCTCACCGTATTTTATCTGTGGATTTACTATTGCCTCCTTTCCTATAACTTCACCATTCCTCAAATTCAAAAGATACCCTGCTATTTTCGTCGTCCCTACATCCACCGCAACCCCATAGGCATGTCTAACTACGCCCGGCTCAACCGATAACGTCCTCTTTCCATTCCACACCGCCACTGAAACGGTCCATTCACCAGCCCTTATTGCTCCCGGCAACTGTTTATATACTCCGTATTCAATCTCCAGATCGAGACCAAACACCTCTTTTATTCTCTCCAAAATTCTTTCTTTATCTGTTCTTATATCCTCAAGCGTCGCTACTGGAAGTTCAACTATATACTTACGCACAGCGGGATCCAAGCTTACAGTTTGCTCAATTCCCTCTATCTGCAGCCTCTGTTCCATCATTCTGCTCTCCATCGGCACTGTTATAGTTACATCTCCCTGAATAGTCGCAGCACAGGCTAATCTATAACCCTGCTCAACTTCTTCCTCCGTTAGCAATCGCAGCTCGTCCTGTGTTAGTTTACTTAAATTACCAGTGGGAATGACTTTACACATCCCACATTTTTGCTGTCCGCCACAAGCAGATTCTATCTTCAGATCTATACTTTCCGCAGCTTCTGAAATGCTAACCCCGCGTTTAAATTCTGCTCGTTTACCTCCAGGCATGAAGCCCGCTGTACAAATATCTCCTTTCATTATTCTAATAGTTTATGTGAGGTTTTTATACTAAAAACACAAAAGGAAAGCAAAAGAGAGGTTAAAAGACGATGAAAGTGAAAGGAGTAAAATTCGGATTGTATCTATCAACACCCACACCTGCTTTGAACGCTTACATTGTAGATGCACAAAGAGTGGATCAGATGGGTTTCGACTCGTTATGGGCGGCTGATCACCTGTTAACCGTGCCTTCAGGAGGAAAAGTTCCCGACGTTTGGACGATGTTTACCGCTATCGCCGGTGTAACAAGTCATGTCAGACTGGGCTCGTTTGTCTCTGATGCGTTCAGGCGTCACCCGGCTATTTTTGCACAGCAGTTAGCAACGCTCGATTGCCTTTCTAACGGCCGCGTGACCCTTGGAATGGGAGCAGGGGAAATGATGAATCTCGAGCAATTTGGCATTCGCTGGGAGAAACCTGTCTCTCGCTTTGTAGAAGCAGTTGAGATAATGAGAAAATTATGGTCTGGTGAGGTATTTGACTATGAAGGTCAATTTTGGCAGCTAAAGGACGCGGTTTTACAAATACAGCCTCTGCAAGAGTCCATACCGATATACTTTGGCGCTAACGGTTCTCGGACGAAAGAATTAACTGGCAGGATTGGTGATGGTTGGCTACCCTGCTGTATGAGTCCGGAATTATATAAAAAGCATCTTAAGGATGTAAAAGAAGGTGCGAGAAAAGCTGGGAGGTCAATAGACGAAATAGACCGCGTATTGTACGTCTATACCGCGATATCAGAGGATCACGAGTCGGCGCTTAAACAGCTCGAGCCTTACAAAGCCTCTATCGTCCTTTGGCCAAAAATACTTGACGGGGCTGGCTATGTAGCCGAATGTCCTGCAATTGCTGAAGCGGATTTCTACTCGAAGATCTTGATGAACGAAGAAGGAGAGAGAAAATTCGAGGAATACGGCAAGTTTGTCCCTATGGAAGTGGTAGAAGATTTTTCAATCGCTGGCACTGTGGATGACTGCATAGAGCAAATTGAAGATTATATCGAAGCAGGTGTCACTCATTTCGCTTTCGTGCCCGTTGGACCTGAGCCTATGCGCGTCTTACTGCGATATTCGCGGGACATAATACCTTACTTCAAAAACCGATAACGTAACATATCCTTCCTATATCTACATAAGGATATTTAATCTCTCCCTTATTCTTTTATCTACTTCTGGATCTATACCTATGGGGTGATGAGTTTTAAGTATCTTTTTTGCTTTCGATTTTGCCAATCCCATTATGCCGCTTAGTTCTTGTTTATCCTTATCTCCTCGCTCTTCTCTATTTGAGAGCATGGGTTCAAAGAACTCACTCCTCATGTGTCTACGTGTGTGTTTAGAACGCAAATAATTCCCTCCAGGTCCAACCTCCTTTGTCTCGTCCAGAGCCAGTGTGTCTTCGTTCACTTCTATCCCTCGCACACCTCTCATAGCCATTCCTATTATCTCGTTATCTATGACGTACAGTCCATAATCCACGGTGAGCAAGGACTCAAGCATACCTGCCGCATGGTGGATAAGATTGGACCCCGATAGTGCACACTGGCATATAGAATATGCTTTCTCGTATACTGCCTGTATATCTGGTATTGAGGCATCGGTAATTCCAGCAGAATTGTAGTTAGGAAGCCCGATAGACTGAGACAACTGAGATATGGCAGCGTTCATCATCCCAAACTCCACACCCCCTGCTATAAATCTCAGATTGTGCATATCCACCATAGAAGGAATTCCGCCGTAAACCACAGGTGCGCCCGGATTTATAAGTTGCGTTAATACAATCCCTGATAGTTCTTCAGCATGCAACTGAGTCAGAGTTCCTGCAAGCGTAATAGGGGATGTCAGTCCGGTCATTGGTGCCGAAGAAAGAATCACGGGTAAACCCTCCTTCACTACTTCGATCAGCACTTTTGTAACATCCGTGGCGAAACAGAGAGGACTGTCCATCCAGCTCGTTATGAAGGATAGGGGTGGTCGGTCTCGTAATTCTCCGCCAGCTATGAGTTCTGCCATCTCCACTACTTCCTCCACTTTCTCCACTTTAGTACATCCTGACATCACGTGCTTGGTGGTGTTAGAAAGAGCAGCATAGAACTGGTTTACAATGAGATCATCAATAGGTATATCCTGCGCTATACAGGGTCTTACGAAAAAGTGTATATTATCGAGGGCATCCGTCAGCTTTGCTATATCTGCTATATCCCTGAGTGTCCCTTTTCTCTTTTTCCCGCTGTCCATATCAATAACATTCAGTGCTGCACCGCCAGTTCCCATGTGTACACGCGTGTCCTCGAGCACGAGATCGTTTTCCTTCTCCCGACCACCTAAAACAATCTTTGAAGGCGCTGAGTCCACCATCTCTTCTGCTAACTCAGAGGAAATCTTCACTATCTTCTCTCCACGATCAACTTTCGCTCCACCACGCTCGAAGATATCTAACGCCTCTTTCAGTTCCACCCGAACACCAATCTCTTCTAAAATCCTGAACGCGGTTTCGTGTATCCTTCCCACATCATAGGCTGAGAGCGGTTTGTATTGCCCCCCCGAGAAGCCTTTCTTTATCTCTCTTGCCATTATTTCACCTGTAATCACGTAAGTAATGACGGCAACGCTTATCCAGTCCCAAAACCGCTTCCCCTGCCTTCAACATGGAGCTCACCTGCTTATCTGTCGGATCCAGCATAACCGCATCCAAATATCTGAGGCATGAAACGAGATATGCAGCCTCTAATAAACCTCTATTTGGCAGGTCTTGAGATATATTCGTCAGCCCAATTGTTGTTTTCATCCCTTTTTGCTTCAATAACTCTAAGGTCTCCAGCGCTATCAATCCATTCTCGCTATTTACCGATACAGGCAAAACCAGAGGGTCGAAATATATCTTGTCTTTCTCTATTCCTCCTTTTGAAGCCGCATCAAGAATCTTCTTGCATACTTCTAATCGACCCTCCGCGGAATCTGGGATTCCTGCCTTTTCATCTATTGCCAGTGCCACGCATTCACAGCCATGCTTTTTTATCTGGTTCAGAAAGGGCTCCAACCTCTTCCCTAAATCTATCGAGTTAACTATCGTCTTATCCTTATCACCATCGCATACAGAAAGAGCAGCTTTTAAAATATCAGTCTCCGTTGTGTCTATACAGATGCAGACATCCATAACCTCTTTTATCGTCTCTATTACCCATTTCATCCCTTCTGCATCTTCTACGTAGATGTCTAAGCAACCCGCTCCGCGCTCTATCTGTTCCTTCGCAAATTCCTGAACATAAGTCTTATCTCGTGCTTTTATCGCTTCTCCTACTTTCTTTATTAACTGATTAATCCTTTCACTGATGACCAGCATAAGCACCTCAGTAATTACTAAACATCCAGTAGCTTTAAGTAATTCTCTACAGAATTTTAAGTAGGTACGTGTCGCTCAACTTACATCCAGTATGGCGATGAAGCCGTGAGCAGCACCAACACCCTCTTGCAAGTCCACTTCAAGCTGCCTTAGCAAATAACCAAGTTGCGGCTCTATTAGGTTAGCTCGTGGGTTGCTAGTCTCCACCCACGCCTCGCTATCCACGATTTCTGCTATCTTCTCTTCCGCTTCCAAGCACGGGCTTGCTACTCTACTATCTGGAGAAAGCAACTCGTGTGTATAGCTTATCACGCTATTCCAGCGCATACAAAACTCCTCAAAGAATCTGTTCAACCTATTGAAGTCAGCACCCTCTTTCTTGTTATAGTCTATCAACAGTTGCTCTAAATCTGTTACGACATTCCGCTCAAACAGCGAGTTCACCATTCTCCGTATTGGCACACAGTATCTGTTGTAGTCGCCAGTCTCCATGTGTCTACCAACTAAAATAGACCTGTCAATGAAACCTCCTATCCTTATTCTCCTTGATGAAATATCATTCGCTCTTTTCACCACCGCTTCTACTTCATCCTTGCTCATCATCCTCATGGGGAAACTCTCGACATCCGTGTCACCGAAATACGAAATCCTGTAATCTACCCAATCTTCTTCTCCTGGATTCGGGTCCACCCTATCCTGCCATAAACTCTGCCATTCATAAGAATATCTCCCCAGCCAATCGCAAATAACAACGCTCTTACCATTATTATTACTGCTGTGCTCCGCGACATCTGCTAACAGCCTCACACTTTCTTCGTTTCCATTGTGCGACATCGCGCCATAAGATGTGAAGTAAATATCATATGGTTCATCGTCTTTAAAGGGAAAACCGTTGCTGAAGCTTGCAACTTCAAAAGACATGTTTTTATGCCCCTTATATCTTCCCCTTGCTTCCGTTATAAAACTCTCGTTGATGTCAAAACCTTTATAGTCTATACCCCCCTCGGGAATCAAATACTCGTAATTGGTGCTTTCATTTTCTCTTATACCCTTCAACAACTCATATCCGTCTCCGTATCCACACCCCATGTCCAGCATTCTTACTTTATCCTTTTCCCTTAATAATCTCTGGATACACGGCTTCACAGCAAACCTCGTTATCTCATCTTCCCACAAGACCCTTACATTATCGTATTTCCCTATCATCCCATTCCCATGCGTATATCTTCCACTTCTTATCGCATCATCATACACGTCTTTCACATCCACTACCATCAGCCCTTTTTTATCAACTCCTTAGCTTTATCAACGCCTTCAAAAGCATCATCACAGTAAATAGCACCGATTTCATCCGCATACTCCTTTGAAACCGCTACTCCACCAACTAAAACGTTTTTCTCCAGCTTTTCCGCTCTTAATCTCTCTGTTACCACTCCCATATTTCCCATCGTCGTGGTAAGCAAAGTAGAAAGTCCTATGCCTATAATCTCTGCGTACTCATTCTTTACTGTCTTAACGATCTCATCCGCAGAGACATCTGTACCCAGGTCTATCACATCGAACCCTGCACCTTTTAGCATCATCGCGAATATGTTCTTCCCGATGTCGTGTATGTCACCTTCTACCGTGGCAACAACAAACTTCTCCTTCGTTTTTCCGCCTTTCAAAAGGTGTGGTTCTAAAACATCTATACCCACAGATACCGCTTCTGCCGACGCCAGCATGTCTGGAACGAAGTATTCACCCGTCTCGAATTTCTTGCCCACCGTTACCATTGCATCGTTAATACTCTCTATTATCTTTTTAGGCTCAATTTTCCCCTTCAATGCCTCTTCTACTAATTCCGTCACCCCCGGTTCTCCAACGCTTCCTCCTTCGAGGTCCTCGTCTTCCTTATTCCTCCTTCCTTTTATCACGTTCTCTTTTATCTTCGCAAATAGTTCTTCTGAAATTTTTATCGCCTCCTCATCTTATCCTTTCCAAAACGTCAAATTTCGGGAATAGCTCTTTCTTTATATCCTCTGGAATCTCATCCACCTGAGTAGAAAGTAGTTCTTCTTTCCTCGCTCTCACACGTATCAAAGTTTCATTCCCGTCCCCCCCAAACGAATAGAATGGAATGAACGCACCCGAACGCATATATTTCCTCGCATATCTAGTGAACATCTTGTGTGATGTCCCCATTACTTCTCTGATCTCTTCCAAACTGTCTCTCAACTCCACTTCTATATTCTGCTTCCTTAACATTGATTTACAAAACCCTACATGCAGGTCATCCAGTATAAGTTGTTCAAAAGAGAGAGTATTCGTCCCTTCAAGCAATCCAAATGCGTAATGCACGTATTGAGCACCGGTGAGTGAGCTAAATAGATGAGACATCATCTTTTCCGCCGTAGCTTCTATTCCCGGAAACTTGGAATCCCCAACACCCGCAGCCGAATAACACGGTATGCCATAGTATTTAGCCATTTGAACGCCACCTATGTAATATTGGTTTGTCTCTGGAGCACCGTACATATTGTCCAGGTTATCCATCCGCACGCGAAGCGGATTACTGCCATAGAATACCGGGGTTCCCTCACGCACCAACTGGCTGAGTGTCACTCCAGCTAAAATCTCAGCATTCTGCTGTGCAACCATTCCAGCCTCTTGAATGGGCGCTGTGGAACCCCCCTGCGGTGAAACTGAAATCACCACGGGATAGCCCCGCCTTGCTACTTCTATCAAGTTCTGCGTGCTATCGCGGACAAATTGCAGAGGACTCTTCGTCACGCAAGCGATAAAAGATATTATCGGCTCTTTTCTACCTCCAGAAATAAGCTCTGCCATCTCTATTACGTCATCCAATTTGCTCGTATTCGTTAATCCCGCCATAACGTGCTTCGTTATATTGTTCAATGAGGCATAGACCTTATTCACGTCTTTGTTATCAGCGGTAATGTCCTCATCCTGTATGTTCACGTTTCGGATAAAGAAATCAATGTTCCCCAAATGCTCACACAAACGCGCTGACTGGCAGAGGTCTTGAACAGTCCCTCGCCTCCGCTGGAAAACCGGAAATTGCCTCTCAATTCCTGATTTCTTGCTTACAAAATCCTCCACATCCATATCTAAAATTACGTTTGTCTCCGAACCAGTGCCAAATCGCACCCTTGGCTCTTTGCCGTCTATAATCAGATTGTTCTCTTTGTTCCTTGCACCTAATTTTATTACTGAAGGTGCTTTCTTTACACATTCCTCTACAAGCCTCTCTGGAATACTCACTTGCCAATAACCGTCGTGTGCTGAAACATCCGCTCCGTTGTCCTCGAATATCTTCGACGCTTCTCCGTTATGCACTAGTATCCCAGGATCCGCTAAAATGGAAAGGGAAGCTTCGTGTATCCTATCCACCTCTTCTTTTTCCAATCTTTCATAAGGCTTTACCAGAACTCCTTCTCTCATTTTTCCTTCTCCAAATCATCCAAAAATTGTAGATATTCATCGCATACTCGCTCTGCCTCAAATTCTATCCACTCCTCTGGGAGGAGCTCCCATGGGAGATGAGGATCAACAGAAATAATGCGTGAAAAGTATTCATTCAATTCAATTCCCTTCAAGAATGCATAGCTTGGGTCTATGCCATCCCCTTCTTCCACTTTCTTTTTTAGTTCTTCCAATTCATGCTTGTAAGTCGAGATAAATTTCTTGTATTGCCTCTCCAACCACTTAAGATCCCATATTTTTGGCACTAAATCCTTTATATCTTTGTTACTCTCGTATTTTGCGGTAAAAAACTCGACATAATCTTCAATTCCGTATTCACTCACTGTCTCCTTTATCTCTTCTCCCCTATCGTATGGGGAGATCATAACAGAGGAATGGAGGGTTCCATAACCCAGTGAAAGAAGCATCTTTCTCAAAATATCCCTGCTGTACCTGAATTTCTCAGGTATGTCAAAGGTTACGATGTGCCACAGACCATCCCAGTTCCTCTCACGCATGAGCAGCTTGTATTCTTTTAAGGTTATTGTATCCTTTCCGAGGTCAGTAAGGGAATATGACGCTTTTTTACCGCTCTTTCTACTTTCTACAAATTCTCCCTTCTTTAATCTCGATAAAGAGGTTCTTACTGACGCCTCAGACTCTTTAAAGTTCCTGAGTATTTTTATTAGCTTTTCTACCGGTACTTCCCCCTCTCTCAACAAAAGGCATAGGATCTTCTTTTCTAACGAAAACATGATTAAATATCACTATACAATACATGTATAAATACGTTATCGATCACTAACGGAATGTAATATATATATTCATGGCTTTGGGTCCTCAGGCTTATCCGCTTCGCTTTTTAGGTGAAAAAAGGCGGAAGAACAAAGCGATTTGGGGCTAATAAACTTTTTCATTTTGTAAAAATAGGTAGTGTCCTGATCCGTAACAGTTAATGGAGACAAAGAAATCCGTGCCAAGTCTATAGGCGGTCGGTTAATCATTCCAACATTGCGGGCGTAGTTCTTCTTTTGAACTCGTTTACGAAATTCCAGTAGAATTGAAACCGCTGGATTCGTGTACGATACATCCGTTTGGATCTACAATCATGCTTCCACCTAAACTAATTTTCTCATTATTCGAGCCAACAGCATTGGCTTTAAGTACAAACAGATTGTTTTCAACCGCTCTTGCAATTGGCAAAGCTCTATTTTTATTTAGTTTCCGTACCGCTTCGATTGCTCATAAAAATGTGCCGCTAAGATGAAGATAGCATCTACTCCTAATGTTTTGTATTCATGAGCGAGCTTCGCGTCGTTTTGATCTCGGCAAATCAAATTTTGATGCTGATGAGATATACTTGAAATAGTCGCCACATTAGCATTTATGTCAGTATAAAGCGTGACCTGTGCAACTGCAGAGCAGCATAAATCATGAATTAAATCTCCTTCTTCTTCTATTCTACGTATCAGAACTTCAGCTTCAACGTAACTATCTCAAAGGGGTTTACCGTCAATGTTATTCTCTTACCTTCCTGCTTCAGCTCTTTTGCCACTTCTTCGTCCTCTTCTTCCAGCATGTTCACCACCTTGACTTCTTTTGGCTCTCTGAACAGAGTTATTTCAGTATCCGTTTCTCTTCCCTTCGTCTCGTAGAATCTTAGAATAACGCCATCTTCATCCTCTGCCCTTTTCAGCGCGGATAGAATCACACTTTCTGGATCTATTTTCAGAAAAGACCGTTTCAAAGGAAGTTTTACACCTTTCGGTATCTGCATTGCATCCAAATCAGTGTTGAACTCAAGAGCATGCTTGTAGGATGCCGCTTTCCGCCAATCTCCTTCGTGTGGATGAATAGAATAGTGGAATACGTATTTTTTAAACTCTTGTGCTTCGGGAACCGGTATTGCCGGACCTGTCTTACCATCAGAGGAGAGCATTGAAACGCTTCTGAGCAGTGTTAAATAAACGCCCCCATCTTTTACCTCATTCTCCGGTATTCCCCTATGAATTACGGTTAACCCCTTCTCTCCGTCAGAATAATCAAGCCACCTTAGCGAGGGATATACACCACGGGGTTCTTCAACCCATTTTTCTCCCTCTTCTTCCTGAGCGCATCTAATTTCGCTTTTATGGCGAGAAACAGCGCCAAATTGAGTACCACAGACATAATCATCAGATTTTATGTTTGTGGAGAACCGGACCCTGAGCCGTGCCCTCGGATGCTTGTCCACCACAGTCGTGACGAAATCTATTCTGGGAATGTCCCTGTATACAACTATTTTTTTTGCGCACTCCAGGAATTTATGTCGCCATATACGTGGTTCCATTTTTTCCGTCAATCGGTACGGCCATCGCAAGGAGTAATAATTGCTCTCGACGTGGATAACCCGTCTCAAAGGGCTTTTATCTATGTGAAAATTCTTCATCCTGAATGCACCATACTTCACTCCCTCTCCTGTTTCGGTTTTCAAGGGGACACATAACTTCTGCCTGTGATAGTAAAGATCTCCTGTTTCTTCCTCGAGCACGAGTTCATTCGCTTTACAAGCTGTACTGCATGCTGCCTCACCCTTCTGAAGCACGTCAATCAAGCCCGTGGTAGGGTCCACTTCAACCCCAAAGAACCTGTTTTCGATGGTGTTCCCCCGTATCATGATAAACTCGGGGTCAAAAGGATAACGGCGAGGTTCACGCTCAAGGATTTTATACACCTTATATCCAAGCGCTGGAACCGTAGGGACAAATCCTATTCGCACGTATTTCAGTGAATCATCATCATACCTCGTAAAACGTATGACCTCAACACCTATTTCCTCTTTATCACTTTTCAACCCCCCAATCGCTACCTCTTCCCCCTTCTCAAAATTCAAATCCATCTCTAACCAGTTCTTAACTTCCCATGAGAGTGAGTTGAATACAATTATATCTCCGCTTACAGCTCTCCCACCTCCATCCTTAGATTCTTTCTCTATTATTAGAGAGAATATGCGAGGGCAGAGGGTGAGCATGTAGGTCTTGAGGAAGCTCAGGTATTGTTTCACTTCATCGTAACCACGGTCCATCCCTGTTCCAGGAATTACATCGTGAAAAGCAACGAACAAGATTTTTCGCCAACTCTCTCGCAGCTCATCAGAAGGATAGTAACTATTCAGTAGTGAGGATAGTGCACCCCATCGCTCGACACAAGTCAACCAATTTTCGTAGTTACAAAGCCCCTGCTTTATCCACATCCTGCTCGAGCAGCAATCAGGAAAAATCTCGGAATACTTACCTGAATACATCTCGCCATTCCGTACCGCAAGGTTCATGTCTTTTGCTTCTTCCTCCAGAGCTTCAAAGAATTCCAGTGGCGTTGCAATCTTCATCAACGCTTTTTCCCCGTTATTCTCATTCCACGCCTTCACAGCATCAGGTGTTTCAGGCTGCGGCATTGTAACTCCACTACCGGAAGGCATCAAGATCTGAGAGGTCGCCGCTCCAGCCTTGAGTTTCTCATAGCTCTCCTCCAGCTTTGCCAGGTCCAGGTCCAATCCTGCTCTGTATCCTAAGGGCATCCAGTGTGTTAAAATCTTTGTTCCATCCAATCCCGCCCACAGGAATTCCGTAGGTTTGTTCTCCGGTATTCCCCTTCGGAATGCAACATATTTGTATCCCGATTTTTTGTATATCTGCGGGAGCTGAGCATTCAAGCCAAAACTGTCTGCTTGCCACATTACCGGAACATCAACCCCGAACTTCTCCTTTACGTATCTCTTACCAACCAGGATTTCTCTTATCAGTGTTTCTCCATCCGGAAGCATTGTGTCTGCCATCAGGTATTCACCGTCAGCAATCTCTATCTTGCCTTCTTTGATCTGCTTCGTGATCTTTGTGAATAGCTCCGGGTACCGCCTCTCCAACTCTTCCAGCAGAAAGGTTTGTTCTATGAGGAACTTAAAATCGGTCTTTTCAAGAAGCTCAGCCACCTCTTTCAGAATGAGCAGCATATTGATGTAGAAATAGTCCTCCTTCGTGAAGGACCAGATGGCATCATAATGCGTGTGTGGAACAAGGTAAATCGTATCCTTCTCTTCTGCCTTCTTCTTGGCCATAGCCTTCATTCCACTACAAACTCACTTATTACTTATAAACTTTTCCACGACTTCAACCCAGCCTTCAGGTCCCTCGCCCTTCGCCTTATAAAGGTTTGGCAGAGAAATATCAAGCCATGTGCCCTTTTTGTTCTTTACCAGAGCTGGCTGCTCCACCGCATTCAACATCGGAATATCATTCCTGCTATCTCCAACACCTATAGTCTCCACTACTCTATATTCCTTCTCGAAGAGCCCCGTGAGAATCTTCACTGCTTTACCTTTGTCCGCGTCCTTCCCGTGAATGTTGTAGTATCGTCCTCCGTGAGTAACAGCAAAACCTTTCTCTCTGATTTTCTCGAACAAAACTGCCTCTTTCTCTTCCGGTTCATCAAAAATGAAACTCTCGTTGTATTCCTTCTTCTTTGCACGTTTCGCCTCATCTACGGTCAAATTAGCATCTTTTGCAACTTCTTCTGCGGTCATATCCCCAAACCCAGTTATTTTGAACGCAGTTTCTTCCCTGATTGCTTTTAAGGCTGCTCTTAGCTCTTCATACGAAGCGCCGAGCGCGATAACAGAGTAATTGTTCTTCTCCACACATTTAAATTTGAAAGAGAAGTAATTCTTGGGGATGAAGATTGCACCGCCATTATCCACAATGAAAGGGTCACCTATTCCCAAAGTTTTCCGGTAATATTCGTTCTCTGTAAATGTCTTCGCCGTGCAAAATATAATCGGGACCTTTCTCTTCTTCAAGGCGTCCAGAGCCGGAAGAGCGGCATCGTAAGAGTAGTCGGAGAGATCCAGCAGAGTACCGTCGAGGTCTGTGAAAAGAACTTTTCTCATTGTCCTATAACGTTTGAACACTTTTTTCTTCTAAATACTCTTCCTTTTCCGCTTCACACTCGGTAGTCCCTTGTTTACACCTTGTAAATGTTTCTGCAGTGCTTTCAAGCAAATCCACAAATTTTTGTGTATCAATTTCTCCAATAGGGGGCATTATGATGTTCTCTTTTGGCTTATCAAACTCCAGAAGATCTCCCAGCTCCTCAAGCACTTTTAACCGTACATGATCATTGCAAAGTTTGCAGTGGTAAATCGTTTGGAGTGAGCCAAGCAGCATGTTATTAACATGCTCATCTCCTTTTTCTTCGTGTATGTGTGGATTTAGTGTTTCGATCTGAAAGATCTCAATTCCGGCATTTGCAGCATCTGCATCTGTAATAATTTCAGCATCCAACCCAAACCCATCAAACAAACAGATGAAGTGATAGGGTTCGACTGAGTAGCCGGTCGAGTAGCTCAATATCTCCGCGAGCTTTGTTGTCAGCGCATGCTCGCCTGCATTTCCGGTTATCACAATTCTGGTTTCGAATCCTACGCGTGTTGAGATTAAAAGATTGATATACTTATTTGTAGTCTCGCTTACCCTGCCCCATTTTTGGAAATAAAGCTTGTCTTCCACCACCTTTGGCTTATATTTCCAGTGTAGTCTCACCATACTGTACGGCGATTCGGCCATACAGAATCCCGCTGCATAATCCAGTACATATTCACGCACAGAACCAGGGAGGTAGTTGTCGGCATCAGCAAATCCAATGAAATCCTTCCCAAGTGATTTCGCAAGCAGCATACCGATAATCATACCCTCAGCCTTACCATCCCTGACTACTGTATCCTTATCAAGAAGATTGTCATATCCCGCTTCATAAAACGCAAAGCCCACATCCGGGTCTTTTTGGTGTACAATAAGCATCTCTTGCTGCGTCAAATCGTGGAGATTTTTTATCATATCCTTCTCCATCTTGTACGTGTCTGGTGCATCCCTTCTGCTATTCGACACCACAATAACTGAGCAGTCAAAGGGAATAGCTCTTAAAACGCCATCCAGTAAATGTATCTTTTCGTCCTTTACGGGTACGATGATAGCAGAACGCCGTAAAATATCTTTGATTTTATCAAAAGGGATGTCTTTTGCCCGTGGATTTGCAAAGCCACCGGAATCAATCTTTAAAATACGCTGCATCTCATGAATTTTCACGGAGCCAAATATCTCCGTATGCCGTGGCATCTCGATGAGCATTTCTAACACCTACTATTATGTTTATTTTTATATTATAAGTGTGTATTGCTAATGTAAGTAGAGGCAGAAGAAATGGCACGTTCACATGGAGAGAGGAAGAACACAAGGAAGAAGTTGAGCAAGAGAAAGCGGGAGCGAGGGCTGTCTCCAATAAGCAGAGCTATTCAAAGCTTTGCATCCGGGGAACAGGTGCATATCCATATAGACCCAAGTGTTCATAAAGGTATGCCATGTCATAGATTCCACGGCATGACTGGCACGGTGAAAGGAGAGCGAGGAAGAGCGTACATCGTGGAGGTATCAGACGGTAAGAGACAGCGTAAAAAGGAGCTATTCATACGCGCCGAGCATTTGAGCCCGCAAGTCATGTAAGTCACAAGCTCCGGCGAGCGCGCCAAGTTCTAAATAATATATATCTAATATAAATATTTCTGTGGTGTTTTATCTTTGGTTAAATTTCACCTTCAGCAGATAAGATATAACTAAAATATATAGCAAATAGAGGGGTGGGTGAAGAGATTGAGCTACGAGTTAGGAGTTGCTTTTCTTGCTCTGGTAGGCTGTTTTATAGCGTTTTTCTATCTAACAGGCTTTTTTGTGAGCGGTTTAGGCTCTCTTGCTAAACGTTTCAACGTGCCTGAATCAGTTGTAGGTGCTTCTGTAGCTGCGATAGTAAGCAGTACACCGGAAATGGGGACTTCGATATTCTCAGTTGTGGAAGGGCATCCAGACATTGGTATGGGAACGATCGTTGGCTCAGCGATCTTTAATATATCTTTATTACTTGCCTTCTCGCTCTGGGTAAGAAAATGCGTTCTCGATGAGAAAGTGCTCAAAAGGGATGGCGCATACTACCTCTTCGTGGTGATAGTCACGATAATGGCGATTATGGACGGGGTTTTGACACGTTGGGAGGCGCTAACCTGGTTCTTGCTTTACATTGTCTATTTCATCTGGCTTCTCAGGGATGCGATTGACGGAAAGTTCGTTCCAAAAGAGGAGTTCGAGTATGTTCCTACGAAGAAAGCGGTTCTTTATACAGGTATAGGGATTGTGGGTATAGCGTTGAGTGCTGATATAATGGTGAGATCAACCGTTTATGTTACGAATACTTTAGGTTTATCGGAATCGCTTTTCAGCCTGGTTATTTTAGCGATCGCGACCTCGGTTCCCGATCTTTTCGTGTCAGTGGAGGCGGCAAGGAAGGGTATGGGGAGTTTAGCGGTTTCTAACGCAGTTGGAAGCAACATCTTCGATATTCTGGTGGGGATAGGTTTGCCTTTCAGTTTCTTAGCTGTGACTCCCATTCATGGCAACATAGGGCTATCCGCTTTCTTTCTTTTATTCTCGGTCTTCGTTTTCCTAATTCTAATTCTGTTCAGGAAGAGTTTAGGAAAAAAAGAGGCGTGTGTGCTGGCTGCGGTTTACATCAGCTATCTTTTTGTTGTAGTGCTCTATAGCGGCATCCACCCATTTTAATGATCCATCCACTACGGGATTATGAAATCACCTTCTATTATCTGTTTTATCTTCTGCTCGAATTTCATGTCATACATATCGTATCTTCAAGGAAGGCCAATTGATTGCATTGGATTGCTATACCCCTTCCTCCACCTTCCGCTCATAGGTCTGGACGAGCATTTCCTTACTTTGCTCCCATGGCTCACCCGTTTTGTAAAAGTTATACCGCTTCATTGCTCGCTCACATGGTTCGTTACCCACTAATACATTCACGTAATTCACCTTGCATTTATTCGCTTTTGCGAACTGCAAAAACTGCTCATACATTGCGTACGCCACACCCTGGTTTTGATATTCTGGTAGAACTGCCTGCTGTTCGCCGAAGCAACCTCTTTCTGTTATGGATACTTTATAAACGCCCACCAATTCGTCCTTTACATGAACACCGAAGAAGAAGAAATAGCCAGAATCCACCTCTTTCTTTACCTTATCCTCACTTATCGCACGCTTTTCTCGCCATTCCTTCGGATAATCGTATGCTTTTAGCCATACCGCCTTGTAAAGAGCTGCGATATCTTTTGCATCCTCTTTGCTCAATTGTACAACACGACGTTTCCTGCCGCTACTCGCTCCGTCTATATCACACGTGGCCATTTTTCGGATTGCGATTATCTATAAACTAAGTAATTGTATAAGTCATCATGATGGTGCAGGATAAAAGAGGAGGATAGGATGCCATTTTAGATATTCAGATGTATTAGGATTTGGGAATATATCAGTTATTATAGTCCTGTATCATGTATCCTGCATCCTGCATCTTGAAACCGGGCAGCTACTAAACCTCCATGAATCTTCTCTGCATTTCTACTACTTCAGTACTATCCTTTGCCGTAGAATACGCAAGCAGCATGTCCTCATTTAATCTCATAAATTCGTCTCCCCAGTTGAACTTCTCCAGTATAGAGTGTGCTTGCTCCTTCTCACCGAGGATGAACAGTGCAGCGGCAAAAGCTTCTGCAGAGCTCAGAATAAAAGGTTTACCATAGTTAACGGGATTGACCGCTATCAGATACGGCAAAGCACGCTTTTTCCTCTTCATGCGTATCAATGCCGCCTCAAAAGGGGCTATTTTCTTCCAGGAGCAATCAAAAACGGTTACACTATTCGTGAATTCTCGGTCTGCCGGAGAGAGCGCTTTATCCGCAATTGGAACCAACATAATTGTTTTATACGGTATCTTTCGCATCACGTTGACCGAAGTTATCAAGCCAAATCGTGCTAATTTACTCGCAGTACACTTCTTAGGGTCACACTGCCCTGCATCGTAAGCGTATAGGTGCATCTTGATTTTACTATTAAGAATCTCAGCATGAAAACGTTCTGTTTCAAGGTGGGCAGAGCATTTTTCACCTAACATTTTATGTATTCGCGAAGTAGCAACAGCAACTCATTTTGGCGGCGGAGCTTCCAAATCTTTACAAATTTTCCGCGCTTTTTCAGCTAACTCCCTGTTAGAGAGTAAAATTAACTCGATAGCTTCGTGGAGATTCTCACGGGCTTCCTCAAGCGTTTTGCCTTGCGTGTTCGCACCCGGTAATTCCTCGACATACCCGATATACCAATCATCAGCTTTCTCAAAAATTGCAGTAAATACGCTCTCCATTTCGTTTATCCCTCTCAAGATTTATCTTTGTTTGTACAGCATAAAAACGTTCTGTTTAAACGCGGTAACGAGTAATCTCGTATTATTCCAGTTCTTCTATCTCCACCATTTTCCGCCTGCTCTTCGTACCCGAAACGATTCTTACCCGGGCATTGAAGTGTTCTGACAATACTTTAACTACCGCTTTATTAGCCTTTCCTTTTGTGGGCGGTTCTTTTACTCGCACTACTAATGGTTCGGCTTCAACTACCGCCTCCTCATTTGAGTTGGGAATGACTTTTATCTCAATTGTTTTCATCTTATACTCTAAACCGGCTCGTATTTAGCTTGTATAGATATTTAAGCTATTTATAAATACTTTTGAGAGCATTAAGTAAGTAATACAAGCAAGCGACTAAGCGGAAAATGGAATCAAAAGTAAGAGCACATGTGGTTGTCACAGGGCGCGTGCAAGGTGTTTACTTTCGCTATGCAACAAGAGAAGAAGCGAATATGCGAGGAGTGAAGGGCTGGGTGCGAAACCTGAAAGATGGGCGAGTAGAAGCGGTATTTGAAGGCGATAAGGCGAAAGTGGAGGAGCTAATAGATTTTTGCCATTATGGGACACCTCCCGCGAAAGTTTCATCAGTTGAAGTCACCTGGGAGGACTATACAGGCGATTTAAAAGATTTTTTCATTCGCTATCGCTGAGATAGATGTAACGATAATATAACCTCTGAATTTGTATAGTATAGATGCCACGTTTCAAGATGCAGGATGCAATATTGATACAGGACTAAGAAAAGATAATTACGTCGGTTGTGA
>JAUWQN010000066.1 GCA_030611045.1 Methanosarcinales archaeon
GAGCGACTATCCGGGCGTAGTAGCACCAACACCAACGAAGAAGCCGCTGATTCAGGGCTTCGAAGCAGTTTTCGCAATTGCAGGACTATTATCAGTTGCATATTTAGTGCTAAGACGGGAGAGAAAGTGAAACAATGCAAAATGCAAAGAGCAAAATATAAGTAAGTCAAAATAAAATAAATAATAGAACTGGAAGGAATGAACAAGGGGGGAACTGCCGCGGTAAGTCCTGAATTGTATAAAGCAATCATGATAGATCTCATATATTTATATGGAAATGGTTTTGCAACTACAACTTAATATGATACTGTACCTAAAATAATGTAGGATGCAAAGGGGTCGTGGCCTAGTCCGGAAGGGCAGCGGGCTCCAGACTCGCCGATCGTGCGTTCGAATCGCACCGACCCCATCTAATTTTTTGTAAATAGCTCAGCAAAAATTATGTCTTGAAAAATCCCCAATCCTAATTTCAAAATCTAAAAACTAATGAACATTTTCTGGGGTTTGACATTGGGATTTTGATTTGGTATGGTATTATTTGGATTTTGGTACTTGGAGCTTGTGATTTTTATGGTTGACAAAACTTTTGACGGTTTACTTATTCACTCACATGCTTCATTATATGCGCTATCTCAGGCATGATTATCTCGGTTATTGCTAATTTTACCGCTGCTGGCGAGCCAGGCAAGCAAAAAATTGCTTTTTGATTTATTACACCCGCAATCGCACGACTTAATACAGACGCAGTGCCTATCTCCTCATAACTTTTCAGCCTGAAGAGTTCGCCAAACCCATGCATTTCCTTATTCAGGAGCTTTGATACAACCTCTATGGTAACGTCATTTTTCGTCAGCCCGGTTCCGCCGGAAGTGACAATGAACTCAGCATCAGTGCTCAAGGTCTTTGATATGCCTTCATATATTTTATCCTCCTCATCTGGCAGCACATCATAATACACGACGTCATGCCCATTTTTGGTCACGAGTTCTTTCGCGCTTTCGCCTGATAGGTCTCCGATATCCTCTTCACTTCCTTTCTCTCTCTTCCAGTATTTAGAGGTGCTTATCGTGAGTATAGCGCATTTGTAATGCTTCTGTGCGCCGCTCTTATGCTTTGCCGGGACGGTCATTTTTTCTTTCATGCGGTTACAACACTATTTCGTGCTTCCTCTGTACAGTAAGAAATTTAGCGATGTTCATACAGCAAGCAGATATTACATACAGATACAAAGCTATATATCCTACTAATAGAATCATAGTAGTATAACATGGAATTGAAAGAGGTGATATAAAAATGGCTTTTGAATGGCTAATCGGAATTGTATTCTTTGTAGTACTTGTATTGGCGTCTGCGATAAAGATAGTGAGAGAGTATGAGCGAGGCGTAATCTTCAGGCTTGGACGTTTGGTCGGCGCGAGAGGACCGGGACTGTTCTTTATCATACCCCTCTTCGAGGTCATGATAAAGATGGACTTACGAGTGTCTGTTTTCGATATCCCGCCGCAAGAGGTCATAACCAAAGATAATGTCACCACGAAAGTGAACGCAGTCGTTTATTATCGTGTGCTTGATCCCGAGAAGGCAGTAACCGAGGTAGAGCAATACCAGTATGCCACTGCTCAACTCGCTCTGACCACAATAAGAGGCGTGATAGGGCAGGCGGAACTGGACGAATTACTGTCCGAGCGAGACAAGCTCAATAAACGATTGCAGGTCATAATAGACGAAGCGACAGACCCCTGGGGAATAAAAGTCTCTGCCGTGGAGATAAAAGACGTTGAACTGCCGAAAGAGATGCAGCGTGCAATGGCCGCACAGGCAGAAGCAGAGCGGAACAGAAGAGCTCGAGTTATCTCTGCAGACGCAGAGTTCCAGGCGGCGAAGAAGATCGCAGAAGCTGCGAACGTCCTTCAAAAAGAAGAAGGCGGGCTGTTCATCCGAATGTTACAAACGATAACAGAGGCAACGGAGGAAAAGGCCACTACCGTGGTCATTCCGTTCCCAGTAGAGCTGCTCGGGGCTCTGGGATACCGATCTGAGAGCAAGTCTAAATCTAAAGAAGAACCCGTGGAGACAACGAAATAAAAGACCAAAGCTTTTTTCTTTTTTTCTTTTTAAGAAAGTTTGATGGGAAAGCAGTTCTTAGAGATAACCGAGAAGAAGGAAGTAGACGCGATAATCGCTTGTGTCGCCGCAGAAGTTGAAGAGGCAAGAGCAAAGACAGACGCATCGGTAGAGAAGGTGAAAGTAGCCGAGGCACTCGGTAGAATTGTTTCTGCCGATGTTTTCTCTGCTCTTAATGTCCCCCCGTTTGACCGGGCAACCATGGACGGCTACGCAGTTGTAGCCTCTGATACGTTCTATGCCGATGAAAATAACCCTGCTTCTTTGATTATAACTGGCTCTATATCTGCTGGCGAATCTCCTTCGCAATACGTTGACAAAGGCTATTGCATGGGCATATCTACCGGTGCACCACTTCCAAAGGGCGCAAACGCTACGGTAAAAGTCGAAAATACCTCTGAATATGCAGATGGTGCCGCAGGGAAAAAGACAAAAAAGGTGAAGGTATACAAACCAGTTGCTCCCGGTGAAAATATCATGCTTGCAGGCTCGGATATAAACCGTGGGGCGCGAATAGTAAGGCGTGGGACTACGCTTACGCCACGTGAGACCGGTGTCCTGGCTGCTTGTGGGCTAAACGAAGTGGCTGTCTATAAAAAACCGACAGTGGCAATCATATCCTCGGGTAATGAGATGATAGCGCCTGGAGAAGACCTTGAACCTGCGAAGATCTATGATGTTAATTCACAGGCACTCAGCGATTCAGTTCGTGAATGCGGGTGCAGCCCTTATTTCCTTGGAATTGCCCGTGATAACACCGAAGACATATCCGAGAGGCTAAACGAGTCGCTGGAAAAGGGTGTTGACGTTATAATTGTCTCAGGTGGAACCTCTGCGGGCGTTGGCGACCTGCTACCCAAAGTGATAGAAGAGCTTGGCGAGATACTCGTGCACGGTGTTGACATAAAACCTGGAAAACCGTTCATCTTCGGCACTCTCCAGGGAACGCCTTTTTTCGGGTTGCCAGGGAATCCAACATCTGCATTGGTTACCTTCAACCTTTTTGTTGCTCCTTTGCTCCGCACTATATCGGGCATCCCCGTACAAAATCATGAAAAAGGCGTGAGAAGAAAGGAGAAGAGAATAAAGGCTAAGGCTGCGCAAAGAATCTTCTCCGAGCGTGGACGAAATGAATACGTACTTGTCAATCTCGTCTCTGCGAAAAAGCCAGAAGAAGTATCCATTATTGCTTATCCTATTCTCACTGGCTCTGGTGCAATCACAACGCTGGCAAAGGCCGATGGTTACATTTTCATGGAGAAGGGGAAGGAGATAATAGAAGAAGGGGAAGAGGTGGACGTTGAGTTATTGACAAACCTTTTTGCAAGCAAAAAGCTTTACCAAAATTATGATACCCTGAGGAGTGGATGACTATTTATACTTTTATATTAAAATATAATTCAACCCGCCTTAACTCAGTGTGGAAGAGTGCGCGGCTGTAGTGTAGCGTATTTAGATCACCTCCCGAAGATCTTATTACCGCGCGCGGACACCGTGCTGTCCCCGGTTCAAATCCGGGAGGCGGGATTTTTTCAAAATGGCTGAACTAAAAGAACTGCTGAAGAAATTGGCCGAGGCACATGGCATCTCAGGCTACGAAGGGGAGATAAGGAACATACTCGAGGTAGAGTTGGAGGGGTATGTAGACGAAATAAAAATTGATCGGTTGGGCAATCTGATAGCTACGAAGCGAGGTAAAAAGCCTTCTGTTATGATTGCTGCGCACATCGATGAGATAGGGCTTATGGTGAAGCATATAAATGACGAAGGGTTCATAACCTTCTCAACCATAGGTGGCTGGTTTGAGCAAACGCTGCTCAATCAACGGGTGATTGTGCACGCGGAGGGGGGCGGTTTGTACGGTGTCATCGGCTCGAAGCCACCCCATGTAATGAAGAAGGAAGAGAGAGAGAAGGTAATCAAAGCTGAAGATATGTTCATCGATGTAGGCGCTCGTAGCAAAGAAGAAGTAGAGCAGATGGGTATTTCTATTGGAACACCCGTCACTACAGACCGGCACTTTGTAGACCTCGAAAACGACAGAGTTACCTGTAAAGCGTTTGACAACCGGTCAGGCGTTGTAATGATGATAGAAGCACTAAAAAGGGCAAATACCGAATTTGAGGTGTATGCAGTGGGAACAGTGCAGGAGGAGGTAGGGCTGAAAGGCGCGAGAATTACCGCTTATGCACTCAGTCCTGACGTTGCAATCGCAACTGATGTTGACGTAGCAGGAGGACATCCAGGAATAGAGAAGAAGGATAGTCCGGTAGAAGTAGAAAAAGGCCCGGTAATTACCGTATCCGATGCCTCTGGTCGTGGTATTATAACGCCTCCTTCAGTATTAAAATGGCTTAAAGAGACCGCATCTCAGTATAATATAGAATACCAGCTCAGCGTAGCTGATGGTGGCAATACTGACGCGAGTATAATACATCTCACGAAGGGCGGCATACCTACTGGCGTCGTCAGCATTCCTACACGGTATATTCACACGCCTGTGGAGTTGTTAAGCTTACGAGACCTTGATAAATGCGCTGAACTCGTTGCACGGGCGATCGAGCGAGTGGGAGATTACTTTTAAACCCTTTTTATTTGGATTTGAGATTTTATAAGTGGATCATGGCACAAGTAAAAATAAACCTTGGTAGCATCGTTCCCTTTTCTACCATTGACTGGCGCGGAAAAGCAGCACTGGTGATATTCCTTAGGAGGTGCCCGCTACGATGCATCTATTGCCATAATCACGACCTCTTAGAGGGCTCGAACTACGTTGAGATAAAAGAAATAGAAGCAGACATAATAAAGAACAAAGATTTTATAGATGCTGTGGTTCTCACCGGAGGTGAACCCTTCATGCAACCCCACGCAATAGAAGCAATTGCACGATTTGCAAAGAAGCACTCGCTATCCGTTGCCGTGCAGACAAATGGGTTTTATCCCGCAGTTGTAGAACATATGCTGAAAAACAATCTCATTGATAAAATCTTCCTTGACATTAAGGCACCACTATCAGATGGAACACTGTACGAGAAACTAACAAAAGTCTCCGGGGTAGCAAGAAGAGTACAAAAAACGCTCGATGTTTGTATTCGTGCAAACATAGACCTTGAACTGATAACAGTCGTATTCAAAAATATTGTTGGCGCAGAGGAAGTGAAGTGCATAGCAAAAGAAATTGAAGAAGCAGGTGCCGCATACTGCCCGTATGTCATACAGCAAGGGAGAGCTGAACATGCTCCAGATCGAGCAATAAAGGAGGCTGAGGTGTTCAGTCGCGAGGAGCTGAACGAACTCGCAGCTTGTGCACACCACACCGCAGACCTAAAAGAAGTCAGAATCAGAACCCGGGAAGCGGGAGAGGAAGTGATTTATAGGAGAAATCAGAATGAAAAAATCCAATGACAAATACTACCAAATCCAAAGTCAATCCCAATTTTCAAATCCAAAAGAAGAGAAAATATATGATATACGGGAGAGGGTTTTTATCGAAAAAGATTTGCAGGAAGCCCAAGAGATTATAATTATCTCGAGTGCAATAATTAATAAAACAAAAAGAGAATGAGCGAGATTGGTAGTGTTGGGATTTTGTATTTGGGAATTTTTCAGATATGGGTGGCGATCAATGGTAACCGTTTTTCTTGAGGCTGTTCCAGCAAACATGCTTGTTGCAAGGGCTGTTTGCAAAGATAACGAGGATAACAATGCAACTTTCGTCCACTTCGGAATGATGATTAGGATACGTGGGGACAAAAAACTTGTTCTGAATCGGGAGATTATCGAACAGGCGATTGGCCGGGGGTTGACCGAAAACGAATGGCAGAGTGTTATGTGGAATTACATTGGTGTAATATCTAAATCGGAACAAAGCGAGATTGTATTCGAGGAATCAGAAGAATCAAAAGTTATGGACGAGTATTGGGACAAACAGTTAGAGCGCATCAAGAAGAAAACTTAAAAAGAGTTAGTTTATAGTATAATTCAATAACATGACAAAAATAAATTATGTTTACTGTAAGGATAAAATCGGTGGCGAGACAGAGAAGCAGGAGTTAGAGGCGTTCAGCTATGGCTTCACCGTCGGTCCGCATGGCGAATGGGAAATGCTCATCGCAAAGGAGGATAAAGAAGTGAAGAAAAACGAACTCGTGAACATAAAGATAGAAGAAATAGAGTTACCTCCAAAGGCGATGGTCTTACCCTGCAACATGATGCGACACGCACTTGGTATAGTATCTTCGCTGGCAGCGGTTGGAGAGCCGAAGAATGTAGAGGAAAGGCGAGTTATTGATGAAGCCCTTTTTCACCCGATATGCGACGGGGTAGTGAATAGAGGGGACTTACTCAGTGTTGTAAACATATTTTATGCCTCAGTAGAGCGAAGGCTTGCGCGAGGAGCTGCGGAAAAGTGGCTACGCGAGAGATACAGATATTAGCATTTGTCGGTGCACCTGCAGCGGGAAAGACCATTGCAGCAGCAGTCGCAAAGGAGATGAGCATTCCTATCCTCACGATGGGAGACGTGATACGGGCGGAGTTACAACGGCGAAAGCTATCGTTAAGTGACGCAAATGCAGGCAGAGTTGCAAATGAGCTGCGAGAGCTGGAAGGGATGGATGCAATTGCAAGGCGGTGCATCCCGCGTATAAAGGATATACAGGATATAACGGACAAAGAGGGGAAAAGAGCAAAAAAGTCTATCATCGTGATAGATGGAATAAGAGGCATAGCAGAAGTAGAAACGTTCAAAAAAGAATTTGGTACTGATTTCATTCTTGTGAGGATCGAGGCACCGCTTACCCTTAGGTATAATCGAATAAAAACCCGTGGTAGGGGAGATGATTTGTTAAATATCGAGGAATTTAAAGAGCGCGAGGAACGAGAGAAAAGGTGGGGTATGGAGGAAGCGATGGAAAAAGCCGATAAGGTTATAACGAATG
>JAUWQN010000005.1 GCA_030611045.1 Methanosarcinales archaeon
ACTTTTTTCAGTATCTCTTTCATAACAACAGTTTTTCTTTTTTTAGAAAAAAGAAAACGTGTACGAAAAGAAATAATAATAATAGTGATGAAAATAGAAGAACTCGGCGAGAGAGGATTAATAGAAATAATAACAAAAAAAATTCGGGTGGACAAAGAGCTCGTAACCGTGGGCGCTGGTGAGGACGATTGCGCCGTTATTGATATAGAGAAGGGAAAAGGAGCTTATCGGTATCTCATCGTGACTACAGACACGTTACAGCAATCTACTCACTTTCCACCGGGTATCACTCCTTTCCAAATGGGTTGGAGCGCAGTTGCCGTTAATCTGAGTGATATCGCCGCGATGGGCGCACACCCTTTTGCGTTCACTATCGCGATGGGCATCCCTGCACAGACCGAGGCATCATTTGCGGACGAACTCGCGGCGGGAATAGAAGAATGCGCCTCTTCCTACAATACCGCTGTCGTTGGCGGAGACATTACGAAGAGCAGAGAGCTGATCTTAACCGGAACGTGCCTTGGATTTGCAAACAATCCAATAAGGAGGGCAGGGGCAAACGTGGGGGACTTACTATGCGTGACCGGTTCGCTGGGAAACGCAGCGCTCGCTTTAAAAGTGATAAACAACGAGCTGAAAGTGCCAAAGCGCATTGAAGAGATAGCGAAAAAGGCGCTGTTTCAGCCACAGCCACGAGTCAAAGAAGGCATTGTCATTGCAAACTCCGGCGTGGCAACCTCAATGATTGACATAAGTGACGGGCTCGCTATTTCAGTAGCTGAAATCGCACGAAGCAGTAACGTCGGTGCTGAATTGTACGAGGCTAACGTGCCGGTACTAAGCGAGAAGATAAGAGATGACGAGGCCCCGAACATATCAAAAAGAGAACGGAGAGAGCTTGCGCTTTATTACGGTGGCGATTACGAATTGCTCTTTACGATTGATTCACAAGCGTTAGAAAATGAAACATTGATGAACAAGCTGAAGCGAGAAGTGAAAATGAGCATTATCGGTAAAATAGTGCCGCCGGAGGAAAGCATCTATTGTAAAAAAGGCGACGAGAAGGAAATGATTGAAATGAAGGGATATCAGCATTTCTAAACCTTTCTGAAGCCGTTTGCTTCACTTACTACAAAGATTTAAAAGGTCTAATTATAGTTCCCATGGCTAAATTCACAGTTTCGTTATAGGAATTTGTCAAAATCTTTCTCCTAATCATGATCCCTATGTTTTTCTCCCCATAAATGCTGCGGCTATTCCTATAAAGCACAATGCTATAACACACAATAATGAAATCAAATAGCAGTCATCCGACGTAAGATACACGGGATCTCCTCTATAGTACTGACCAACCCGGTGTGCAAGTGTATAACCACCGCATTCTGTAACCACTTTTACATGTGCTCTTGATCCATTGAAGTATGTGTGAATTGTAGAGTTCACTGTTTGAATTTCATAAAAATTAGAAAATGTTGCGTCTGTCGTACTCTCGCCCGCTCCAAAACTCGGATCATCAATTCTACCTGCCGGACAACATATTATTGTATCGTTCTGCCAATCCCACTTGTCAGGTGATCTGTATGTAATCGCAGAATCTTCAATTTGAATACACGTTTTGAAAGTATCATTGTCTGTGTCGTGGATTAAATAAGCACTGTAAGTCCACTGGCACACCTTTTCTTTGTGGTAGTAGACAATCCATTTTTTGTATGGCTTCAGTTCACACCCTTGCACAAAGAAGCTCACTGCAAGTCCAGCTAATATTATTGCGATAATTAATATTGCAATCTTTCTCATTTCTATATCACCTTTCCCTTCACTATAATAAATGGGTTTATAAAGCTATTATGGGGGATTACAAATAGGACAAGGATCAGCTTTCCATTGTTCTTTAGCAAATCTAACATTATTAACCCAGTAGTAATGACCATTTTTGCACCTGTTTCTAATAACCTTTTCCTCAAAATATTCTTCTTTAACAAAACTGCATGAAGGCTCATGTATTTTGTTAGTGAATGCACTATCGGTTATAACTATATATCCTTCTTCATTCCTTTGTATTTTTCTAAATTCCTCCAATGTTTTAATTTCTTTCCAATTCACTTGCAGAAGGCTTGCCAATTCGTTCACGATCTCCTCGGCAATGATTCTTTTCTTATCGTTCACGTGCTTTACCTCCTCAGAGCCTTTTCTTAATATGTAAACGTCGTTCTCTTCCGTTCCCATTCCCCCCTTGCCTATGTCGTTGGCAACGACCATCTCAAGGTTATACTGCTCCATCTTCGCCCGTGCGCGTCTTATCAGTTCATCCTCGGAAACGTTCGTCTCCGCTTTGAAGCCCACGATAACAAGCTCCGGGAATTCGTTCCTTGCTGCTTCTATTAATTTTCTGGTAGGCGTGAAATGCAGATGTAAATCCCCGCCAGAGGAGATTTTCACGTCTGCTGGATCAACCGTGAAATCCGCGATAGCGGCTGATGAAATAAGTACGTCATAGCCGTTTCGAAGCTCATTCATGCATGTATCAACCATTTCACGTGCAGTCTCCACCTTAAGCTCGTTTATTCCCATCATATTCAGCTCTTTGCTGTGCACGAGTGTGACCTCAGCACCCTGTTTATACGCTTCCTTTGCTATCTCAATCCCTGTTCGACCTGAGCTTCTGTTGGTTAATATCCGTATAGGATCTATCGGCTCGGCGGTGGGACCGCCTGTTACGAGAATGCGTTTCCCTGCAAGGTTCTTGGGTGAAAGTATATGTTCAGTTGTGAGAACGATCTCATCAATCGAAACGATTTTCGCAAGCCCTTCTTGGATTTTCGGCCCTAAGACTGTGACACCAAGCCGTCGTAACTTCTCAAGGTTCTCCACGATAACCGGACTATTATACATAGACTCGTGCATTGCGGGCACGATCATAATGGGAATGCCAGAGCCGAACGCAGTGGTTGTAAAAATCGTCACGGGTGTATCCGACACGCCCGTAGCTATTTTGTTGAGCGTATTTGCCGTGCACGGTGCGATGATAAAGATGTCTGCCGAGCCCTCCATACCGAGAAACTCTACATGCTCTATATCCCCCATCAATTTCGTTATCACTTCGTGCCCCGTGGCGTAATGAAGAGTATAAGGATGAATTATCTCGGTCGCCGCTTTGCTCATCACGCTATAGACATCTGCACCATGACGTATCAATTCGCGTGCGAGTTCAAACGCTCTTACTGCCGCGACAGAGCCCGTAACACCTAAAACGATCTTCCTACCCACTAACGAATGACTCTTTGTCCCTTTAATCCTCAGGGTTGGATGTGGCCCTCTTTCTCTTTCTGCCATTTTAGATGGACCGGTCGGGATTTGAACCCGAGGCCTCTCGCACGCCAAGCGAGTGATCTTCCAACTGATCTACCGGCCCTTACTTACAGATACCTTGAGACATCCTCTATCATCCGCTCACAATAAAAGCACCTGAACCGAAGGGGGTTTTCGCTCACCGTGATGAACTTGGATATAACGGGCTCTCGTTCCACATTGGATATGCAATTGGGATTCGCACAGCGTATAATGCCCTCTATTAACTCTGGAAGGTAAACCTTATGCTTTGCTATTACTTCCGAGTTCCGTATTATGTTTATCGTTGCATGTGGTGCAATCAGCGCGATTTTATCAACTTCTTCAGGCTTAAGCTCCCGGTCTTCCACTTTTACTATGTCCTTCCTGCCCCTCTGCTTGCTTCGCACGTTCAGCACCACGCTTAACGCTGCCTCCGTCCTCGCATGTATCCCCAGGATCTTCAGCACATTCAGCGCCTGCCCCGCTGCAATGTGGTCAATCACCGTTCCGTTCTTGATTGGCACTACTTTTAGCTCTTTCTTCATTCTCCAGTCCCATCCTCAATAAATACATTAAAGATAACACAAGCTATAAATTTAAATTTCTATCATATTCGGTTTTTTAGAACGTGGCAGTGGCTGGTTTAGACTTTCAAATCCATCAAATATGACCTTTATTTGCCACTGTGAATGTGTGAATGAGTCGAGTTGCCTTCAAAAGGAAGTCAGTAGATGGAGTGGGACCGCCGAGATTTGAACTCGGGACAACTCGGTCTTCAGCCGAGCGCTCTCCCAGTCTGAGCTACGGTCCCTTCTCTTTTAGTATATTCTATTTCTCTTTCACAAGTTATAAATAGTTCCCTTTTTATATCCCTCATTAATGGAAGAAGAGATTGAAAAGGCGATTGATTTTGTGCTATCGAACCACGCGAAATACGCCGATGTCCGGCTGGAAAGGGGTTACGCAACGGTGATAGACCTCAGAGATGATGTCTTCAGAGAGATGAGTTATGGTATAGATCAAGGCATGGGTGTACGCGTTCTTTATGAGAACTCGTGGGGATTCGCTTCCTCTAATAACCTCGCACGAGCTGCACTAAAAGATACGTTTGAAGACGCTTTGAACCTCGGGAGAGCACTCTCTCTCTCGAAATCGAATAAAGATGCGGCAACCATAACCATAGCAGATACAGCGTCAAGGAACGATCATTTTAAGCTCAAGCCGAAGATAAATCCCGAAGATGTGAGTATTGAAGATAAGAAGCGCATGGTTAAAGAGGCGTATGACGCGGCAAAGGAACACTCAGACCTCATAAAAAGCGTTTCTATCTTATATCTCGACGGTTACGAAGAGCAGATTTATGCGAATTCTGATGGGAGTTATATTGTAATGGAAACACCCGCCGTTTTTATGCGTGCCGGAGTGGTTGCGAAAAAGGGGGACGTTTTACAAGAAGGCAGAGAGAGCGTAGGGGCTGTGGGCGGTTTCGAATTCATAAAAGGAGAAAATCCAACGACTGTAGCTGTAAAGGCTGCAGATAAAGCGGTTCGGCTTCTTGATGCTGAACTGCCGCCTGCGGGTAAGCTGCCAGTGATTATGGACAACAGGCTCACCGGGGTTTTTATGCACGAAGCACTGGGGCATGCTGCTGAAGCGGACCACGTGCTATACGGCGAATCAATACTGAAAGGTAAATTAGGCGCGGAGATAGCATACGAAGGATTGACCGTTGCGGACGACCCGACTATTGAACATTCTCATGGCTATTACCGGTACGATGACGAAGGCATGAGGTCGAACCGAACGGAGATGATAAAAGATGGCGTGTTGGTCTCTTATCTGCATAGCAGAGAAACCGCAGGCAGGTTAGATGCAATGCCAACTGCGAATGCGAGAGCCGCAGATTATTCGGATATTCCGATAGTCAGAATGAGCAACACGATCATTGAGGAAGGTGACTGGAATTTTGATGATATGCGTGCAGATATACAGTTTGGCATCTATGCAAAGGGTATGCGTGGCGGGCAGGTGGATACTGTAAAGGGCGAATTCCAATTTAGCGCGGAAGAGGCCTTCCTGATAGAAAACGGCACGCTTTCAAAGAGATTGAAAAACGTTTCCCTCTCCGGCAGTACCTTAGACGTATTGAAGAACATAGACGCCGTGGGTAATGATAAAAAGCGAGGGACAATAGGATTCTGCGGTAAAGACGGTCAGGAGGTCCCGGTTTCGGAATACGCCCCACACGTGAGGGTGACGAAGATATTGGTCGGCGGAGCTTCTTCTGCATGATTCACGAGTAAAAGATAAGTTCCTTCCTCTATCTGCTTGGATGAATATTATTGATCCCTCCATTCACATACGTACGGATCAAAGGTTTCGATATATGTCTTCGCGCAACAGGTGGAACTTCATATAGCCCCTCATCTATCTCCCGGTCCACAATTTGAACCTCCTTTTCACTGCTATACGTCTTACACCGCTTGCATCTATATCCCTGCGCTCTCCCTGCTGATTCCATACGCTTGCCACATTTAGCGCATTTCGGATTGCTTTTTACCTCCACGTTCAATTTCCGCAGCTTTATCTTCTCGAGATTTATTGTCCGGTTCTTGAACGACCCGTAGACCGTAACTTCATCACCAATCCGTAACTGCCGGATAATATCTCGAAAGCCCTTCGTCGGCTCGTATGCCATGCACTCGATACGACCTTCTGTGTTTTCTGCGAGTGCGAGAGTAAGAGCAAATAAAACATGCCCTCCTTCTATAGTTTGCGGATTGGACTTGATCACGCCGTCTAAAATGTAAGAGTGGTGGTCGTGCAACGTTCCCTTAGCTTCTTCATAAGTAATCAAGTGAGAATCCGTACCTTGATTCGTTACGAACAGCATTTCACGCTCCGCAGGCTCAGCCTGTATGAGTTTGTAAGCTTTGTTTATCGCATCTACACTGTCCCCTCGTATCCCAAAGAGGACTGGGCAGGGTGAGTGAGGTGCAAGAACAAGTTTCTTATTCGCGAGATCTACTGTATCCCAGATTAAAGGATACGTAGCTTCATCAGCGTTCCACACGCTCTTTTCCTCTATAACGCGTGACGTTCCCCATCGTTCTTTTCTTCGGTATGCTATCAACTCGTACGTATAATCGTAATACGCAGGCTCGCGTTTTTGCACTAATAGAAACGAAGCAGCAGCTAACGCGCCTATCAACCCTCTCTTCTTCTTTAAACCAAAGTAATCGAAGTGCAACTCCGACAGGAGTGTATATGCATGCTCTATCTTCAGCACGTCTCTCACCGCCGTTTCGTAAAAGTTCTTTAACTTTGATATGTGCTCATTCCTCTTGTCGCTACCTCCTCTACTCATCGCACGTAAAGCGGTATCACCAATAAAGACAACGCCCGGATTTGTTTCCTCATCCTGTAACTCCGAGAGTTCACTCACTCTGGATTTTACCAGTTCCTTCACCTTTCCCTCTTTCTCTGGGATTACTTTTATCTCAAAGGATACTGCGCCGTTGCCTCTTGTCTTAAACGGAATGCAAGGATTCAGTCGTACCAATCTTGGTATAGATACTTCCCCATATTCTCTGAGCTTGTCAACTAAAACTGCGCAGAGATAGGTGGTGCACATACCGTTCTTCGAATCCGTATCGTCTATTCCGATGATCATTCAAACTTTCTTTTTAAAAGAAAGTTTGATCAAAGAAATAAAAGAGAAAGAAAAAGTGTAAAGAAAGCTTGCTGGACACCTGCGATAAGATTAGAGTACGAAGAGAAAAAAAGAATTTTACAATTATGAAATTATATATGCCTCCAAGCTCATTCTAAATCACGTTAAGGAACCCAAAAATGAACCCGTATTATCTGACGTTGACGCTGTATCTATTCTTGATTTACTGGCTTATTGTCTTAGTGCTTGATAGAAAGGGCATTTTGGAGCGTTATAATATCTCCGCGGTTGGACCCATCTTGATGATAAAGACAAAGCGAGGTGGGGGGTTGCTGGAGCGCTTGGCAAACGGTGCGAGAAGAGAACGTTTTTGGAGAGCTTATGCCAATATCGGTACGATTTTAGTGCTTGTAGCCATGGCATTTATGTTCATTCTTGTAATATATGGCACGTATGCAACGTTTATGATGCCGCCAGAGCCATCGAAGGTGCATGAACCGCGGAATTGGCTGCTCATACCAGGATTAAATGAGTTTATACCGATGTGCGCGTGGATTGGCTTTGTGATTGCGTTAGTGGTGCACGAGTTCTCGCACGCAGTATTGAGCATCGTAGAGAGGATAAAAGTGAAGTCAATGGGACTTCTGGTTGCGTTAGTACCAATAGGGGCATTTGCTGAGTTAGACAGTGAGCAACTCTTTGGTGAAAAAGAGAAGAAAAGCGGTGAAAATAGGATAGAAGCGACTGAAGCGGGAGAACCGGAAAAGATTAGGAAGAAAGTAGCAACGTCACGTGAACGAACTCGCATACTCTCTGCGGGTGTGACCAGCAACTTCTGCGTGGCGTTCATTGCGTTTCTCTTCTTCTTCGCTATTCTATTCTCCGTACAGCCGGTTGGTGATAACGTACTGTATGTTTATGACGTTGCCGGAGGGAGCCCAGCGGAGAGCTTAGGAATAGAAACTGGAATGTTTATCACAGCGGTTGACGGTTCACCGGTTCTGCGTGTAGAAGAACTGAATACCGCGTTGGGAGAAAAAGATGAGACTGTGGTCAGTGTACTGGATAAAAGAGGAACAGAAAGTGCATTCGTAGTGCATAGCAGTTCTGAAAGCACGGGCGCGACAATAGTAGGGGTTGAAAAAGGCTTGCCCGCAGATAAAGCAGGTTTAACAGAAGGCATGCGCATAACGAGGATGGATACCATGAGCATAACCTGTTATGAAGATTTTCGTGCGTTCTTAGCTAATACTACGCCTACGCAGGTAATAGAAGTGCAAACGAATGAGAAGACAGTTAGTATAGAGTTGGCGGACTCGCCTTTCGATGAGAAGATAGGTTTCTTAGGCGTTCTCGTTGCAAATAACCCTTTAGGAATAGTAGTAGTGGATTTCTCCGCACAGGGATACCTCGAGGGGTTGAGAAGTATACCTTATTCTTTCATGTCCTTTTCACCAGGTCAGTGGTTAAATAGCTGGTTGTGGTTGACCATCATGCCAATTGCGCCTCTTCCTGTGGGGTTCGGTGGTTTTAGCCCTCAACTTTCTCATTTATACGAACCGGTGGGTCTTGCATCATTATTTGGTGGCGGTATTTTTTGGACTGCGGATGTGCTGTTCTGGATAGCGTGGATTAATTTCTACCTCGGGCTGTTCAACTGCCTACCTGCTATTCCTCTTGATGGCGGCCATGTATTTCGAGAGATGCTGAATCCCGTACTGAGGATAGGGATAAAGGATGAGGGGAAGAAAGAAAAAGTATCAAAGGCAATTACCGCCACTATCGCACTTTTTATTGCCGCTTCCATCGTTTTCATGTTGGCAGGTCCTTATCTCCTTTAAATTGCAAAAACGCCAATAATATCGTCTCTTGCTATCAACCCGACCAATTTCCCTTCAGCATCTACCACGGGAATCCGGTTAAAATCGTTCTTATGCATTATCCGAGCAGCATCAGAGATAGAGTCTTCGGGTGAAATAGTCACCGGTTTTTTTGACATCACGTCCTGTACATCTCCTTCGAACAGTGTGTCAATTTCTTCTGGAATTTTCTTTACCCGCTTCATATAAGCAGAGAGCGAGAAGACGGGAAAAGGATTAAGTGGGTCTATATCCGGAAAGGGAACCGTTGCCGTCAATTTCATAATGTCTGCTTCACTGATTACGCCAATAACCCTTCTTTGGGCATCAATCACCGGTGCACCACTAATTCTATTCGCTCTCAACGTCTCCGCTACGTGACGAAGCTTATCTCGGGGCTTGAACGTTATAACGTTAGTTGTCATTAGTTCTTTAACTTTAACCTTTGTCTTTGTTTGCATTGATCTTTCCCACCTCTACAGTTCATAAAGTGATGCGATTATGTCCGCTCTGGCAACTATTCCAACTAAGTTACCTGTTTCATCCACAACAGGTAATCTATTAAATCCCGTTGAGTGCATAATCTGCGCGACATCATCAATTGACGCATCCGGCGGTATTGTTTTAGGATTCTTTGACATTGCATCCTTCACTTTCATCTCGCTCACTCTTTCAATATCCCGCTTTATATCCTGTAATTCTTCGCTATGTAAATGTAAAATGTCCATAGCAGTAAAGAATGGCGTGTACCAATGGCAATCGTCTAATAGCTTTAAAATATCAGATACACTAACCACTCCTACTACCGCTCCGTGGTCATTGACAACCGGCGCACCTGCTATTCTATTCCCTTTTAATACATTCGCAACATTTAGCACTGTATCATTCTCCTTCGCCGTAATTACGTCTCTTGTCATAATCTCTTCAACTTTCTCTTTCATTTATTGCAACTCACCTTTCTACTCCATATATCAGTTTTAATCAGTATTAGACATAGATAACGCTACATCGCACTCCTTATGCCAATTGCTTTTCGTATCATCTGCGCTATTGGTATCGAGCAGACCATATACCAGAGCACCCAGTAAGGAAGGCCCAATATAAAACCGGCTGTGAACGCCTTTTCACCGATTAACGGGAAAATCACCGTTCCAACAGAGGCTGCTTCTACATATAACCAGATCCACATGAATATCGGTATAGTGATAATCATAATGTAAGCCATGGGCTTCATCTGCTGCTTCATCATCTCTCCAGAGAATTGCGTTTGCTTCATCATTATCTCTGCCTTCTTCTTTTCTAACTTCTTCATTCGATGCTTGTTGTCCTCACGCTTTGCCTCCATCAACTCTTTCTGCAGCTCCCGTATCTGCTTTTGGTACTGCTTTGACTTCTCCATCAGCTCCCAATTCGTCGTGTATTTCTGTACCACC
The DNA here is from genome assembly GCA_030611045.1 of Methanosarcinales archaeon. Taxonomy (GTDB): domain Archaea; phylum Halobacteriota; class Syntropharchaeia; order Alkanophagales; family Methanospirareceae; genus JACGMN01. The sequence goes on from JAUWQN010000005.1 coordinate 10,296, forward strand.
GACGTGTAGATGCCGGTAATCACCGATAAGATGAGGATGGTGATTAAGAAATTACCAACGGAATCTGCGAAAGGACCAAGAACCACGTTCATGGCAGTACCCACCTCTTTTTGATATAATACCGAAATAAACATGACGAAAAAACCGAAAAACATAACCACCATTTCCAAACTTTTTTTCGTCTTCTCTTTTTGTTGCTGTAGAACTCGCTCTTTCTTCACCATTTTCCGCGTACCTTTAGAAACTACATGTGGTGGGTAATATTTAAAGTTTTACTGCAATTCGAGATAGAGGATGTTTCTCATTTTATTGCGCATATTCGCTTACCATATCCGCCAGCACTTCTGCCATCGTGGCGTGATAAGTCAAATCTTCTTTTATTCGTGCTGCTATTCGCCTCTTTGCATAGTCATCATCTACAAATGTGATCCCACGATAAGCAACATTCTTGAGAATGAGCCCGAAAGCAGGTGCAGGTTCAATCTGCTCTGTTATCCGTAGTTCCACGAGATCTTCTATCCATCTTTTATCTTTCGCGCCGCTACCAACCAGTTTCAGCGCGGAGACTATTTTTCGCACCATTTTACGGAGAAATCCGTCTGCTTCTATATCAATAACGATGAACGAATTACTTCTTTCTGTCGCTATCTCTATCCGTTTTATCTCTCGTATCGGTGAGTAATACTCAGCTTCATGCTCCTTATGACCCGGTGGCTGAGAGAAGTTAGAGAAATCATGAGTGCCGATAAACAGTTCCGATGCTTCTCGCATGTGCGTTATATCAATATCCTCATCTGGTTGCAACGGTAAAAAATAGTGGTATTCACGACTGATAGCATCCCTGCGGGCGTTAAAATCGGAAGGTGGTTTTGCGAGCGCGAATGTCCATATATCGTCTGGAAGCATACTGTTTATCATCCGGGGTGTCACGTTGGGATTTGCGGTGTCAAAAGAAACCACCTGAGAGAGCGCATGCGCGCCTTTATCAGTCCTACCTGCGGAGAAATAATTCGATGCTGCCCGGTCTTCAATGATATTGAGTCTCGTTAATGCCTTGAAGAGTTCACCTTCTATCGTTGGACCCGCAGACTGAGGCTGAATCTGGAACCCATGATAATACGTACCGAGGTACCCAAGTTTGAGTGCTATCCGCTCCATCTCTGTCTTTATGCTTCATTCTACAATACAAAAGGTTAGTAAGTACCTGTAAGTAATGCGTTTATTATTTTATAGATAGGATAGAGATAAGATAAAAAGAGAAATTAGTCGTGGAAGGTGCGCTTTACGGTTTAAGATAAATACGAAAGACGACATGGAAGTCAGGGTAATTCTTGTGGAACCGAAGAACGAAGAGAATATAGGCGCGGTAGCGCGTGTGACAAAAAACTTCGGCTTCTCAGCCCTTTATCTCGTTAATCCACCGAATATCGGGAAGAAGGCGTTCTCGGTCGCTTCTCACGCCTCTGATGTGCTAAGCGCATGCAAAATAGTGAACTCAGTAGAAGAAGCGATTGCGGACTCTGCTATTGTCGCGGGTACCACTTCTAAGCCAGGGATTTCCGTTAATAGACATCTTAGAATGCCTTTCTTCTCACCGCAAGAGCTGAAAAAGAAGGTAGAAGATAAACGTGGAATCTTATCCCTTTTATTTGGCAGAGAAGATGTTGGGCTCTTGAATGAGGAGCTTATGCGGTGTGATATCGTTGTCTGCATTCCTACGAATCTCGGTTATCCCGTGATGAACCTCTCGCATGCCGTTGCAGTAGTTCTTTATGAATTACGTGATGTGAGAGCGGATTCTGGAGAGCTACCATTAGCATGTTTAGAGGATAAAGAACGTTTGTTTGCTCATATAAGTATGTTTCTGGACGAGATTGAGTATAAGGATTATAAAAAGGAGAAGACCGCGCTCATGCTCAGAAGAATACTTGGCAGAGCTGAACTCACGGCGAGAGAGGTGCAAACGCTGCGAGGAATCTTAACAAAAGCAGAACGGAAAATGGGCGAGGATGAACCTTAGAGGAGATGAAAGAATCGCTTTTATACTCAGTTTCTATCTCTCGTTACATCAATTCAAAAGCTTCTTCTATCGAGATCGTGGCACTTACTTTTTAGTCAACGGTTGTTTTTAAAAAAAAACCTTCTGCAAACAAAAGCCTTTACAAAACTTTTAAGGAAAGGTTTATCTCGACCCTAATTAATGTTTTTCCGCCACATACAACCGGAGATAAACTTTAAAATGGCAAATCCGCGAGGATTTAGAGATAAATTGCACCACCCCTAATTATTCTCAAAATCAGAGGGAGCCCCTTATAAAGGGTTTTTGAAAGGGGTATTTTAACTACACTTGAAGGCATCCATGCGAAAATTACGACGAGGGCTCAAAATTTTGAGCCTTTTGCCCACTCCAAGCTTCTAAAAATTCTCTTGCCAATTCTTTCATTTTGGGCGTTCTTTTGATCATAAGATATATTTCCTCCGGATTACTCACATCTTTCAGACCATGTGCGGCATCCTTCCTAATTTCGTAGAGTTCTTCAACCTCGGCTTCTTTTCTATCACCAAAACATTTTTCAAAGCAATCGTAGATTTTATCCTTGATATGGCTACCTTTACCATATTTGCTAGCGATTATTTCGATAGAATCCCAAAAATCAAGAAATGCATTGGGATTTCCATCAGATTCGGCATTTAGACCATTTCTATAGTGACCTAATGCCTTTTTAAAAATGTGCTTCTTATCCTCATCCTGTATGTCTGATAATAGTCTGGCAGCATTATCTAAAGTATTTTGATCGATTTTGTGATTCACTTCAATTGTAAAGTCTACCCATGCATCGATTATCTCTCCGCCGGTTGTCTCTCCAATTGGTTCACTTATTCTACTGCCTTTTATTCCGCTTTTTTCAATTCGTATGGGGGCATTTTGTTCAAACGCTATTTTATCTAGAACTCTATTTACGCGTTTTATAGCTTCAATTCTCGCATCGTTCTCAGATTTATCTTTAACAGTGATTTTAGCAACTACTTTCCCGTTATTCTCATGATATAACACCAAATCATCTATTTTCAATTCATCTTGTTCAAAAGATATATTCCCCTTGATAGGTATTGCAACTTCCCAATCACTTACAATCTGATCTCTGTCCATAATCCTCAGTCAATAATATGTATCTTTCACCTATAATAGCTAAGCTCTCAAAATATCAAAATGAACAGTTAACAAGTCCATAAGAAAAGTTTTACCGAAACTACTTCGCGTCCATATCCGTACCCGTTCTAACCAACACAAGCGCGTCTTCATCACCGTAATACCGTGGGATTATCGTTCGCAGTGAGAAGCCTAAGCGCTTATAAAACGTCTTTGCCACTTCATTGCTCGCACGCACTTCAACACTCGCTATACCTTCCGTTATTTTTAAGACCCCCGCCACAAGCTCGGTTCCTATTCCTCTTCTTCTGTATGCGGGATGCACTGCGATGGACACGATATGCCCTTGAGGATAAAAGATAATATAGCCAGCGATTTCGCTCAGCCCCGTTCCTGTATCGTCACATACGTATACCAAGAAATTATCGGGATATGCCTCTGCATAATACAAGAAGATAAACCCGTTGTAAGGCGACTTTGGGAATGCTTCCTGCTCTATTCGTAAAATCGCATCCAGGTCCGAATTGGTGAATTTGCGTATCATTTGTTTGCCGTATCTAAGACCGATAGTTTGGAAAGGTTATTCTCACAGATGACCAAGTATCTTACATTAAACGACAGTAACACTCCTCTTATTCAGCATTTTATTCTCTGCCCTGTAATCATCTAACGTCCGCCGCTTTAAGGTTCCATCTGGAAACACGGTTATCCAGCCCCTTTTCACTCCGACTTTCCGTTCTCGCACGCAGCTCTTGCCTATCACCGAGTTTTTCATATATCCTGCAACAATCGAGTAAGCACGCTCGATCTCCTCTGGAGATGGATTCCTTGATATCTTCTCGTAGCTCAACTCCGCTCGGAATCGATTTATTCGGTAATCTATCTCCTCTTTATTGTCTATTTCAGATAAAAACCGTGCTATATGCTCTATCTCACGCTCATCCACAATTCCCGGTATAAAAACCGTGTTTACCACGAGCTTTACCTTGCCATACGCGTTTCTTATATTCTCTAATATCCTTCGGTTTGAATATCCCGTGTACCACTCATGCAGTTTTTCATCCCACGCCTTCAAGTCAAACATGACTTCAGTTAAACCCGCTTCTATGAGTTCCTGCAAGTAAGCATCGTCTAAAAGATACCCGTTCGTGTCCAGCACTATCCCACCAACAAATTCCTTCAGTCGTGATATTAGATCTACGAGGTACTGTCGGTCCAGAGTGGGTTCGCCACCCGTTATTACCACTTCTTCCAGCGGCGTATCCCCATAATATTCTCTTGCTGAGTTCCGCACCAGGTTTATTAACTGCTCAACCGTCATCGGCTCACCCACAGGGTCACGAGCAATGCTAAAACAGCCTTTACATCTGAAGTTGCAGCCCGAGAGCGTGATCCAAGCTCGAGGCTTCAGCTCGGACAGCGTGATAAAAGGAACGTATCTGTATCCCTGCCCATATCCTGTTCTCTCGTCCATCGCAGGCATATATTCACACTACTATAGAAGAACTTACGTTTATCTAAAATCCGAAAAACGTTTTTGAGCCTTGGTATTCTCATTTCACCGAATTCGCCATTTTTAAAAGTGGTATGTTTACTTCGAGGGTTATTTAAGGTAAAAAAGTCGGATAAAAGAGGGGGGTTTGGAAAGAGATTGAAGAAGGGTCAAGGAGGTTTTGTGAAAATATCGAAGAAAAACGGTGGCTTTAAAAGTAATATCAACAAATGCCATATCTTAATCTTAAAAGCAAGCAATTGACGAGATGAAAAATGAAACCTGAAAGTGACGCTAACGTAATTGAGTTAGAACAGAAAGTTTTTGACATGGGGAACGAGCCCATGCCTCGCGGAGCGTGGTGGTGGTGGTTTTGGTTGTTCTTCTTCAACAATCCAAAAAATCCTGCAACCCCGCAGCAATTAATGATACTCTGGTCCACGAAAAACGTGCGAGAGATTGAGTGCAACAACCTAAAAATTAGATTGAACCACCATCCTATGGACAGGAGCAATCTTGATGGTGCTGTCGCTGCCTGGTATTTCGACGGTGAAAAGATGCACCACAACTTTATTCTTGAGCAGTGCAGTATACACGTGTCTGATAGAGGGCTTTCCTCTGATTCTCGTACACCTACTTGTTTTTCTATAAACGAAACTAAGAACACAGTAAAAATTGGAGATGATTTTACATTTATTGCAAAAGCAGAGAATAACCACGATTTTACAATGCCCAGCTATCATTCACACACGTACCTCGGTAATATGGGGTATTCGATGATAAGATTAAATCATCTGGATTTAAGCGGGAGACTCAAGAATGAAACAATTCAGGGGAGTGCCTATTTCCAGCGTGTTTTTGTGAATGCACCTGCAATACCTTGGTACTGGGGGATATTCCATTTCGAGAATGGGGGTGTTCTGACTTACTTCAAGCCGCATTTGCTTGGGAAATCGATTAAGAAAGAAATAACGTTTTTTGACGGCAACAAAACGCATGAGTTCACAGACATTGACATAAAATTAAAAGTATCAGGAGAAAATATACCCACTTTTACAGTATCTGGAGAGAACAAGCATGAAAAAATAAACTTTATTGTAAATTCTTATTCCCATTCTTCATGGGCATTCAGGAGACGAGTCCTCGGCATCATTTCAAATAAACTAACCTACAATGAATATCCAGCAATTATCTCCGATCTAAAACTTACAAACAAGAAAACAGGGGAAAAGATTATCTCAGAAGATCTCGGCAAATCAGTAGGTAATGCAGAGCATACGACCGGGTTGCTACTCTAAATTAAACTTTAGGAAGATGCCCGATTGCCATACTCGCGCTATTCTTGCTGATACTTTATTTTTGTAAGGGGCCAGACCAGTAAGGGGCCAAGCCCCCCTTACCAACCCACCTAACCAAATTAGTTCCTTAAAAACCAACCTTCTTTTTTTAAAAAAGGACGCTTTACCGAGAAAACTTTGTTTTTTTTCTTTTGGCACAGGTTTTCTTTTTTCATAAAAAAGAAAAAGTGTTTTTAGAGCAGCATCTTTGCTAATCCCAGCAGCATCCTTGGATTCCGCTTTATTAATGCCATCAACAGTGCCCATGGAGTAAGCTCCGTTATTCTTTCATCTGCTAAAGAATGAGCAAGCGTGTTGAGATCTCCGTCAGATAGATTGAAGCAGAATTCCTTTGCTTTATGGCCCGTATCCAACCGTTTTCCAAACTCTTTTCGCCACCTTCTATCGTATTCCATCAAGTTCTTCTTCGAAACATCGTTTTCCTGGACTGCTTGTGCGACAACATCGCCTGCTATTTCGCCTGCGTACATTGCATAGGTAATACCACCTCCGGTTATCGGATTAACTTGTCTCGCAGCATCTCCTGCTAAAATAAGCCCATCCGCTACGGTTTCGTTTAGCGGTCCACTCAGCGGCACAGCGCCGTATATCTCAGCAATTACCTTGCCATCGGGAAATCTGCTGTGCGCAAATGCCTTTAGATAATCAATCGCACGGTGCTTTTCTCCAGATGTATCTCCACCTATCCCCACACCCACATTTGCGTAGTCCCCACCTTTTGTAAATACCCAGGCATAGCCTTTTGGTGCAATTTCACTGCCTACGAAAAATTCCGAATACTCCCTGTTCACTTCTACATTGCACATCAGGAACTCAGCACCCACACAAATATTATGTGGTGGCAGTCTCGTGTCAATACCTGCCCATCTGCCCACTCGCGATTCCACTCCATCCGCACCAACCACGACCCGCGCAGAAACGCGTTTATTTTCGCCCATACACCGAACATAAACGCCACTGGCATAGCCATTTTCTTTAATGAGTCCATAAGCTTCTGTTTTAACGCTTACCTCTGCACCTGCACGTGCTGCTTCGCTTGCAAGAAACTTATCAAATATCCGCCGTTCGAGTACGTAGCCCACTTCTTCCATACTTTCACCGCCCATCACCACCTTCGTGCCATCAGGCGCGTATATATTTGCTCCTTTTACTTCTGCGCATACCCATCTCTCATCAAGCGCAACGAACTTCTTTATCTCTTTACTCACTCCCTCTGCGCATCTCACGGGCACGCCTATCTCCTGATTCCGTTCTATTAAAAGCACATCTAAGCCATGTTCAGCGGCTTTTTTCGCCGTTATACTGCCCGCAGGTCCAGCACCCACTACGACAACATCGTACCTCTCCTCTTTCATCTGTTGATACCTACTTTGAAGCTGAGACAACTTATAATTTGCAAATGATATAAATAGCTTCGTGGAGTTATAGATATGTAATGAGCGGTTTAAAATCAGAACGTTTTGAAATCGAAGAGTTCACTTCTTACTGGAACGTAGATCCCGAGAAGTTTAAAGACAAGATTGCGGATTACGCGAATATCTTAATTGCGGGATTTCCACCCATGGGTAATGTCATACCCTATCGCCTCAAGGAGCATTTAAAGGATTCTGAGGAGGTTGTGAGTTTGTATTCGTATAACTTCCCTCCTATGGTAGAAGCACGTGAGGACGAATTTGAAATCCCTCATGACGAGCTCTGGTACAGTGAAGGGAAGAGACTGTTTTGTTATATCGGCAAATATCCAGAGACCGAATATATCCCTAAATCTGCGTATAAACAGGCTGAGGATGTGGCGCACCTCGCACGAGCGCTTTGTGTTAAGGAGTTATATACCGTCGGTGTGATCATGCCATCACAAGAACCTTTTAAAGAACAGAGAGATGAAGTAGAAGCGTATATTGGCTGTTTTGAAGGCTCGAAGAAGGAAATCCCTGAGGGCATGAAGAAGATGACCAGAAGAAATATTGGTAGATATACCATTATTAGAAAAACGGGGCTTCTCCCGGGTTTTGCTTCGCAACTCGGCATTGAAAGTTATTCGATTCTTGGCGTCGGCAACTATCCAGAAGACCTGAGAGCTTGTGCACGAGCGCTTAGAGCATTCAAGAAATTATCCGGGTTAAAGATAGAAGAAACCGCAAAGATAGAAGAGATGTTTGAGAAGAGTGCAGAAGCCGTTGAAGAGAGAATACAAGAACAGATAGAGAAAGCAGCTTATAAAGGTGAGGGTGTAGGAGCGGAACCATCACAATACATGTACGGGTAACTCTTTTTCTTCCTTTATTGTTTTGAATACTTTTTACCTCTCCTCTAACCCTGTGTTGCATAATTGCTAAGAGAGCGAGAATTGTCAATCTTGAGAAGGCATAGTGTTACTGTGGGGGACTGCTAAGAATAGCGGGTTATAGAACGATGAACTTGGATGAGTTCACTTAACAGCAACTCCCACTGCACGCCGGATTAACAGACTTATCTCGTCAATCTCCTTTTCCATCGGACCTTTCTTGCCCGGTATTTCAAGGATAACAGGTGCTACGCCCTTTTTCTTCGCGTTTATCTCCCGTATCTTCTCTCTTGTCCGGGTCTCGGCGGCAAATCTTTCGTTTATGAGGATGATGGCAACTTCCTCTTTTGCCACCTTATCTAACACGCGGGCAATATCCTCTTCTTCCCCTGAGCTGTACTCATACACGTCCTTTATACCTGCAAGTCTAAAACCCGCAGCAGTGTCCGAGTCTCCAATTACCGCAACTGCGATCATGTTCCCGTGAATAGTGTTTTCATTATCTCTTCTCGTAAACTGGTAGATAATCGTGCCATTCGCTGCTCAAGCGTATTATTTACCTCTATTTCGCCATCTTTTCGCCTTACAATGACTCCTCCTGCAGACTTCATCCTTTCATCAGATAGTGATAACCGTACATTTACACCGAGATCGTTGCTTATTTCATCGGTTAAGTTTTTTAGCATTGCTTTGTCTATGTAGGGTGCAGCCGCATCTTCCTCGCTGAGTATTACTTCCACTTCCAAACCTGCGCTACTCCCAGCAGCTATACTAATCGTACTATCCTTTATCAAACCAGCCAAGATGTTCGGATACGAGTTCCCTTTGAATCCTTCGCTTTTAACGCTCTTTATTCGCTTCAGTGTTGCATCTAACGCCTTTCCTATCATCTCCTCCTCTACCGTCCATCTGAGCTTTCTCGCTTTTTGCCGTGCTGCTCTCACAATTCGTTCCTTCTCCTCACTACCTTTTCTTTCCTCAGCCTCAACAAACCGCTTCTTTTGTACTTCTATCTCTTTTATCGCGTCCTCTAGTTCCTTCTTTGCATTCTCCTTTGCTTCGCGGATTACCTTCTCTTTTTCTTCGTTTGCTTCACTCTTTATCTTCTCCACTATCTCTTTCGCGCCCATGCACTCTCACCTCACGCCTAAAATTTTCTCTAACGCGACGTTCACAGCACCCTCAAGATTCGCTTCCGCGGCTGATTTCAGCTTCTCCACTTCAGTATCCGCTGTTTTCATTATCGCTACAGCTTCCTTCTTGCCTTCCTGCACATACTTAGCTGAAATTTCAGAAGCAATGCTCTTCTCATCTTCACGTGCCTTCTCTTTTAGCCTCTTTACTTCTTGCTCAGCCTCGTTCAGGATGTCCGCAACGCTTGCTTTCGCCTCTTCGAGTAGCTTTCGGCCGTCCTCTTCCCCCTCTCTTATAATCTTAAGTGCTTCTACTGCCATTGTGTTACATCTATAATCGGTTACCTTTATTATAGATAGCTTTTTAAAATCTTTCATCGTTAATGTCAAGACTGATGGCATGAAAAATTCACGGCCATACCGTTGCGCTTTATAACTATTAAGAGAGAAGGAAGAATACCGGATGAAAGTTGTAGCCGTAGTGGGGAAGAAGAACTCGGGTAAAACAGCTCTTATCGAGCATTTGACTGTGTATCTGAAGGAATACGGTAACGTTGGATGCATAAAACACGCACATGAGTTGGATTTGGATGTACCCATCGCGAGGGATACAGACCGTTTCTTTACTGCCGGGGCTGAAATTGTTGTGGGGGTTTCGGCGGAAAAGACGATAAAAATTTGCAGATATAAAAGTTTGGAGGACTTGATAGCGGAAATGGCGACTTCAGGCGTTGATTTCGCGCTTGTTGAGGGCTTTAAGAGCAGCGACTTACCTAAGATAACCCTGAACGACTTTTCACATCAAGAAGTCAGTAACATACTAAAGCGCATAGATTTTGGAGGCGATTTTAAAATACCCGAGGAGATGATAAAAGAGTTGGTTCAACTCATTCTTTCTTTAGACGATTACTAACTCTTTCTTTAAAAAAGAAAGCATTACCAACAACTTTTTTATCTTCGATAAAAACCTTGACTGAAAATCAGCTTCATATACTTTCTTAGCAAAGGTTCTTTTTTAAAAGAACGTATTTTGTAAGAAGAAAAAGTGCCATGAACGCGAAGATAAGCTTTTCCTCGATAGATGCACGCAGCGATCCTTTGGACTGGATGTATAGATTGGACGATGCAGGTTTTCAGGGCTGGGAGATAGTAGACGAAGGACTGCAAAAAGTGGAAGGTGAATTTAAAAAGAGGGTGAGGGAGATACACGAAACAACGAATCTTGTCCTTTCCTTACACGCACCCCTCTCTGATATTAATATAGCGAGTGTAAACGAGCGGATGTGGGAGGAGAGTATACGGCAGATAAAAGAGAGTATAGAGAACACCTACGAATTCATTGATGATATATGCGTTGTGCATCCAGGCTTTTTCTCGCCCTTGTCCATGCAGATGCCAGATACGGCTGTTCAGAAGGCGGTCGCTGGTCTAACTACGCTTTGTGAATTTGCTGCGGACCGCGGATTGCGAATAGCGGTGGAGAATTTGACGTCCGCGAATATGTTAATGGGTAGGTATCCCGATGAACTTATTCAACTCGTGCGCGGTGTGAACATGGATAATCTTGGGGTGTGCATTGATGTAGCGCATGCGAATACAACTAAAAAATTGGACGAGTTCTTAGGCATCACGGCGAAGGCCGAGGATGTGGAGATAATACACATGCATGCGAGCGATAACTTTGGAGCGGACGACCTTCATTTGCCACTGGGCGAAGGTAACCTTGATTGGAAGAAGGTATTAGATGAAATCAATAATAACGGCTATGAGGGAATCATAGTGCTGGAACTGTACTCATTAGAAGCGGGGATAGCAAGTTTGGAGTTCATTAAGACAGTATCAGTATAGCGAAATCCCCTAAACGGCCACCAGTTATCACTGATACCTTTATATACTCATTGCCATTTAAAGATACGTATCACTGATACCTTTATATAGTTATCACTATATACTGATAATTATTATGGATGAGGAAATATTAGAACTATTGCGTGCAAAATTGGATTTGAGTAATAGAGCAAATATTGACGGAGGGCAGACTATTACTGATCTCAAGCTACCACATATAACGGACCAGATTATAGAGGACGAGGACAAAATATTCTTTGTTGAGATCGTGTCAAAAGTTACAATTGATACTATCGCGGGATTGGTCCTCTTAAAAGATATCTTGCAACAAAAGCAGAGAGAGAAAAAGTTTGTATCGAAGCCTTTTTTTGTTATCGCAGGTAAGGTGATTCCACCCCGTGAAGAAGCAATTGCCAAAGAAGTCGATATAACCTTAGTCCAACTACCTCATTCTATCAAGCTCTCGACATCTGAATATAGCCCACAGAAAAGGATTAAAATAACGTCTAAAAAATCTTGGAAAATTGTCACCCGACTCCTGAAAGAGAAAGCGACGTCTATTAGACAGTTAGCCCTTCTGGAGGATGTATCTTATGGATGGGCACACGCAACGATTCAGAGCCTTATCAACCAGGGGATTGTAACAAAAAAAGGAAATTATGTGAGCATATCGGATGTAAATAAAATGTTGAACGGTGTTGCCTGGGAGAGGCCTTTCGAAAATTTGCGAGCAACTGAGATAACCGTCGAGTATGACAGTGCCATTCCTGCCGCAAAGGAAATTTCCCTCGCATTAAAGATACAGGAATCTAAGTTCGCGTTTACCAGCTATACTGCCGGGGGGTTGTATACGGGTTACGCGGTCAGGCATGATGCGATTTATCTTTATTTAGAAAAAAAAGAGTTCGAATTTTTTAAAGAGGTGTTTGAAACTAGAAAAAATACAGGCATAAAGGCACGTATATACACTCCAGATAGAGATGTGTTCAGCGATACAAAGAAGATCGAATCTATAATAGTCACCTCTCCAGCTCAGACATTACTGGATCTGGCAGGATTAGGATATAGCGGGCTGGATATTACAAAAGTCATGGTGGATAGCTATGCCCGAATATAGTCCCAGCCAGAGGATCATTGATCTATCTCTTGAAGAATTGAAGTATATTTTGCAGTGGGTGAGAGCACGAGAAGGAAATGATAAAAATATAGTAACAGTCCTTAAGGTGGTTGGGCCGTGGATGTATATAATCCCTGGTACGGTTCTGTCGATATTGATCTGGTAACAAATCACACAACGAAAAGCAGCCTGATGTGGCATTTGCTGAATAACCGCGGGTATGAGCATTATCGTGCGCATGGCTCTCGCAGTGTAGCGAAAAATACATCCGATGGGCCGATAATTATTGATTTTCTCTCCAAAGATTTTGATTTTCTCAAAGAATGTCTGAAACGTATTCCTGACAATTATGATGCACTGGCAAAATACGAAAAAATGGATCGCGAAACAGCACGGGAAACCTGCGAGAAATTGTTGTTGCTATTACAATAGTGGAAAAATCAAATGGTATTAAAAGGCAAAAGTATTATAATTCCAATCCCCTATCTTGGTATTGCAGCTATTGCTGGCAACCGTAACGAAAAATGAAGATCCCTATTGAGAAGTCGGTCTTGGTAACTTCTGCATTGCCTTATGTTAACGGCGAGTGTCATATAGGGCACCTCAGGACGTACGTCCCCGCTGATATATACGTGCGAATGTTCCGGAAGATGGGCTACGATGTCACATTTGTAAGCGGTTCTGATACTCACGGAACGCCGATTGTGCTGAGTGCAGAAGCGCAAGGCGTTACGCCTGGAGAGGTCATTGCGAAGTATCATACGCATTTCAAGCAGGTTTTCAAAGAGCTCCATGTGGATTTCGACTATTACGGGCAGACAGATTCAGAAACCAATCATAGAAGGACAGAAGACATAGTAACGAAGTTGATAGAAAAAGGGCTTGTTTATAAGGGGGAAATAAAACAGGCGTTTTGCACGACCTGCGGGCGATTTTTACCCGATCGCTATGTGGAGGGCACATGCCCGTACTGCGGTGAAAGTGCACGAGGCGATGAATGTGACCAGGGCTGTGGTAAGCATCTTGAGCCAGGGGAGATAATAGAACCGAGATGCAAGATATGTGGAAATGAAGCGGAGTTCAAGGATCAGGAGCATTTCTTCTTCAAACTGTCGTCCTTTGCCGATTTTCTCCTTACCTATTTAGATACACTGGGCGGCACGCTGAATGCAAGGAACTATGCGAAGGAATGGGTGAAAAAGGAGCTCCGGGATTGGTGTATAACGAGGAATCTGGAATGGGGTGTGAAATTTCCGGGAAGAGAAGATCTGGTTGTTTATGTCTGGGTTGACGCCCCTATTGGCTACATAGCATTCACAGAAGAGTTACTCGCAGCAAGGAGCGGAGATGATAATGCGTGGAGAAGGTTTTGGAAAGATGATAAAGCCACCGTTGTGCATTTCATCGGCACGGACATTATCTATCATCACTGCATATTTTGGCCTGCAATGCTCAAAGGCGCGGGTTATTCGCTGCCTGCTGCTGTTGTTGCTTCTGGTATGCTAAAAATAGATGGAAAGACGTTCTCAAAGAGCCGGGGGGACGTGGTATGGGTAACCGAGTTTTTAGAACGATTCCATCCTGATACGTTACGGTATTATTTAGTGACACAATCAAGTCACACGAAGGAGTTGGATTTCTCCTGGGAGTCCTTCGCCATGCGTGTGAACAAAGAGTTGGTGTCGATTTTTGGAAACCTCGTCTACCGTGTTCTATCATTTGCATCTAAAAATTTCGGCGTTGTTCCCGACGGCGATATAGAAGAAGAGGTATTTGAAGCGATAAAGAAGACGAAGGAGGAAGCGATAAGCGCGGTGGAAGATTATGAATTCAAGAAGTTCGTTGATGCGGTGATGAAGCTTGCGGACTTTGGGAACAGCTATTTTCAACGAGAAGAGCCGTGGCACTTGATAAAACAGGGCGATCAAGGTAGAGAACGGTGTGGGACGATAATAAAGAACGTGCTCCAACTGATAAAAGCGATTTGTATCTTGCTGGAGGCAGTGATGCCGGCTAAGATGGAAGAGGCGTGGCAGCAGCTTGGCATGGAAAATGATGTGCATACTGTGAAGCTTGATGAGTTACTGGTGCAAATAAAGAGTGGCGTAGCGTTAAAAAAGCCGGGTAGATTGTTCGAGAAGGTGGAATTGTGATATTTTATATTCTCCTTTTCTTATCATTACCATAGACAGAGGTGGCATCGTCATGAAAATATCCATGGACATCGAACTACAAGATGTTCCGGGCCAGTTAGTGCTTGCATTGAAGCCGGTATCAGATTATGGAGGGAATATTCTCAGCGTTTTGCATCAGAGGGATAAAAAGACGCCTGCGGGGCGAATACCAGTTCAACTGGTAGTTGATATAGCGGAAAGGAGATTGGATAGATTAATAGAACAGTTAAAGGAGCGAGGAGTGAGCGTGGTAAGAATAGGGAAGGAGCGTCTGAAGGAGTCCATGGTTGTTTTGCTCATAGGGCATATTGTGCATTCTGATATAAGGGAAACGATAGATAGTATAGACAGCACGGGATTTGCGGAAGTGGTGGAGCTTTCTCTTTCCATGCCCAGCGTGGATGAGGAATCCTCTGCTTCGGTTACGCTCAGTGCAGTAGGTAAAAAAGAACTGAAAGAAGCGTTGAATATCTTAGAGCGGACGGGTAAGAAAAAGGGCATCCTGGTTATCTCGCCCATTTGATTTTGGAGGTAGGAATGCGAGGGGTGATATGAGAATGAAGATAAACACAAAAACGGTAAGAATTTCGATCATCGGGTTTGGATACGTGGGGGCTGGCGTAGCAGAAGTGATAAGGCGGAAACGAGAGGAGATAGCGCGAAAATACGGCTTGAATATAAAAATCGTCTGTGTAGCCGACTTGAGCGGTATTTTTATAGATGATGATGGACTGAATGAAGCGGAGATACTGAAGCTCAAGACCGGAGATAAGAACTGGGAAAAGCCGGAAGATATGACGACTTTAGATGCAATAAAAGATGTGGAGCACGAGGTTATGGTGGAGACAACGCCAACGAACGTCGAGAACGGCGAGCCTGGATTGACGCATATACTCACTGCATTGGAGTCGGGCAGGCACGTGGTCACGTCGAATAAAGGGCCTCTCGCGTTAGAGTATTCACGATTGATGAAACTATCGGCGAAGCGGGGTAAGGAACTGAAATTTGAAGCGACGGTCGGCGGTGCTATGCCGATAATATCCCTTTTGCGGGAGAATCTCGCAGGCAATGGGATTCTATCAATACAGGGCATTTTGAATGGTACATGCAACTATATCCTTACGAGAATGGCAGAAGAAGGGCTGCCATACGAGCATGTGCTGAAAGAGGCGCAGGAGCTGGGACTCGCAGAGGCGGAACCTTCTAAAGACGTTGAGGGTATAGATACCGCGGTGAAACTCGTGATCTTAGCAAATTCCGTTTTTGATATGAATGCAACGTATAAGGACGTAGAGGTGGCGGGCATCGCAGAGATAACGCCCGATGCATTGAAGTTAGCTGCTGATGCAGGCTACGTGATAAAATTGATAGGAGAGGTAGATAGAGCGGGCTGCTTGAAAGTAAGGCCTCGGTTGGTGCAGAAAGACGACCCGCTTAATGTCAGCGGCACTTTGAATGTTGCAACGATAAAAACAGATCTGGCTGGCGACATTACGGTAATTGGAAAAGGTGCGGGGCCCGTAGAAGCAGCAAGTGCTATTCTCGCGGATATAATAGGTATTTATAATACCTCCTCTGGAGGGGCTTTATAACTGGAGGGTATGAAATTATCAGCTTCGGCTTTCTTTCGGGGTTCAGCGTTTTTTCGGGCTCAAAACATAATCCGTTTTTAGGCTGAACTGTCCTCATGGGACACATCCCTGCATCTCTATCTGCTAAAACTTCACTCCCAGGGTTAGAACAGTTTCCCGTTTTCTCATCTACTGGTGTATAAAATTTGCAGTCTTTACCTGTCGGCATTTTTATCAGGCTCTAAAACAGGTCTATCGCCCTATATATTACCCTCATACCCTTAGGATCTATAAAGTTTCCCTTTATGCGCAGTGATTGCTATTATTTCATGGTTGCATCACTTTCCAATAAAGGGTAGGTAAAAGGAAAAAGAGATACAGCACCAGTAACGCATGAAAAACATAAAATTAATACTCACGTCAACTTACAGATAATAGGTGCAGTAGAACGATGGCAGAAGAGAAAAAGAAGATTGTGATAACACTTACGCCTTCGGAATCGAAACGGCTCATTGCGAAGGGCGTAAAGAATTTGGAAGAAGTGCAGCGTGCTTTGAAGCAGGGGACCGTTATAATAACGCTGGGGACCACGAACTCGTACGTAGTCGAGGAGATTTTGAATGATGTGCCTGAATCTGGGTCTGGGGAAAAAATAGATAAGAAGCGATACGCAGCCGGCATCACAACCGCTCGCGGCTTGTGTGTTCTCCCCAAGGAAGATCGGATCGATGAGGTAATCCTGAAGAACGGTAAAATCAGCGACGAGAACACAGAAGAAGCAATAGAGAACTTATCAGCGGGAGATGCGTTCATAAAGGGTGCAAATGCGTTGGATGCAACCGGAACCGCAGGCATACTCATGGCAAATCGCGCAGGTGGCACGACCGGTTCTGCACTCGGTACCGTTATGGCACGAGGCGTGCATTTTATAATTCCGGTAGGCATTGAGAAAACCATACCTTATTCCATTACCGAAGCGGCAAAGCGAGTGGGGATCGAGAAATGCTATAAATCTACCGGTTGGCCAGTGGGACTGATGCCCGTGCATGGCAGGGTGATCACAGAGCTTGATGCGTTGAAGATCCTGGGTGCTGAAGATGCTTTTCCTATCGGCGCGGGGGGCGTAGAGGGAGGAGAGGGCTCAGTCGTTATATGCATTGAAGGAAGCATTGAGAAGCTGGACGGATTGATGACACTCATAACACAAATAAAAGGAGAACCACCGGTAAAGGTGGTGAGCGAGGACTGTAAGACTTAACGCCAGGAACTTTTTAATATCCAATTTCAAATTCTAAACGATAAACCATGGAGAAAAGAAAGCGCCCTTCTATATTTGATTTAGTCGAGTGGTACATGGAGCGGGCTTTAGATGAGATGGGGAAACTGCCAGCGCCAACCGAGGAGGAACAGGAACTTTCGAGAATGCTGAGAAGGGAGCCGCAGGACTTCGACGAGTGGTTACAGGACCCCTTTGAAGAGATGCTGAGGAAGTTAGAAGAGGAAACGCCTGAGGCTGCCAAAAGATACGGCCCGTTCATCTACGGTTTCTCCTACACAAAGGAGCCTGGGAAGGAGCCAGAGTTAAAGGAATTTGGTAATATAAAACCTTCACACATGAGATTAGAACCCTCCCCGGGGGGTGAGCGCGAACCGTTGATAGATGTGATTGATCAGAATGATGCTTACGAAGTCGTGGCTGAATTGCCCGGTGTAGAGAAGAAGGATTTAAGGTTGCATGCTACTGACGACTCACTGGAAATAAAAACAGAAGGCGGGACAAAGTTCTTTAAGGTAGTAACATTCGAAACGCCGGTAAAGCCCGAAACGGCGAAGGCAACGTATAAAAACGGTGTACTCAGCGTGAGGCTAAAGAAGAAAGAAACCGAGAAGAAGAGAACTGCTATACCGTTAGAATGAGCGAATGTAGCACCTTTAACTCTTTATCAAATCAAAAAACTCCTTCGCGCGAATCTCTCATCAGGATTTGCTTCTACCAGCACTAACAGATCTGGCTTTATTTATTTCTGGTGTTTTGAGCCAAGCAGCATAAGAAGCTGTTCTCTAATCTCATTTGCCTCCATGCTCGTTCGCTTCCGTGGTCTCGGTATACCAATATCCCGGCACGCAATAATGCGACCCGGTCTTGCGGACATCACGACGACTCTATCTGCAAGATATACCGCTTCATCAACGCTATGGGTCACGAACAAAATAGTTTTCTTTGTTCTTTTCCAAATCTCCAGCAGCTCTTCCTGAAGCACATTCCGCGTCTGCGCATCCACAGAGCCAAACGGCTCATCCATGAGTAAGATTGCAGGGTCGGTTGCGAGTGCTCTTGCAATCGCTACTCTTTGCTTCATGCCTCCGGAAAGCTCATAGGGGTAACTATTTCCAAAGCCTTGTAGACCCACAAACTCTAAGTATTTCTCTGCAATCTCTCTCCTTTCTTTATCCTTCATTCCCCGAATTTGCAATCCAAATTCTATATTCTTCAACACCGTTCTCCACGGGAATAACGAAAATTCCTGGAATACCATTCCTCTATCCGGGGAAGGGCCGCTAACTCTATCTCCATCTAAGATAATCTCGCCACTGCTTGGATAGTCTAAGCCTGCTATCATTCTCAGCAATGTGGTCTTACCGCACCCCGAGGGACCTATAATACACAAAAATTCGTTCGGTTTGACTTCTAAATTAATGTCTTCTAACGCCTTTATCTCCACTTCTTCCGATTGGAATTCTTTCGTTACGTTGTGAAGCTTAAGTTTGTGATTCATGTTATTTCACTATGCCCTTCTTCCATCTAAATAGTTTATCCTCCACGAAATGCCTGAACAAGCGGTCTAAGCATAGCGCTAACAGCCCTAAGATAAGCATGTACGCTACAACATAGTCCATCTGATGCAAAAAGTAAAATTTCTGGAATAGCCGATAACCAAGCCCACTATTTCCCACTCCGAACATCTCAGCCGCTACAACGCACATCCAGCCAACGCCCATTCCAACACGAGTGCCAGTAGCAATCGAAGGAAGCGCATAAGGCAAAGCAACGTATCTTATCAGCTTTATATTCCCAATGCATCCTAATACATTTCCCGTCTCCACCAATACCTTTGGCACATCTCGGAATCCGGTATAGCTGTCAATTAAGATGGGAAAAAATGCCCCTATAAATATGATAAATCCTGCTGCATAATGATTAAGACCGATCCATACGATTGCAAGAGGTATCCAGGCAAGAGGAGGTATAGGCCTTATGATTTCAATAATGGGATCCACCGCTCTAAATACATTCCTGAACCACCCCATAGCAATTGCAAGAGGAAGTGCTGCGGAGAATGCCAATGTCATCCCGATACCAAAATGAAGGAGGCTGGTCAGAATATCTATAATTAAAAGTTCCCTGAGCGTATAAATGGAAAAAATAACGGCAGAAAAGCGAGGTACGATCAGGGGATCTCTTATCACGTACCCCGCTATAATCTCCCATAATAGAAGAACTATGATTAGAGGAACTAACGATAGCCCTTCTTCTTTTGTCGGCAGCCTCATCTTTCTTCCATTACCTCGTCATAAAAGCTGGTATCAAAGATATCTTCTTCTCCAAGCACTTCAATCCCCTTGTCTTCATATCTCTCTCTGTTCAGTTTGTAGATTACTTCCGCGTACTCGAGACCTGATTCCACCTCTATACTGGGGTCGTGGATCCAGTGCATATCTGTTACGTTGATAGACTGCTTTATTGTTGATACATCTGCGTCCAGCCACTTTGCATAAATCTCCGCCGCTTCTTCAGGATGCGCGATTTCGTATTCCGTGGCACGTATATGCGTTTTTATTATCTGCTTGAGCATCTCCGGGTGGTCTCTCATCATTTTTTCACTTGCAACCACGCAGCAGCATGCATGGTTTGGCGATATCGAACCCGACCACGCAACAATTACTCCATTGCCTTCCTCTACGATTATCGTGGGTGTTGGACTGGGGAGGAAGACGGCATCTACGGCTTTAGCTCCGATAGCGGTAGCAGCATCGCTCGGGCCCATTGCTTTTATATCTACATCCTTTTCAGGGTCTATACCATTATCTAAAAGCCATTTTGAGAGAACTGTATGCTGAATTGAGCCAGGCGGAAAGGTCGCTATTTTCTTGCCTTTTAAAGACTGCACCCCCACGCTTTCGTATTCATCAGCGAGTTCAGGGCTGAGAACTAATGCAGATCCCTGGGTCTGGGCGCCTGCAACTATCTTTGCATCCAGGCCTTCATACATCGCCGCAATAGGTGGTGCAACCCCAACGTAAGCAACGTCAAGGTCTCCGGCAAGCATTGCATGCATCTCCGGCGGTCCAGTAGGGAATTCCTTCATTACAACCTTTTCTATACCAAATTCCGCAAGGTCCTCTTCCCACCATCCCTTCTCGGATGCTAACATCGCTGCGATCTGATGTGTGCTTGGTTGGTACCCGATGTTGATCGTGGTCATCTCAGTGGTTTCATCATCTATGCAGCCTACAATCATCACAGTCACTGCAATTGCTCCTATAACTATTAAGCTTACAAAGGTTCTTTTTTCCATATTAATCACCTCCTAAACTTTTATTTGTACTATCCACCATTTTTTATCCTCGATATGTTATCTGTTATTCACTATTTAAATCATTACTATTTTGTGCATTAAATTATCTATTTGTATAATAACACTGGAGCGTAACTGGTATGTGACGGCTAATTTTATACTATTGGGTATGATGATGCAGCATAGCCTTCACAAATCTTCGCTTTATCTGCGATGCTCTTAGTGGTATGTTCTCCACGGTGGCGTTACCTGGTTTGACGACGACATGTAGAAATCTCGGACCCGCTTCTTCGTACAACTGCTCTAAGGCTGACCGCAGCTCCTCTTCTGTATCAACCCTCATCGTGTTCTCTATGCCGGCACTTATTGCCATCAATTCCATATCCATGTAGGGCGCGGGCTGGTCGCCTGTGCTCCCCCAGGTGCCGTTATCCAGGCAGACAACAGAGAGATTTTCGGGATTCTTCTCTGCCACTATCGGCAAAATGTTGCTCATCAACAGACTACCATCGCCATCAAGCACTATCGTCTCTCTTTTCCTCTTCAACGAGACGCCGAATCCTATGGGTGAGGCTTGACCCAAGCTGCCGAGCATGTAAAAATTCAAATCACGGTCTTTAGCGGCATAAAGTTCCTTGCTCGGCACCCCTATGTTTGCGATTACGGCTTCTTCGTTCAAATATTCGGTCATTATTCGTATCGCATCGTATCTGCTCATTTCTGGCTTCTTAAGCTCCCGTTCGTACACCAATTTACGAAGTGTTTTTTGGTGTTGGACTGCCGTATCATCTTCAATTGCATTATCGGTTCCCCATGCTCTCGGCGAGATAAGTGCAATATGCGGTCTTTCAGTCTCGAAAGCATCTTGAATGACTGTTTCTACTAATCCTATCTGTGATGCGTCCTCTATTATTGTGTATTTCAGTTCCAACGCATCTAAAAGTTTGGGCAACGACCTACCAAACGGGATCTGCGCCTCTATATTCTCCTCGTAAACACCGCGCCAGCTCGCTATTATCGGTAACGGCAATCCATAAGCGACTGAAAGCGACATAACAGCATTTATCAAAGTACCTAAACCCGTGCTCTGGATAAGCATCAGGGGCTTCCCACCTGCGAGGTAAACGCCCGCAGAGATCCCAACGCCATTTTCTTCACGGTTCAAGCCTACGTGACAAAATGCGCGATCTCGCGCGACAAACCGCAACAATGCACTTATTTTCTCACAGGGTAGCGTAGAGACAACGTCTATTTTGTTCCTCTTTAATATTTCTATTACTGCGCGTTCGGGTTCGTACATTGGTGTTTATAAAGCCCTAACAAACTCCCTCAGTTCCTTCTCAACGTCATCCAACGCCAAATGCTCAGAGGGTTGTAGCTCCATCCGCGCCTCTATCTCGTACATCTTACAATCCGCCCTCAACCTCTTATAGCCGCCTCCAGTGATATTCAACAAAATCTTATCATCCTTTTTGACTGATCCATCATCAACGGCTTTTATTAAAGATGCAACCGCTACGGATGCCGCAGGATCCAAATCTATTCCCTCCTCACCCACAAATAATTTCTCTGCGTCCTTGCACTCTTCGTTAGTTATCCCGTACATCTTACCACTGTGGGGCTCTGCCCCACGACCCCGCAAGCCCTGTAAGGGCTTAGTGCTCATCAGCATGTCATAGACCCCTCCTTTGATTGAATAAGGCGGGTTCCTCGTGGAGAGCACGTCTGCGTACATCTTCTTTATCGCATCTTCAGCGTCTTTCATGTCTTTATCTGCGATTATCTCTGCTCTACCCGCCTGCCATGCACTGACCAGGGGAACAAAAGGAAGATTCTGCGAGATAACTATCCTCGGCATCTTATCGCCAAATCTACCATCTCCAATCAGCCTGCCAAAAGTTTCCCAGGCGGCAATTGCGCCCGTGCCGCTGCCCACTGCCTGGAAATAATAATCCGGCAATTCATGCATAGAGAACGCGGCTTCAAGCTCAACCACGCCCATTCCATCCCGTCTTGCCACATTTCTCACTCCCCCTTCTTCTATTAGCCCGTCCATCTTCGCTATCTCTTTGCCGACCGCAATCGCATCCGAATAATCGCCGTCCACGGAGATTAAGAAAATGTTATCGTGGTTTTCCGTGGTCGTCCACATCCGATGGAGTGAACTTCTTGGCACTACCGCGACAACTGGCATTCCAGTCGCGGACGAGACCTCTGCGAACGCTCTTGACGTATTACCGGCAGAAGCCACGACTAAAATCTTCCCACCTGATTTCTCTTTTGCTCGTTGTAAAGTTGGCAGCGCTTCCAACTCCTTGAACGTGCAGGTCTTCATGAACGCCCCTTTTTCCGGCCAGTAACCGTTAAAGCCGATATACAAATTTTTCAGCCCGAGTTCTTTACCTAACCTCTCACTGCGGCACGTAATCGGACTTGCGCTTGTAGGTAACGCCTCTTCTACTGGCAACCAGTCTATATAATTGAACATCCCCTGCCCTGAAAGTTTCCTTAGCCTCTTTGCTTTATACTCTGTTCTTAACAACGAATCGTGACCTTCTGGGCACGCATTTGTATACCCGTCTGCAACTACTTTCCCGCATTCAAAACATTCCAAATGATACTTCTCATTTTCCATTTCTCATCACACTTCGCTTTGAACGTTAAACCGTGCTACCGGCTCAGAAATCGTAAAATCAGCATCCAAAATCTTTTTCTTCAGGATTTCTGCTAATTCCGATGCCCTTCTTCTGTCTGACTGCCGCAAGGTCACTGGAATTTCTCTTCCCGCAAGAGTAACAACACCAAGATTACATTTAAAAGCCTCCCCCTCGCATAAATGCACGCATGCACCGCAGTTGCAGCATAAAGCTTCGTTCACTTCCTTAGCCTGAGCATCAAACGCATCCGAAGGGCACAAGCTCGCAACCTGACACTCCTCGCATTCGATACAGCTTGATCGGTCGAACTTCACGGGGAAGTCGCGCCAGACATCCGCATAGGTTATTTCACCTACCGGCAGTCTGTTATGGACGTCCAGGACACCCAGTTTTATCTCCTCATCCAGCTTTTTGACGTTTTCCAACACTCGCTCGTTCAATATAGGGATAGGAACGGCCCAGGAAGTCCATATCTCAGGTCCTGCTGAAGTTCGAAATCCGCCGAGATACTCGGGCTGCATCCAGTGCATGTCCGCAATACCCATCAGATTCGGTTTCTCCGCAGAACTCCGTGTGCCTTCTCCGATAACAAAACCCACAGCGCCATTCATCAAGATTTTCGTACCTACACCGATTGTATCCATAAACGGATCCTTCTCCAACGGGTTCAACTCGCCACAGCCAGAGAAGGTCAGTTCCTTGAACGGCCCTTTAAATTTGCCTACCGAAAATATCGAAGATACTTCGTTCTCATGTGCATTTACAAATGCAAAGTAGTTCTTAAAGGCGTTTCTCGTGCTACAGAGCCTCGCAAACGTGATTTCATCGAGGGTCGTTGTAGTCTTTATCTCCCGACCATCAACGGTTTCAACTGCGACCTCTATCTCTTCATGCGCAACCAGCTCTCTGAAAAGATGCCCGCCACCGTAGCTTTTATCCCTGTGAGAAGTGCCGTACACAATCACATCAATGATACCCAGCCGTTCATTAGGGCAAGGACCTACGAATGCTGGCACACCGTTCAGTGAAACATTTGATGCACGCTCAAACTCGTCTCGCTCGGCGACTTGAAATGAAAGAACTGCAAATGTTCCGCTCATCACGCCGCAGGTAGCAGAAGTGACAACAT
The DNA here is from genome assembly GCA_030611045.1 of Methanosarcinales archaeon. Taxonomy (GTDB): domain Archaea; phylum Halobacteriota; class Syntropharchaeia; order Alkanophagales; family Methanospirareceae; genus JACGMN01. Next base: position 34,787 of record JAUWQN010000005.1, read on the forward strand.
CCACATCTTCAAATCCGATCTCCTCTCCACCGCGCACTCTATTACAAAGCTCCTCGGCGGTTATCACCACTGCCTCGCCCCTACCTACTCTTTCCGTTATCTCCGCAATGGTCCTTCTTTTCCTCACTTCAGCTCACTTGTATGAGTGCCCCTACATGCTCTATCTTATCCTGCATTTTTTTATACATAAATGTTCTTTCTGTAATCCACGCCCGGCACTCAATCTTTCTATTAAAATCTCTCGTTGCGTAATATCTACAAAAAGGATATAACTTTACGTGGTGCCTTTTATACTATAAGACATGACCATCGCTGATGATCTCGTGGCTGGAATTTTCGGGCAGGATAAAGCGCTCCCGGGTATATTATCAAAAGCGATTAAACAGAAGCTGGGGATGAGCATAGGAGATTTTAGTAAAAAATCGGGGATACCTGCAAGCACGCTTTATAAAATTCTTTCTGGTGAGCGAGACCCGAACTTGCGCACCTTTAGACGGATACTAACCACGATAAAAGAGATAGAAGGCGCAGAAACTAACAAGAAACAGAATTTTATCGCTATTGTTGGCACAAGGGGGGTTTTAGATGAGATAGAACAACCAACAATAATTGCAGGAAAAGAGGCCGTTGGCATCAAAGAATACGCGGTTACGAGCATTGAAGAAGCGATAATAGCTGCTATAAAAGCGGAACGGGACGGGGCATCCGCACTTGTGTGTGCGCCAATCGCCAGTCCAACCGTTGAAAAGATAGTTAATATACCGGTTGTAACGATAAGACCAATATCAAGTGTGAGGAGGGCGATTGAATTGGCGGTGAAGAAGATAAGCTAAACAAACTGCACTACCCAATACGCCGCTCCACCAATTGCCGCTGCCAGCGGAATGGTTATTATCCATGCCGTGACCATTCTTCCCACTTCTGACCATCGGATTCTGCGAAGGCTTTGAAAAAATGTCCCTCCTATCACTGCTGAACCTATGACGTGCGTGGTGCTTACCGGCATGCCGACTACACTTACCGCCATAACGGCGAGGCCTGCACCAGTTTCCGCCGCGAACCCATGTTTTGGCTCCAGCTTTGTTAATCGCCACCCTACCGTCCTTATTACTTTCCAGCCCATCAGAAGCGTGCCCAGCGCCATCACAGACCCGCAGATTATTTTTACCCACCAGGGCACGGGAAATTGCTCTGGTGCCTGCGTGACAACAAAACCGCCAGTTATTAACGCTGCGGTAATCACGCCCATCGCGTTTTGTGTATCATTCATCCCATGACTGAATGCCACAAAAGAAGCGGAAATAATCTGCAGTTTCCTAAAAATCCGCTCTGTACCGGGTTCAGGCGTATTCTTAAAAAAGAGGTAGAGCAACCAACTGATGAGACTAAAGATTAAAGCTCCAGCTATGAATCCCACAAAAGGACCGAGCGCAATAGCAAGAAATACTTTGTTGGTTAGGATATTCCACTGTATTACGCCTGTACCCCCAGCAACGAGTCCTGCACCCATAATTGCACCTACTAATGAATGCGTCACACTTATCGGAATGCCAACAGTAGTGCAAATAAAAGTCCATATTATTGCACCAATCAAACCACAGATAAGAACGACAAGAAAAATAGTGGCTGTCAGGTTTGTAGCAGAAACAATACCTTTTCCAACAGTTTTTGCTACTTCTGTAAAAACGAAAGCGCCCGCGAGGTTGAACAAACTCGCTAAACCCAACGCCTTGAGCGGTGTTAACGCTTTGGTGGCGATTACCGTGGCAATCGCATTCGCACTGTCATTCGCGCCATTCAAAAAATCATAGATCAACGCGAGGATTATTATGATAATAACCAAAACCAATGCAGACTCCATTAAATGCCGCCCTTTAATCTAAAGGTCTCCAAAATATTAGCCACGTCCTCACACTGGTCCGTGGTATCTTCTAAGATATCCACTATCTCTTTAAGCAGCAGTCTTTCAAGCACTTCATTGGGATCTTCAGTTGGTGTGGTCATCAGTATTTTCAGCCATTTACGATTTATTATGTCTGCTTCGTTCTCTAATTCGTTTATCCTGATGCAACATTTTTCTAACGTTACTTCTTCGTGTTGTATATTGCGCAAACAACCTACTGCTTTTCTTATTTCCAGTGCGGCTTCCAGAATAATCGGAGCAAACTCACTTACTGGTTCAGGAATGGTAGGTCTTTGAGTAAATGCCAATCGTCCTACTGCTTTTTCCACGCCATCTATTACGTTGTCAAGATTATGAACGAAATAACGTATGTCTCCCTTCTCCTCCGTGACCCGTGTGTGGTCATAAAACAGTTCGTGCATGATTTGATGGACAATCGAGTCCCCTTCATCTTCCAGTACTTTAAGTTTTTCTCTGATTTGCGAAAGATTGGAGCTGCGGGAGTCAGGGTTCAGTGAAAAGGGGACGGAGGGGCGAGAATCGACACCTAAATCCACCAGCAGTTGCGATGCTTCCACCGCTTTATCTGCAAGGTCCTCAAAGAGGTCAAAGAATTTCCTACCATGGGGCAAAAACATTGACATTCTCTGTAAAACGGCACCGAATAAAATTACTTTTAGAATGGGGGTAAATCCCGGCAATGCTGCTGTTGCTTCTTCCGCCGTTGTGACAGCGGCAAACCGCTTCCGCGCCTTACCCTTTTTCATTCCTTGTACATAGAATGCGAAATGGCTATTTAAACTTTTCTAAATTAACGTACATGAGATGGATACTATATAGCTACGCCCCTTTCCGACATCTAAGAGATGTAATCTAACAATTTCCCGAAAGCTCTGCTTCTGTGTGACACGCGATTCTTTTCCTCAGTGCTCATCTCCGCGAAAGTCTTCTCCGCTCCCTCGAATTCAAATATAGGGTCATAGCCAAAGCCCCCACTCCCTCGAACCTCCTCTGCTATTCTCCCTTCTGCAATGCCAACAAAAAGAATAGGTGTTTTTTGGGGCGCTTTGCAGAATGCGACCACAGTCTTAAAAGTAGCTTTTCGTGCTTCGCCCTTTTTATCCGCCATCAATTTCAGGATTCCCTCATTACCTATTGTCCTGAAGACAAAAGCGGAGAAAGGGCCAGGGAAGCCGTTTAGAGCGGGTATAAATAACCCCGAGTCCTCTATGAAGAAGGAATCTTCAATCTCTGTCTTCTCCCGTATATAATTCGCACTTTCTCTCGCTACCGCTTCTATCTCATCAAGCTGCAATTCTGGATAGTCATAATCTCTATGCCTGATTGCTATATTTCGCGACTCAGCATCAGCCAACTCATTTATCTCTTTTACTTTATGCGAATTTGTGGTGATGAATATAAGTTCTCTTTTTGAGCCCATGGTGCATCTACAACTCCTATCATTAGTTTTACACTACTTAATACTGCTCAAAATAATAAATATTAGGGTGAATAGTTCTTCGTAAGTAGAATGGAGATGAAAGGCAGCATAAAACTGGAGCACGGTGCAGGCGGCGAAGGGATGCACGAGTTGCTTAAGCTCGTATTGAGTTACTTCAATTTCACGAGTTTTAAGGGTGACGACAGGGTAAAAGCAGAAATAGAAGTGCCCTTGCAAGCATTGGACGACTCTGCGGTCGTTGACAATATTGTCTTTACTACCGACTCGCATACAGTGAAACCGCTTTTTTTCCCGGGCGGAGATATTGGCACTCTGGCAATCGCCGGTACCGTTAACGATATTGCGGTTATGGGTGCAGAACCGCTGTGCTTATCTGTGGCATTTGTAATAGAAGAGGGGTTTCCTTTAGACGATTTTAAACGGGTTTTAGATGGCATGAGGAAGACGTGCGAAGAGGCTGAGGTTATAGTCGTCACCGGTGATACGAAAGTTGTTGAACGTGGTGCCGTGGAGAAGATCGTGGTGAACACCTCCGCGATAGGAAGGCGAACAGCGGCTTTAGATAAGAATATGGATGAAGTGCGGAAGTATCGCGAATTAGGTAGTAACTGGTTAATAGATTCTAATCTCCGAGATGGAGATATAATAATCGTTTCGGGTTACGTTGGCGACCACGGTGTCGCATTGCTCTCGTTCAGGGAGGGGTTCGAGTTTGATACAGAGTTGAAATCGGATATAGCGCCGTTAAACAAGCCTATTCAGGAGATATTGGGAGTTGGCGGTGTGGTTGCGATGAAAGACCCTACGCGAGGTGGACTCGCAAATTCACTCAACGAATTCAGTGAGAAATCGAACGTTGGCATTCTGATAGAAGAGGAGAAGATTCCGGTAAGAGAATCGGTTCGGAGTGCGTGCGAGATGTTAGGGATAGATCCGTTAGAGATAGGGAATGAAGGAAAGATGGTTATGGGCGTAGTGAAAGAAAAAGCTGACGATGTGCTTGACGCTCTGAGGAGAACGGAAAAGGGAAAAGATGCAGCGATCATTGGTTCAGCGACGAACGAGCTAAAGGGCGTGGTGATGAAGACACGGGTTGGTGGCAGGCGGATTGTGGAGACGCCCATTGGCGATCCAGTGCCAAGGATATGTTGATCTTATCGTCTGCCTCCTCTAATTCCTACGGTCCGTTTCGTTCGTTTGGTTATTGCCGTAGAAGATTTGGAAGAATGCTGATTCCGACGAGTTTATCTCTGGTTTATCTTATAGCTTCAGGTTGAACCCCGAATTGCTCACGACAATCTCTTTCAGACGCACTGCAACATCGCTCTCTATTAACGCATTTGCATTCCCGATCGAATCCTCAAGGTCCATGTCAAACTCTATTTCGCCTAAGATGGGCACATCGAATTCTTTCAGCGTCTCTTGCACTGACGAGGACTCTTTCATCTTCATATTCTCGATAACACCGATAATCGGCTTATTCAACTCTTCGAGCATTTTTATTACTTTCTTCACCGTTTCCAACGCCACTTTTGAACCGGTGGTCATCACTAAGAATTCTGCCCGCTTCAACCATCTTATGACATCCATAGACACATCTCCAATGCCTGGCGGCATGTCAACAATAAGAAAATCTAAGGAGCCCCACTGTGTAATGGCGAGCAATTCCAGCATTGCATTCGAAATATCGTCACCGCGCAGTGGCGTGGGCTCGTTACCAGTGAAATAAATAATGCTCATAAACGCTATGCCATGAACCTCAGGCGGAACTATCCCTTGCTCTTCCTCCGGATACACATCTTCTATGCCCAGTATCACATGCGTTGAAGGTGCGGACAAATCCAAATCCAGCAGCCCAACCTTGCACCCCAATCGTGACAAAGTCAATGCGAGCAAAGATGAGGTTAAACTCTTGCCAATACCTCCTTTACCGCCTGTTACTGCGATTATTCGCTTTATTCCCGCTAATCGTGTATCAATAATGCTTAACCGCGGATCCATCACCATCTTTCTCGATTTACCTCTTCTCTTCTCCGTAATCACTCGATATCCTATCTATGGACCTGTAAATACAAATATCTTTGATGATTCCAATCTAAATAAAAAGTTTCATCCGATAATCCTATCAAACGCTTGTGAAAGCAAATTGGTGTTTGCACTACCGTAACTTATCCTAATGCATCCTCTGCCCTGGGAGCCGAATGCGCTTCCGGGAACCACACCAACGCCCTTCTCCAGCAGCTTATCTGCCAGTTCGAGGTCATCAGGGCCGTTGAAATACGGAAAGACATAGAAAGCGCCATTAGGCCTGACGCATACCACGTCGTCCATCTCGCGGATGCGCTGCATTACGTAGTTTCGGCGGCTCCTGAATTCTTCGCACATTTTATCAGAAGCATTCTTCGCTTCATCCGAGAATGCAGCCAGTGCACCGTATTGTGCGAAGGACGTGCAACAGGAGAGTGACTGTTGATGTATGATGTCTATCCTGTCAATGACGTCACGGTTAGCGTAGGCGCAGTATCCAAGCCGCCATCCGGTCATACTGTAGCTCTTGCTGAACCCATTCACGGTTATCACATTCTCGTATTCGCTGGCTGGACTGTAATGTTTACCTTCGTAGATGAGTTTTTCATATATCTCATCAGATATCACGAACATCTCTTTTTCAGCACAGATATCCATTATCTTTTTGATGGTTCTTTCAGGGATAACCGCCCCGGTAGGGTTGCTTGGCGAATTCAGGATGAGGAGTTTCGCATTTGTCTCTTCCAACTGGGTCATAAAGTCATCTCCAGGGACAAAGCCTTCTTCAGGCTTTAAGGTGAGCCATTCTACCTCTGCGTTAGCCAACTTGATTTGTGCTTCATAACTCACCCATGAGGGGTTCGGGATTGCGACCGCATCGCCTTTGCCGGCTAAAGCCATGAGAATGCAGTAGATTATCTGTTTCCCGCCACCAGAAACAAGAATCTTATCCTTGTCCAGGTCTGCGATATTGTTCTCAGCCTCCAGTTTCTCTGCGATTGCTTTCCTGAGTTCCGGTATGCCCTTAGAGGGCGTATAATGGACTCTACCCTCATCCAACGCTTTTTTGGCTGCTTCCTTGATTACCTGTGGTGTGTCAAAGTCCGGTCTGCCTACGGTTAAGTTTATCACGCCCGGTTTCTTCGCCGCTGCGTCGTATTTGAAAGTTGCCGAAGGTTGCACTTCCAATACCCTGTCTGCAAATCTGAGATCTATCATGGTTGTACCGACATAATCTTCCTTGCAATATCTGGATAGTGTGCAATGAACGTCATCTCGTCCTCCGTCACAGGCTTCTGTGTGAGTACATTTGCATATCGAACGAGCTCCAATATCTCTCGGGCTTCTTCTTCATCCCGGAATTTTAGCTTATATTTTCCCGCTACGTTCTTAAACCCTTTTATTCCTGAGTATTCCCCTGTTGTTATAAGTCTGCCGGTCTCAATCCGCTCGATCTCCCCCCTGCCTACTTCGGTGTAATCATACAACTCATAATTTCTGCTATCCTTCAGTGCGCCGTCAGCATGTATGCCAGATTCATGTGCAAAGGCATTGTCACCAACTGCAGGCTGGTTGACAGGAATAGGAACGCGGAATGATAGGGAAGCGTAGTTGCATATCTTCCACGCATGGCTTAAATCAACATGCTCATCCAGGTGGTATTTGTTTTCAAACCCGCTGGATTTCTTTACCGCAAGGATTGTAGAGACAAGGTCAGCATTTCCGGCTCGCTCGCCCATACCATTCACTGTCGTGATGATGTATGCATCTACTCCTGCATCTATCGCTGCTTTGGCACCCGCTACAGAGCATGCGACTGCCATGCCCAAATCATTATGACAGTGCAGTTCGAGGGGGAGATTCACCGCCTCTGCAAGTGCTTTCACTCGCTCATATATGGTGAACGGGTCATCATACCCAAGCGTGTCGCAGTATCTTATCCGGTCTGCACCATGCTCTTTTGCGGCTTCCGCAAATGTGATGAGCCGGTAGAGTTCTGTCCTTGAAGCGTTTTCTGCATTTACTCCGATAGTCTCCGCACCCTTTTCCTTTGCTGTGACGACAGCTTCACACATTGTATCAATTATATCCGTCCAACGGTACTCGCCAATGAATTTGACATCAATCATTTGCCGTGATGTTGACAAGCTCAAATTAACGTGCTTCAGCATCGGCACCAGTCGAAAGCCCTCTTTGACATCCTCTTTTATCGCTTTCATCCACCCGCCAAGCCTTATGCGCTTCAGAGCATCTATTTCTGCCAATTCCAGATTGGCATTCAAATAATTCGTCTCATGTCTCGTGGCAGGAAACCCGAACTCGCTTTGGAAAGCTCCCGCCTCATCCAGATAAAGGTTCAGCATAGTCTTCTCTAACTTCGCTAATCCCAATCTCGACGTCTGCACCCCGTCACTGTTCGTGACGTCAATTATGTATATCGTGTTATTCACCATTTTGATATACTCTCGCTTTTTCACTTCATACTGCTAATTATTTATTAAACGCAGGCTAACTAAAATATTAGTGTTTCCGATGATTGCACAAGAAGATATAAAAGAGGTTTTAGGGGAATACAACCTGAATGAGGTGGCTATAGGTGTCTTAGGGTCGCATTCAGCATTAGATATATGCCGAGGAGCGAAGGACCTGGGTTTCAGAACCCTGGTAGTGTGCCAGAAGGGCAGGGAAAGAACCTATGACCGCTACTATCGGACTGAAAATTCCCTCGGAATAGTGGACCAGACCATTATCCTTGATAAATTCTCTGATATAACCGAGGAACGGGTGCAGAAGCAGATGCGTGAAAATAATGTAATCTTTATTCCGCACCGCTCCTTTGAGGTATATGTAGGCTTCGACCAGATCGAAGATGAGTTCCTTCTACCAATCTTCGGCTCCAGAAGCATGCTCCGAGCAGAGGAGCGGGATGCTGAGAGGAACCAGTATTATCTGATGGAAAAGGGAGGAATTCCATATCCGAGAATATATAAAAGCCCGGAGGAAATAGACCGCCTGGTTCTGGTTAAAGCGCCGGAAGCCCAGCGTAAATACGAGCGTGCGTTCTTCTTTGCCTCTTCTCCTGCTGAATATTACAAGAATTCAGAGCAGATGATCCGTTCGGGAAAGATAACAGAGGAAGGACTGAAGAAAGCGGTAATCGAAGAGTTTGTTATGGGTGCGCAGTCAAACTTCAACTACTTCTACTCACTCTTAGACCAGAAGCTGGAACTGTTGGGGACAGACACCAGGCGACAGACCAATCTGGACGGCATTCTTCGCCTTCCCGCAACACAGCAGTTAGAAGCCTTGAAGTATATAGATGTCAAAGCAATCGAAGCCGGGCACATCTCATGCACGGTGAAGGAATCTCTTTTAGAGCCGATATTTGAGCTTGGCGAGAAATTTGTGAATGTGGCAAGGGAGGAATATCCACCGGGGATTATAGGTCCCTTTGCTTTACAGTCCGCTTTTATTCCCGGGCCTCCGAAAGAAACAGCCGTAGTCTTTGACATCTCCATGCGAGTGCAGGGCTCTCCGGGAACCATGTTCACGCCATATTCTGGATATTACTACGGACAGTCGCTCTCGGTGGGTAAGAGGGTGGCTATGGAGATCGGGAAAGCTATTCAACAGAATAGATTGGAAGAGACGGTTACCTGAAATGATTCCCAGAAAAGAGATCCATCACATTCTGGAAGGCTATGCAAAAGAGGAGATAACCATAGCTACGATAGGAAGTCATACCGCACTCCAGATACTTAAAGGGGCACGGGATGAGGGCTTCAAGAATATAGTGATCTGTAAAAAAGGCACCGAAGAGGTTTACCAGCAGTTCGGGCTGGCGGATGAACTTCTAACAGTCGAGAATTTTAAGCAAGTTCTGGAAAAGGAGTTTCAGGAGCAACTGATAGAAAGAAACGTCATCTTAATTCCGCATGGCTCCTTTGTGGAGTATATCTCACCCGTCAGGATCGAGAACGAGATGTTTGTCCCTATGTTTGGGAACAGAGCGGTTCTGGACTGGGAATCTGACCGTAAGAAGGAGAGGGAATGGCTGGACCGTGCAGAGCTGAGACTGCCCATGGAATTCAAAGACCCTGCGGATATAGATAGATTAGTAATGGTAAAATTTCCCGGCGCTAAGGGTGGGAAGGGCTATATCCTTGCAAGCAATCCTGATGAATTTGAAGAAAAACACAAAAAACTGAACCTGAGCGATAAGGAGGAATTTACCCTCCAGGAGTACGTAATAGGAACCAGGTTCTATCCCCATTATTTCTACTCTCCGCTAACGGATAGGGTGGAACTCCTCAGCATGGACATCCGCTATGAATCCAACGTTGATGGAATCTCAAGGCTATCTTATATTCTTCAGGATAGCCATCCGGAACCCTCGTTTGTAGTTACAGGAAATCTCCCTGTTGTGGTGAGGGAGTCGCTCTTACCACGAATCCTGGAAATGGGTCAGAACGTAATCAAAACATCCCGGGAACTGTTCAGTCCAGGCTTGATAGGACCTTTCTGCATAGAAACCATCTGCACCGAGAATCTGGAGTTTATAGCGTTCGAAATTTCTGCCAGGATTGTCGCGGGAACCAATCTCTACATTAATGGTTCCCCTTATTCACAGCTTCTTTACCAAGAGCCAATGAGCACTGGCAGGAGAATATCAAGAGAGATAAAAGAGGCACTCAGGGAAGATTCGCTTGATAGAGTTATATGCTAAGTGAGTACATACACAGTTTCGACGGCTTACTTCTCGATAGATAAGGAAATTATCAAAAATCAAAACAAACCCCTATTTTCGGATTTTGGTATTGTTTGGGATTAAACCCTTTCAGGGTTTGCGGGGACGTGGGCAGAGCCCACGATGCTTAGGATTTAGGATTTCCCGCTTCTTATTGAGCACATACCAGTTAAGCTAAGCGGGTTAGCCCGTGCCTTTAATGGATTGTATCAAAACGCCTCGCCCCTGGATCACCTCAAAGTCCGGGCTCTTACACGAAGGACATCGGACAAACGCATGAGCAACCTCGGGTGCAAAATGAACCGCTTCACCCTCCTCCTCGCTCAATCCCGCCTCTTCGAAATCCCATTCGTGTCCGCAAACGCGGCATCTAAAAATCGCTGGTTCTGTCTCCATCTCAATCTTCACATTCGTCAGCAACTCATCGTGCTCTTTGGCAAGTTCATCTAAGGCAAATTCGAATACCTCGATCTCCATCTGCTGTAATTCGCCGATTTTAAGTTTTATCTCGGTAATCTCTTTCACCCCTTCTTTTTGCGATTCCTCTATTGCAGTTGCGATCACCGCTTCTGCCAATGCCCATTCGTGCATATTTCTTTCTCGCTATTTTTGTTTGCGAGTTTACTTACGGTCAGTAGTCCTCTTAAACGAGGTTAAATAACTTTGTACTTCTTTTTATAAAAACTCTATCCGCTTTGCCTTCTCATTTCCCTCTCGTTTCACCACGCGTGCATATTCGTTCTCTATCTACCTTCGCATCTCCCGTGTGTATCATCCGCATCGCAACAAGCATGTAAACGGCAATGAGCACGTCCAGCAATCACCAAACGTCGCAACCACTTTTCTGCTTCGTGCTAACGCAATCGCTTCTTCTATCTCTCCTTCGTGCATCGTTGCCACCGATCCCACATCGTGTATCCACGCTCCACCTCGACCGCCGCCTCGTGCGGACAGCCTGAGATGCTAATCCTCATCTTGTGCGGCGTCAGCCTCTGCGCAAACGCCATTGTGAGTTTCCCTGCAAGTTTCTTGGTCTCAGCAAGCCCTTCCGTGCAGTAATCCATTCCAACACATGACGCAACATAGCCCATGCCGATTGTTGCAAGTCCGCTGGCATACACCCTGCCATCAGTTCATCCACATTCGTGCCTGGAACACCCTGTATCTCAACGCTCTGTCTGGTTGTAACTTCAAGCGTGCCCTCGTCGTATTTTTTATTTTGGATTTGGTATTTTAGACAATGGCAGAGAAAAATCGAAAATCCAAGCACCAAGCATCATAAATAAATCAGTAAAATCTGCGGTGATTTGTACTCAAACATTAAGAAAGTCGCCAAAAAAACTTCTGAACAAAAACAAAAACAAACAAAAAACAAACAAACCGAAAAACTTTTAAATGCCTAATAGCATCTTATTCATAACCTAAATAGGAGGAAAGAAATGACGAAGATAAATAAACTTGTTATAATTGGATGTGCGGGTTTTGGAGGACCCGGGGCAATGATGGCAAAGAAGGTAGACCCCTCGCTGGACGTGACATTGATAAGAGAAGAGGAGAATTTCTTGACGAGATGCGCGACCCCTTATATCTCCGTAGAGAGAGCAACGGTAGAGGCTTCGGTCAAGGATGATGGAATGTTCCATGCTGTCGGTACCAAGCTGGTGAATGTAAAGGCGACG
>JAUWQN010000020.1 GCA_030611045.1 Methanosarcinales archaeon
AAATTCAAAATCCAAATATCAAAACTGCCATACGGCCCCACGAGCATGTAAGACCCTGTAAAGGGGTTGGTTTTGAATTTGTAATTTTTATCATCTGGATTTGTTTAGGATTTCCACCCACAAGATTTTGAGCATTTACCTCCTTACCAAACATTAGCCTGCTCGCCTTTCCAAATAGTTCGAAGAGTGATAATTCGTTGATGACAAACGAATGGTTCGCCGGAAACAATTTTTCGAGCAAATCCTCGGGCAAATCAACGTCAATTCCAACTGCTGGGAGCAGGTAAGTGGTATCCAGAAGGACTTTCATCTTCTTATTACTTCCTCTGCGAGTTCCTTTCGCTCCTTCTCAAACTCCTTTACCGTTGTTTTAGCGAATTTCGGCATCTTAATCGCAGTAAGTATGTCCGGGACAGGCTCGACAATCAATTTCGATTTTTCTACCGATATACAACCTCACCGCCAATTTTCAAGCCAATCATATCCCTTATCCTCTTTGGCGGAAACAGCTCCCCTTTCTTACCAACAATACCTTTTACGCTCATACTCTTATCACCGTATAAATTGTTTATATTCTGATTCATTTCAATTCTTCTTATCGCAGATATCTATTATTTCGGCACTTGCAAATCCATCAGTCATCTCAGTTAACTTCTCAGTATTCACGTTGCATGGCTTATCCTGTAAACCGATCTCAAGAATCTTCTGCCTCGCCTCAAAATCAGGGTGCGGAATGAAAATCGTGGTATCGAATCGCCCAGCACGTCTAAGCGCTATATCAATATAACATCCCAGGGCATATTTGTGGCTGCAAGCACCAGGTAACGTTTCTCCGAACCTTTCGATTCCAAGCTGTCCATCGGAGACAGCAATTCATTCACCAAACTTCGTTCATGCCCTGTTTTTGATTCAGAACGCTCACCCGCCAATGCATCTATCTCATCAAAGAAGATTATCGCCTTCTCATATACCATACCCTTGCAAGCTCGAATACCTCTTTGCTCTTTCTTCTTGCCTCTTCACATTCCTGTCTGTGGAAATCTGTGTAATCTTGTGGTTAGCTAATCAAACGCATCGCAAAAAACCGAAAGCTTTTTATGTTGATATTAAAAACGTTCATTCCATGAGTGCAGATATGTTGTTGCTATCCGCCCTTGCAGGCATCGCTGTAGTATTCGCTTTAGGGGTTTTGTTAAGCAAGGATAATTTCTATTCCGCTCTGTATATGGCCGCAACGCTGGTTTTCGTGGCGACCGTTTACGCTTTTTTCAACCTCCAACCGGTTTTCGTTTTGATTCTGTTTGTCTTTGTAGGCGCGATTGGTATCGTAACGGTGGCGCTTGCAGCGACATATAGATCCGATCCTGAAAGACAAGTTTCAAGGTTATGGGCAGTGCCGGTAGCTATAACTGCTTTTTTCGTAAGCATCGCCATCGCTACATACTGTTACTCGGCACTTAATCTGCAACCGGTGTCTTCCAGCGCGATTGAATTTGAACTTATGAATTTCATACCACTTACCGAGTATATGTTAATCGTGGTATTCCTGATTTCGCTCATGGTGCTACTACTGTTATCGGTTTTAAAAATGAGTGTGGGAGGGAGAAGCTGAATGGTTGCGATGGATATAATAAGTGTATCGATAATCTATGTCGCGGCTTTTGCAATCTTACTCATCGGATACCTTGCAGCGATTTCAAGTAAAGATGTAATCCGGCTTCTTATATCGCTGGAGATGATGTTCGGTGCGATCTTTATGGCTTTGATCCCGCTATTCTCTGTTGCGCACCTTGCTAATACCGCATTTGGTATCGCACTCGTCACGATCTTCGCGAGCAGCGGCGAACTGTTAATCTTAATTTGCGCGATTACCATACTTGACCGGCAGAAGAAGGACATTCACACCAGCGCTATCACCATAGGGGGCGATGAGCTATGAGTATGCTAATCTATTTCTTGCTCCTACCCCTGATTGTAACATTTCTAGTCCTCTTCCTGAGACCAAAAGCCGCTACTTATTTAGCGGCCTTCTCCTTTATTATCCCCTTCTTCTATATTTTACACGGCCTTTTAAGCGGTATTTCCGAAACATTCCACATTATGTATTTCTCCGCGCCCGTGGGTGAGATTTATATGTTCTCTGATGCTGTGTCGAATGCATTCGGACTTGCTATTTGTGCTGTTTCTGCAATGGCTGCTTTCTTCTCTTTACCTTACATGCAAAGCAGATTAGAAGAGATGAAACTCGATATGGAAAAGGAATACCGCAAATATGCATTCTTATATTGCCTTTTTGCAACTTCTATGCTTTGGCTCGTTTATAGTGGTAATCTCGTATTTGTATATACTTTCTTGGAGATTGCTATTATTTCCGCATTCCTCCTTATCTTCTTATATGGCTATGATAAACGGAGATGGACCAGTATTCTCTTTTTTATATGGATGCTAATCCCGGGAGTCCTTGCACTGTTTAGTTTCCTTCTAATAGGTTCCACCAATGGCACCCTTGCGCTTAGTGGATTGAAAGAGGTGAGCATGTTTGCCTGGGCAATTCTGTTTATCGGCATGATAGTAAAAATTCCTGCGATCGGTCTCCACTCCTGGTTGCCATGGACTTACGAGCAGAGCCCAACTCCACCTTTAGGGCTTTTGATTATGTCTGATGGTCTTGCGGGTTACATCTTGCTGAGGATATACCTCGTGGACCCGAGCTTTATTGAGGCTTACAGGATTCCTATACTTGCGTATGCACTATTTTCGGCAATTTATGCTGGCTTTTCCGTATTCAGGCAAACCAATTACAAGCGACTTTTGGGATATTCTTCAATATCGCAGATGAATTATATGCTGGTTGCGCTCTGCTTAGGCTCTTATGGTATCATGGGGCTTGTCATCCAATTCTTGTCGCATTCTTTCGGGAAGTCCATCCTCCTAATGACCGCTGGGGGTGTTATAGCACTATATGGTATGAAAGATCTCAAAGATATGGGTGGATTGCATGATCACATGCCGGAGATTTCGAATGCTGCGGTAATAGGCTGGATGAATCTCGGTGGGATATTGACCATAGGGATGCTCGGCGAGTTTTTTATCTTAAGAGGTGTTGTGGACACTTTCCTCAGACCGGACTCACCCTCTTTCCTTGGCTGGACAGGGGGTTTACCAATTATTCTGGCTGTGATATTCATGTTCCTCCTTTCCGTCTGGTATGGCTTTTATATGCTACGGAGAATCTTTTATGGCAGACCGAGAAGTTTAAAGAGTGAGAAGAAGCACGTGAGCGGATACCTCTACATTCCGCTGTTCATAATCGGTTTGCTTTCTGTTATATTCCTCTTTCCACCCGTAGCCCCTGCCCTGGCTAAGGGAGTCGGAATAATTATAGGAGGTGTTATACCATTACCATGAATGAGTGGATACTGTTCCTCATACTGTTCTTAGCTCCGGTCCTCAGCAGTGTACCAATTGCTTTGGCATATAAACATAAGGAATTGGTGGATAAATTACCTCCCCTCTCGGTATTCGGGATTTTCCTCTCTGTGATTGCAAGCCTTTATATATTCTTTTGTTTCCCGGATAAAGCGTTGTTCTCTTATCCCTGGATTCCTGAACTTGGGATTGATTTTGTATTTATCACAGATTATTTGAGCAAGTACATGGGGGTTATAACCACGCTAATAGCGTTTTTCATCGCTATTTATGGCTTGGACTACATGAAAGGAGATTATAGACTGCCGTGGTACTGGTTCTTCTTCAATCTCTTCACCGCTTCAATGCTTCTGGTTGTTTACAGCGATAACCTATTCTTGTTATTCGTAGGCTGGGAAGGTTTAGGTGTTGCTTCATGGGGACTGATCGGGCACTGGCATCGTGATGATGACGAACTCACTTATGTGGGTACGGTGGACAGGAAGGTAGGACCCCTTAACTTCTTCTGGCCTCCAAGCGCTGGAGGCTGGCGTGCAATATCAACCATAAGATTCGGTGATGTACCAATGTTCCTTGCGATTGCTGCAATATGGGTCTTCGCCGGTAACCTGAACATCTCACAAATCGAATGGGGGGGCCTTTTTGTACAGGTAGGCTTTGCCGGCACTTTAATTATTATGCTCCTTTTCCTCATTGGATTGTTCACTAAATCCGCACAGGTTCCGTTCAGCGAGTGGCTTATGACCGCGATGACGGGTCCTACGACCGTTAGTGCATTACTTCACAGTGCAACAATGGTTGCAGCCGGCGCTTATGTTTTCATGCGAATCACCTGGTATATAGAACCCTGGTCTTTGCATGGTGTACCGGGACTGGAAACTGCGTATACAATTGCACTGTTCATCGGGTTGATATCCGGCTTGTATGGTGCTCTTGTAGCTCTGGGGATGCTTGAAAGGAAGGTTTTACTCGCTGCAACAACTATGTCAAGTCTTGGTCTGATGTTTGGAGCCACGGCAGCTTCTTATTGGATCCATGCAGAAGTAAACGGAATGAATTTAGCAGTTCTTGTTGGTTTCTGGTATTTAGCTACTCACGCATTTGCAAAAGCGAGTTTATTCCTTGTTAGTGGTCATTTGATTCACGCAACTCATACGAGATTCTCGGTTGGCGACATTGAACTTGGCAAAAAGATGAAGGTAACTTTCGCCACTACTATCATTGCAACGACTTTCTTAGTTGGAATACCGCCACTTACTGCCTATTGGGTAAAATCTGCTATGGATTATGTGATGGAACACCTGGCGATTGAATACAGCATAGTTCCCTTAATACTTCTGTTAACAACTTCCATAATCTATTCCGCTGTCCTTGCAAGATTCATGAGCACGAACTTCATAAAGGGTGAGAAGCCGCATGAAGTACACTTAGAAGGAGGAGGATTGATGAAAGCGGGATACGTGATGATGGTCTCAATGCTTTTCGTCATATTTGGTCTTATATTCATGCTGCCCGAGCTTAAGGAATTTGTACACGCAGGATTTGAACCACTTTCGATCGCAGTGGGTATTGCAGCTTTAGCCTCTTTCGGAATTGCACTGTATAAACCGAGGATGCCTTCTATGGCGAAGTTCAGCACTTTCCTCAGCGACCGGATGTATTTCCCATACCTGAATGATTACATCTGTCCTAAGATCGGTTTCTTCTTCTCTCGCATCTTTGACAATTATGCAAATAGAGGGTTAGATGGTCTCTACAATACGCGGGTGATACCTGGTTTATTCGGACTGGTTTCAGAAAGTATCAGATCTATCCAGACGGGAGAACTTAGTAAGTACATCAAAATTGTTCTCGGTGTTGTATTGATTGTTCTTATATTAGTATCGATAGGAGGGGTGTTGCTATGATGGGATTGTCAATGCCAATGATGCTGATGTTTGGGGCGTTAGTAATCTTGACGCTCAGCTCCATCTGTTCCGTCAAATACCGCGATTTGGGATTCTTTGGAGCGTTAGTTGCAATCATACTCGGATTTTCAGCCGTCACACTCAAAAATCCCGAGCTTATCTATTATACTGCATTTGTCCTGGCGATAAGTATCGTCAACTTGCTATCGCTTAAGGGGATCAAGAGTGTGATTCAAGGCGTAGACTATGGATTGGTGGGATTGATGGCACTTGCAACTCTGTACATTTTCTCCACTCAGGACCTCGCGATGGTTTTAGCAGCTTTTGTCCTCGTTTCCGTGCCAACCTATATTTTAGTTATGATACGGGAAGGGGGAGCAAACGTAGAGGTGGGTATCAAATATATCACCTTTATGGTTCTGGCCACCGTTCTGTTTTTAATCGGTGCTGTTATTTTGGTTTACACAAAAAATGAGTTTAACGGTATTCTCTACATATTGGGTTATGTGATGCTTGTATTAGGGCTAAGTATTGAAGTGGGTGTTGCACCGTTACACGAATGGGTTCCGGATGTATTCACCAGTGCGGATCCTATTCCGATGTCCATCATCGCTTCGCTTGCAAAGATTGTTCCTTTTGTTATCGCTTTGAAGATACTGATTTCCACTTCTTGCTCGTTAACCGTTTCAATAACACTCTTTACTGCGGTACTCGCCGCAATATCCATGTTCACGGGGAATATAGGAGCATTGACGTCAAAAGAGCCCGCACGAGTTCTCGGTTATTCCACCGTTGCTAACATGGGGTATGTGTTAGCGTGCATTGTAGTGATTATTAAACCTGAATTCTTCTATTTCGCATTGACCGGAGTATTGCTCATGCTGTTTTCAAATGCAGCGGGTAAGATAGGTTTTTTCAATGCGATAAAGAACAAAGGAGCTTATTCGCCCCTGATGTACATACTTGCTTTCTCGTTCATCGGAATTCCGCCACTCATGGGATTCTGGGGGAAGTTTTTCATTCTCTTCGCGCTGATCAAGGCTGAGTATGTCTGGCTTGCTGCCCTTATTGTCATAAACTCGGCAATATCTGTTCCGTATTACACAAGACTTGCAAGAGAACTCGGCGAGGGTTGGAAGGCGAATCTCACCAACTACATCTGCATTGCAGCCGTAATTATAATCTCAATTACGATCCTACCAGATTGGTTCTTTAAAGGCGTGGAGGTCATTGCTCAGACGATAAGTATAGCGATATAATATACTAAATAGAGGAGAAAACCAAAAATAAATGATAGAAAATGTTTTGTTAATCGTGGTCCTGATCCTTATTTGCGTACTGGTAGATGGGGCTCTGCTCTTGCTCATAAGAATAGTACCAAGGTATAACCTAACAGAGATAAAAACGATGCGATGGGAAGCAGGGAACCCGGCGATGAAATACCCGAAATATACGCTGCCCATGAAGTATACCGGGTATATGTTCCTGTTTATGGCGGTAGAACCAATTATAGTCCTTCTGCTCCTGTACTCAGCACACCCGAGTTTAAGCTTTACGATGTTTTTGCTGCTTTCGCTCTTACTACTCATACCTGCACTATACGTAGGCTATAAGATGTCGCTTGAAATGGCGGAGTCAAGAAGCTAAGCTAAGCTAAGAGGAAAAATAAAAAAGTCGAATGAATAATATATAGAGATAGAGAGGTGAAGTGAAGACAAAAATGGAAAATCCGAACGAGCATATAGACTTCCTCGAGTCTGGACCCCTTGCACCACTCAAGAAGTGGTCGGCGAAGTGGAGCTTATGGCCTTGCCATTTCATCACCTCTTGCTGTGGCGTTGAGCTCGCCCATGCGTTTGCATGTGGCTATGATGGTGAGAGATTGGGCACGTTGAACCTTGGTATTTCACGGCAGTCGAACTTTATCATCATAGAGGGGACGATAACAAGGAAGATGGCGAGGGCGTTGAAATTCGTGTATGGACAGATGCCCGACCCTAAGTTTGTGAACGTGATAGGAGCATGTGGAGAAAGAGGCGGGATATTCTGGAACAGTTATAATATAACGCATCCTTCTGATATCGTCCCGGTAGATTTCTTTATCCCTGGCTGTCCTGTAACACCCGAGAGCCTTTTACGGGGTGTGAGAGCGCTCCAAGATAAGATAATGGGTGTGGACAAAAAGACGATAGAATTTAAGAAGGTGGAGTTGCCGTTCGAAGAGAAGCTGGAAGAAAGAATGGTGCCCACTTCACCAAAGATCTATGCGCCAACACCGGAAATTAAGGTTGATGTTAAAAGAGTGGTTGATTGGGACTTCGGTAAAGAGTTGGAGCACACGCTCAGAAAGGAACTTAAAGGTCTTTTTGAATCCATAACGATCACCGGCACGAACACTATCGCTATCAGAACAACGCCAGAGAGCTTGATGGAGGTTGCACGGAAGCTCAAGGGCCAGATGAACTTTGATCATGTGAAGAGCGTGAATGTGATAGAAGTGCCACATGAACGGAAGTATATTGTGGAGTATATGGCTTCAAGTTACAGCGTTGAAGAGCTGATGCCTGTTCTTATAACCATTTTCACTGAGATAGGGATAAAGAACCCGAAAATCCAAAGCCTTATGTCCGTATGGGAAGGCGCGAATTATTCCGAACGTGAATTGCACGAGTTTTTTGGCGTTTGGTTTGAGGGAAACGATTGGATGGGCAAGAAGTTCTTGCTTGCTCCTGATACGCCGGATCTCCCGTTGCGTAAAGAATTCAAGATTCCTGAGGACCGGTACGTCTTTGAAAAAGACGTAGAGCCAGAGTTTATGGTTCCCATTGAGCCTCCAAAGGACCTGTACACCCCCATTTGGGAAGAATTCATTGAAGAGGCGTATGATAGTGACGAGATTGTAGTCCCTATCGGACCACATCATCCAGGAAGTGGGCATCTCCGGGTGACGTTCAGGATAAAGGGTGACAGAATTGTAGATGCCCTTCCAGAACCGGGATTTGTACACCGGTCAATGGAGAAGCTTGCGGAGAATAAGCTTTATATTCAGAATATTCCATTATTTGAGCGATTGGCAATCAACGATCCTGTAAACATGAATTTAGCGTACGTCAGGACGGTAGAGAACGCGCTTGGCATTGAAGTTCCGGAAAGAGCACAGTATTTACGGACGATCCTGGCTGAGCTATCAAGGATAGAAGCATTCTACTACGACGCCGGAATATTCTCGCTGTTCTTCGGGCATACAACCGGATTTATGTACTGCATGGCAATCAGGGAGATGATAATCGAGCCGTTGATGCATATTTCTGGGTCGAGATGCGGGCCTTCTTTTATTGTTCCCGGTGGGTTACGGAGAGACATTTCGGATGATGTGCTCGGAATGATTGATAATATCACGTTCGCAATACATAAAAGGGCAAAGAAGTTTGAGAGTATCTTTGTGACTAATCCGGTGACGATAGCGCGAGCCAAAGGAGTGGGTGTGCTGGCAAAGGAAGATGCAATACGGTGTGGTATGGTGGGACCGTTCCTGAGGGCGTCTGGAGTGAATTACGATGTCAGGAAGGTAGCGCCGTATGAAGCTTACGATAAGCTTGATTGGGAAGTCACGACGGGTGATGATGGTGACTGTCTGGGAAGGTTTTTGGGTAGGTTGGAGGAGATAAGGGAGAGCGTGAAGATAGTGAAGCAGGGGGTGGATGTAGTGAAAGGGATAAAAGGTCCGATTTTGAGTGAAGACATCCTCGGAGAATACAAGGAGGCGTCGAGCGACATAAAGGGCAATTTCTTCAGAGTGTTTGGTAACATTGTGCTTCCAAAAGGTGAATGGACGACCATTACCGAGGCTGCCCGAGGCACGACGTTATTTACGATTAACAGTGATGGCGAGTCAAATGTTCCGTACCGTGTGCGGGTAATGAGCCCCTGCTGGATGAACCTGAAAGGATTCATGGAAGCGGTCAAAGGTGAACGGTATGCGGACTTCTGGGCAGTCTATGGCAGTTTTGGATACTTCCCACCGGAGGCTGATAGATAATAGGAGAGATGATGAAAGATGATTGACATAAGCGGACTAATAAGTACGATAATGAACAACTCGGTGAATATCCCCTTACTGTACGTAATCTACGAGTTCTTATTAAAGATACCCGTATTAGGAGGTATAGTTGCTTTCTTGTTGGACTTTTCTATACTTGGCATGCCGGTCGTAAAGTCTATCATTGGATTTGTACTGTGGAAACCGTTTTTTACATTGATCATTATCCCGGGATTCGCTACGCTGGGCACTATGCTACTCGTTTTGCCCTGGCTTGAACGGAAACTCGTGGGTCGGATGCAGTGGCGTGTAGGCCCTCGTGAGATTGAGCCGTACACGAGAGGGAGCATCCAGTTGCTCGCAGATACATTCAGATTCCTATTTCAGGAAGTGATCATACATAAAGATGCCCATAAACATTATTTCTTGCAGTTCCCGTTCCTTTATTTCATCCCAGTCTTGCTTCCGCTCCTTTTTATTAATGCTGGGGCCGCTGGTCATCCTCTCGTTCCCATACAGACCGATTACGCATTGCAAATAATGATCGCGTTGGTAAGTTTGATGCCCGTTTTTATCATCGGTGCAGCATGGGCTGCGAACAACCGGTTCTCTTTTATCGGTGCGGTTCGAGAGGCGTTCATGTATTTCGCCTACGAGATTCCGTTTATTATTGCAGTCCTCGCAATGATCGTCCTGTACGGGACGTCCAACACAGCAGAAGTAATAAGTGGCGTTAATCAAAGCTCGTGGTTGAATTGGGGGATCATCCTCAATCCCTTTGCTGCTCTTACCTTCTTCATTGCAATGGCGATGGCTACCTCACGGTTGCCTTTTGACATTCCGGAAGCAGATCAGGAAGTAGCCTTTGGACCGTTTGTTGAGTATACAGGTATTGTATTCGGACTTGCTTATATAATGGCGTATGAGAAGGCGTATGTTCTCGCTGCGATCATGACGATGCTATTCTTTGGAGGCGGAAGCGGTCCTGTCATTCCCTATTTGGGCGAGTTATCCTACGGTATCTGGTTCGTGGTAAAAACGCTGATAATTCTGCTGGTACTGGTCAACCTTCGTGGCGTGTATCCGCGGTATAGGATTGACCAAGCGTTGAGTATTGGATGGGGCGCAATGCTTACCTTAGCATTATTCGCACTGGTATGGTCAGTCGTAGTCGTAGTCGTAATAGGAGTGATAATATGAAGAAAGTTGGAACACCGGAATACGACCTGTCGGACAAGTTAAAGTATCACGTATCTGCTCTGTCAACAGCAGCAAAGGAAATGGCACTGCCATTGAACATAACGACACATTACCCACGGGAACGGAAGAGACAGCCCGACTGTTTCAGAGGATATATGCTCTTCGACCCTGAGCGGTGTATAAGTTGTTTTCAATGCTCTTTTGTATGTCCAGCGAATGCGATTTGGATGAAGGATGCTCCAAGTGGGCGGTATTATCCCACCGTAGATTATGGTAAGTGCATCTTCTGCCATTTCTGTATTGATTCGTGCCCCGGTGGCGCTTTAAGGACAACAAAGATCCACGACGTGGCATATAAGACTATGGACGAGATGTTCACGTCTACCGAGGAGATGATTGAACCGCCGGAGATAATTCGAGAGGATGTGGGAGTTGTGGACTATGTCATTGACAAAGAAGACCTCTCGTTGAAACGTACAAAAGAAAAAGACGAGCTTATTGTTGACGTTGAGCCATCGCAAGGGGTTCCAATGGTGAGTGTATGCGTAGATAGAGGGAGCTGTCTTGCGTGCAAGGTTTGCGATATGATATGCGAAAGTGGCGCGGTTTCTTCGGTTGTAGATGAGGCGGCGATGACCGTCAAGATGGCGATAGACGCTGAGAAATGCACCGGGTGCGGCTTGTGCGTTAAGGAATGTTCAATGCAAATTTTAAGGCTTGTTAGGAAGTGATGAATGAAGATGGCAGCAGAGACTGAAACGGGAAAAGGAGAAGTCGAATGGGAAGTGAAAATTCCTGAGAAGAAGCTTAAGGATAGATTGTTCTTTGAGAATCTCAAGGCGATGGTTATTGATACGCAGATGTGCAGCCGGTGTTTGACCTGCGTCTCTATCTGCCCGAGTGAGTTGATAGTAAACGAAGAGGATATAGTAGATTTCCCTAATTATGAGGATAAATGCCTTGACTGTGGCGCCTGTGTACGGGTGTGCCCACGATATGATTACAAGCCCAAGAGCGGTTTGGGCGACTATATAGAGTTCACTGCGGGGCAGTCGAAACGTTTTAAAGGCCAGGACGGAGCGATGGGAACTGAATTCATCTTCTCCGCGATTGATATGGGCCTTATAGACCGCGGCTTATTTGTTGACCGTGATGAGCAGTGGAGAACGAGTGTGTTCCACGTTCGTGGAAAGGAGCAGCTTGAGAAGCTTCCGTTGGGCGGTACAAAATACGTCTTTGCGGATATACTTCCGGAATTGAAGAAGGCGGTGATGTTCTCGAAGGTGGGTGTGGGTGTGGTTGGCACACCCTGTATGGTCTCAGGGGTAAGGAAGCTGCAGGAGGAGTACCCCGTTTTCCGGGAGAAGGTGAAGCTCGTGATAGGTTTGTTCTGCACGGAGAACTTCCATTACAATGAGGTCTCGAAATACCTGATAGAGAAGGGTGTTGACTTCTCAAAGCTTATTAAAACGGACATCATGAAGGGTAAGTTCGTCGCTACGATGACCGATAAGGAAGTGAAATTCAAGGTAAGTCAACTTACGAGTATACTTCCCAGTGGCTGCAATGTGTGCACAGACTTTACCGCGGTGGAGAGCGATGTGAGTGTCGGAAGTGTTGGCAGTGTAGCGGGCTTTTAACGACCGTGGTGAGGACAGAGGTGGCGAAGGAGATTTGGGATTACATCAAGAAGATGGGGAATGCGGAGGTTGGTGAGGGTAAGGTGGAGGAGCTGGACTTCCTTATCAACCATAAGAAGGAGCGGGAGAAGAATATTAATGAAGAATAAACATATAAGCAAGGACTGTAATATGTATATGTGTCAAGGTTATCTGTTTCCCCCACCAGAGGGAGACGGAAGAAGGTGATGAAAAAATGAATGGAATGGAGCTCTTAATAGTGGCAATAGGCATATACATACTCGCGGTTTTTTGCTGGAAACTCATGGATCTGCCTTTCATTTCGCCACGATATGGTGTGGGAGAAGAAGACAAAAATAGTTTGGAAGGACTCTTTGAAAACAGTGAAAAGAGAGAAGAAGTGCCTATTCCGCATAGGAGTGTTGATCATTCATGTGGCAAACTCAACAGCAGGCTTTGGAATCAGCCATTATGGAGGGATTGGCTTAACAAAGCAGAAGAGCAAGGAGCGAAAATAAGAGTGATTTCAGGACTCCCTGTTGATCAAAATTCAGAGGAAGTAATAACAGAAAAGATTAGAGATAAAAAAATCACGCTGAAAGTTTTGAAGGACCGGCCAGATACTCATCTGCTCCTTATAGATGAACGTTGGTTACATGCTGAGTTTAATCAAAGAGGAGATGTGGAGGCAATACCTGAAGGCTTAAAAGTTCGGCGTCTTTTCCCAAAATCTCGAAAGAAATTTTGTGGAAGTTTTGAAACGCTTTGGGATGAAGGAAAACTAATCAGTCTCGAAAATATAAGCGAGATCTTCCCTCAAACGGCAGGAAATAACGGCGAAGATGGATCCTAATATTCACCCTGAGCATTTACTCTTGGTGCATAGCTGCGTAGCAAGTGCCCTACTATTCTGTATACTCCGCTACCAGCTTGAAAATGGCAACTCATCCGAAAAATTCAAAGATCCAGAAGATTTTAAAACGCTAGCGACCGCAGGTTTTCCCCTTCTTTTGTTTAATATAGCCTGGATATTTGCTATAGCCGCTATTATAGCCCCTTATTTTGGCGTATGGGGGCCTTATTCTGGGACATTTGCTGATTTGTGTGCCATCTTCACTGCACTTGCAATACCCACTGCGATTATCATTTTACTCTGTGGTGAATTTTTTGGTTTTTCTAGAATAGATATACGGCGTAACTCACAGAAAAAAAGCTGAGAAATTACAGGTCCTAGGTGAAAAATTCGTGGCGAAATTTCCGCAAATTGCAGAACGGGGACCTATGCCCGATATGGTTTGGTACGAGATAACGCCGAAGATCGGGTACTTCCTGACAATACCGTTCAATTCGGGCATCGCGAGATGACAGAATTCTAATTTAAATAACCTAACCGGTAAAGGACCTCTCCGCTGAGCTTACAGAATATTGATACGAAGATAGGATATGGCCGAATATAATCCCAGATGAGGTGAATGGTTTTTCGGCTCGGTGTTGAGTCCTAATATTATTTCGCGTACTATCTAATAGAGATTGTCCCTTCATAAACTTACCTCCCTTTCGTTCCACTCGAGGAACATTCCAAGGATACTCCCGCTTCTCAGTTTCCCGACAAATGCCTCGTTCGGAGTTTCACCGCATTCCAGATCAAGAGCTCCGTGGATACGGTTGTTGTACCACTTTGCGAACGCATATGTGCTATCAAACCGCCATCTATGCCTTCTGTACTCTTGGAACCAACGCTCGATCTTACCGTTCGTTTGCGGATTATTCCGCTTCGACGGGATGTGGTTGATACCTCGCACATTCAGATACCGTTCAAATCGACTGATACCTTTACTCTTCTTCTCTCCTCCGCTTGCATAGAACTGAGTGCCTTGATCCGTATTAACCTCGATTATACGTCCTCGATACGCTCCCGCTGCATCTTCCGCGCGTTGGAGCACCGCTATGGCATTGTCTGCAGTCGCATGTGCGAATTCATCGATCGCGAGAACCTTTCTCGATGCATCATCCTCGAACGCGATCACCTGGATCCCATCATAGTCGAGCCAATCGGCATGCACCAGTGAGAGGCTGTGCTTTCGTTCATATCTACACCGTTTGCGCTTCTTTTGCTTCCTTGGATTCGGCCTCGCCAGCCCCACCGCAAGCAGATGCTGGTGAATCTTATTATGCGATATGTTCCGCTTGTAATGCTTCCGTATGTGATACCGAAGTAAACGAGCACCTAAAAATGACTCGTTGTATGCCCCTTCAATTATCCGCTTCTCCTCATCGCTCAGAGGAGTCCTGGGTCTTCTTTTCCTGTCGAGCACGGGATATTCTCCTGTTTCCTTATAGCTCTTCGCCAGTTGCTGTATTCTTCTTGCGGATACACCATATATCGCGGCAACCACCGATGGGCTTTCTCCTTTGTTGATTACCTGTTTAACCGTCCATTTGATCTTTTTGTCCGTGAGCTTCACCATAGGTTTTGGTGAAACTTCATGGCGAAATAATTTCGGGACTCTACAGCGGCTCGGCTTTTTATTTTATCAACAACATCACGTTTTGCGGTCTCATGAAGATAAAGTAACCTCCCTTCGCCTTTGAAAAAAGGGAAAATCTACGCCACCTTTGTGTTAAACGCTGGTCTCCTCTTCTTTCAAATCGCACACTTTTCCGATATACGTCCCGTCCAGCAGGTAAACTTCCATAGATTCAACGCGAAGTAGCTTCGAGGCTACAGGCCCCAGCAGCTCTCTTTTCGTAGTGTTAAACGCAACGCCACCACAGAGCTCGTTAAATGCAGGCATGATTATTACCCTGGGCGTGGTTCGTTTATTCAGCTTCAGCTCTGGATACTGCTTCATTACCGCTTCGTAATCGCATTTCACACGGATCCATACTGGTTTCATGCTTCTGTAACGCGAGCTTGAACTGACCAGTCGTATCCGTGGATGGTTATGTCCGATCAGGATATACTGTGCAGCGAACAAATCTTGTGAAGGCCACGAATGCCCATGCGTATAGCCAACGTGGTCAAACAGAAAACCCTTAGTCGTTTTCACGATTATTTCGTGCTTTGGATTCCAATCTGGCTCTGTAACTTCTAAAAGTAGTCTATCGATGTAGCCATCGTGGTTCCCTTTAACTATATAGACCGGCGCATACTCAGCGAGGCGCGCTAAGAAGAACGGCACTTCTTTCCGATCCGTAAACGATATCCGTGGCACTGCATGTTTCACATCGCCCAATAAGATTATCACGTCGGGTTCCGCGGCTTTTACGCATTTTATCGCGCGTTCCAGCAATTTCTCCGTTTGACTGCAGATATTAATGCCCTTTTGCCTGAATTCTGCTTCGATACCCAGATGGATGTCTGCAATCACCAACGCTTTATGTTCGTTCTCGACTACGATTGCCGGCTCGTCTATCAGGGGTTTGAGTGTGGTTGTCGTGGTGGTCATCCTATTAAAGAGAAGGGCTTTATTTCGTAAAGAAAATTTTTCTTTGTATGATCTTTTTAAGAGCATGATGATAAAGGTCGTAAAGGAGCTAAAAGTAGACAATGGGTATAAATTTAACATCTGTTTTATCAACCATTTTTTCGCCTGAGAAATTCTTTGTCCCGACAACGGCAACGGCGGGTGAATAAGTCTTGATGAATGAAAGTAAACCTTTTGGTATCTTTTCCCTTGTAAAAGACTCGAACTTCACCTCTACCGGAATCAATCTATCGGGCAGCCCAACGACAAAGTCAACTTCAGCCTTAGCTTTCCGCCAGAAGTGTACCAAGCCTTGATCGCCGACCATGCCCTTTAACCGATTGAGCACGAAATTCTCGGCTAAGGCACCCTTGTCCACTCTCACAGCGAGTTCAGAGAAATTATTAATCAAGTAATTCCTAAGTCCCGGGTCGATGAAATAAATCTTCGGGTTCTTTCTCAATTCGGTAACCAGATTTCTGTGGTATGGTTTGATCACATCAACGATGTAGGTCTGTTGTAGAATATCAAAGACGCTAACCAGTTCTTTATAATAAGTATTGGAATTCCGGCATATCGCTTCGTATTTTACGATATTACCACTTGTAGAAGCGAGCACGGTAAGAACTCGTTTAAATTTTAAGGCGTCGGCGATATTCAGGAAGTTAACGATGTCCTTATCAATGTAGGTGTTCACGATGTTCTTGAGCACCATAAGCTTTTCCTCTTTGCTCTTAGATTTGATTACCTCAGGGTAACCGCCATAAGTAATGAACTCGCTCAGGAACTTCAACAGGTCATCGAGAAAAATATCCTCCTCTCCAAAAGCGAAATCCGTGCCGCTGAGGATAAGGTTCTTCACCAACCGGTTTCGCGCTCTATAAATCCGTGCGAAGCGCTTATCTCGTGCATTGAGGAACTCGTAGAAATTGAAAGGTAGCAATTCAAAAGAGAACATTCTTCCGACCAAATAGGCCGCGGTTTCGCCACGCAATTCGAGAGAGGATGAGCCAGTGATCACGAACTTTGCATTTTTTACGGTGTCGTAAAGCAGTTTCAACCGCTGCCCACCGTTCTTGATGTAGTGGAAATCGTCCAAAAGGAAGTAATATCGTCCAGCATCAAGCATAAAACTGTTAATAAACTCTTTAGGAGCGGTCTCGAACTTATCTCGCACCTCCAGATCTTCAAAGGTTAAGAAATTCCATAATAGTACTACTAAAACCGAAAGTATTTAAAGTTTGGTAGGCTATTTACGATTAAAGGGAAATATCACGAGATCAATCTCACAGGACAAACAAGTTCTTTTTTTTAGTAATGCTTTTCTATATGCCCTTACAGGATAGGGCTTGCGGGGTCGTGGGGCAAAGCTCCGTATAAGAAAAGGTCTATGAAAATCCTCAAGAAGAAGCTCAAGGTAAAGGAGAAAGAAAGCGGCGGGAAGAAGCGTATCGGCGAGATTGCGCTGGTTCCAGAATCGCTGGACGATTTATGGCATCTCAAGCATGTGATAGAAGCAGGAGATCTTGTGTCTTCGGTTACGTATAGGAAGATAGAGGCGGCAACCGATAAGGTACGACCGGATAAGGCGGATAAAAAGCCCGTGAGGTTAGGAATACGAACTGAAGACGTGGAATTCCATAAATTCTCGCGGCGATTGCGTATAAAGGGCGTTATTGAGCACGGAATTGAGACTGAATTGGGTGCGTATCATACTTTTAACATTGAACCTGGTGTGAAGCTTTCCGTAGTGAAGGAATGGAAAGAGCATCAATTGAAGAGGTTGAAGGAGGCGGAGAAGGCGGTTGCATCGCCTGACGTGCTCGTGGTAACTATGGAGGAGGGCGAGGCAATTGCTGGAGTTGTAAGGCAGTACGGTGTGGACGAGCTTTTTTCACTGCGATACGGCTCTGGAAAGGGTATGGAGAGTGCTGGGGGTGATAAAAAGGATTTCTTTAACGATTTGTTGAAGCACGTGAAGAACTCGTTTCAGTCTTTGAAAGCAGAAGCGATTATCATTGCGGGTCCGGGCTTCATAAAAGACGATTTCTTTTCGTTTTTGAAGGAGCAGGATGCGGACTTAGCGAAACAAACGAGAATAGAGCAGGCGTCTTCTATCGGTGTCTCAGGATTCATAGAAGTGTTGAAACGGGGTGCGGTGGAACGACTGAAGAAGGAGGAGCGGCTAACGAAAGAGGTAACGCTGTTAGATAAGTTAATGGAAGAGATAAGCAAAGAGCAGGATAGCAAAGCGGTATATGGGAAGGAAGAGGTGAGGAAGGCGTTGGAGTACGGAGCCGTTGAGACGTTGCTGGTCAGCGACGAGAAGCTCATGAAGTCGCGCATTGAAGGCGCTGAAGCAGAAAAGGAAGCAGAAGAAATCGACCGCATGCTCGAAGAGGCGGAACGGAAACGGGGCGAGGTGGTAATCGTCAGCACGGAGT
This sequence comes from Methanosarcinales archaeon, assembly GCA_030611045.1. Lineage (GTDB taxonomy): Archaea > Halobacteriota > Syntropharchaeia > Alkanophagales > Methanospirareceae > JACGMN01. Next base: position 18,127 of record JAUWQN010000020.1, read on the forward strand.
TCGAGCCGGGGAAGCGGCTCAACGCTTTGGGCGGGATTGCTGCGATATTGAGGTTTGGGATATACATGACTTTCGGCGATAATAATTTTTGTAACGGGTTAGATTAGACTGCCTTTATATATTGAAACTACTTTTACATATTCATGACCCACATAAATAAAAATGTGCGGGCATCTGTGATTCTCCGGGTCATGGATGAGGTAGAAAACTCCCCTCTCTCGATTAATCAGTATTTCAAAGAGAAAAAGGCACCATTTGGGCGGGCTCAATATTTTCTTTACAAGAAGGTGCTGAGGGAAAAGGGAGCAAAGGGATTACACGACCAAAGGGGCGAGGGTAATAACCTAAAATTCACGAATGAAATGAAGAATTTTGTTAAAGGATTACTCGGTTATAATCAGTCTATTACGTCTTCAGAGGTTAAAAATGCGATCGAAAACGAATTTGGAATTGCTATCTCCAATACGGTGATCAACGACTTCCGCAGGGAGAATGATTTGAGCGGGATTTTCCCTGGGAGCGGCCGCAAACCGTTGGACGAATCGGGAGCATCAGAGATAGCGATTGCTCTTGCCCTTGACGCCGGTCTAATTGATGCAATCGCCGATTCAATATGCCTGTGCGTGCAAAAAAGGAGAGAATCCGAGGCTTTCAAGGAAAGTGTATTGATTCAGAAGGATCATCTTGACCTGCGCTCAAAAGGCAGATTCACTTCCGAATATAATAACTTGCCTCAGGTGAGAGAATCGAGATTCAAGCCATTGGAAGAGAAAGTAGGAGACAAAAGATTTGCCTCGATGGGGATATTCAATCTTTCCCGCGAATCCCTTATGCGATACACACTTGCCCTCTTTTCGCTACCTCTGGTCACAGCGAACGGAAGGGTTAGAAGCATAGATAGCCCCAAAGGCAATGCTTTAAAATACCTCTGCGGGTTCAACTACAAAGCGTCAACTGTAGATAAGTACATCAGCGAATTGAAATACCTTCAGGTATCCAATGAGCTGATAGAAGCGACGGCAAAGTTCTGGATTGACTTCTGGAGCAGCAGGAACAAGTCGGATAGCATCTTCGCATGCTATTACATCGACGGTAACACCAAAGCACTGTGGTCATCAAAGTCGTGTCACAAGGGTAAGGTCACGATGCTGGGCAGGGTAATGAACTGCCTGGAACAGGTGTTCGTTCACGATGGCCAGGGGCATCCCTTGTACTTTCAGACGTTCAATGGTCATGCCGATCTCGGAAAGAACGCATTGAGGATGATGGACACGATAAGTGAATATCTCAAGAATACCACCACCTTAAATCAATTCACCGTGAACAGGATTTTGATAATGGATGCTGGGGGTAATGGCGTTAAGACGCTGCGTGAGCTGTCAGATTCTGGCTATTACTTCATAACGATGCTGGATTCCAACCAGTTCACTGAGAGGAAGGTCAAGTCCGTATCAGAAGAGAGAAGATACGACTACGGAGATGCGCATCTGATGGATTGTACCGTGGAACTGGAGGATTCCAACGAGAAAGGTTACATCTTCGAGACGAGGGCAGTGCAGGTCCATTGGGACAATGGTAGGACGTCCATTCTCATCACAAGCGTGCCTGATACAATATTCTCCACGGATAATGTCGTGAAGTCCTATTTTGACCGATGGCCTGCGCAGGAATTGGATTTCAAGGATATGAAAGAAGGTGTCAATCTACGTCGTGTGGTGGGCTATGGTAAGAAATTGGTGGACAACACAGAGGTTCTGGAAAAGATTAAGCTACTTCAGGGACAGATAAACGAGCTTGAGAGAGAATTAGAGGCTCCTTTAAATGAGATAAGGGGCATCGGGAAAGATATACAATCGAGGATCAGCGAGGAGAGGATATACCGGGAGAAGTCCACGGTGGTGAATGGGGAGAGGAAGCTATCTAAGCTCGATGCGGAAATTTTGAAGCGCATTCAAAAGGAGATAAACAGTCTTAAGAGGAAGATAAAGAAGATAGAGAAGAGTCACGAGAAGCCATTTAAATCGCTGAAGAAGAAAAAGAAGGAACTTGCAAGAATCATTGATAAGAAGAAGATTTACCGCGTGGATGTGGAGTTGGACCAGATAATGACCTGTTTCAGGATTTCATTCGCGAATATCTGCGCTTATCTGCTGGATGAATGCTTCGGGGGCGAGAAGACGACTTTAGAGCGGCTTTTTGAGACCATATTCGACCTTCGCGGTAAGGTGAGGGTCGAGGGTGATCAACGGAATGTATTTATAGAGAGAAATCCAAAACAGGAATATATTATGAGGAAGTTGGAATCGGCACTTGATGTCATTAATCGTATGGAGATAGAAGATACAAGGGGGTGGAGGTATAATTTTGAACTGGTCTAATTTAATCCGTTCCTATAATCTAAATACCCGAAAGTCATGTAATATCAATAGGTTATTTGTAGGACCGAAAATATCCTTGATATATGTTCCATCTTCAAGATATTTTCAAGTATCCGATCTGAAGACAACTTCATACATCTACGAAAAAGATGATTTATCTAAATACAGTGATTCCGAATCAATAGAAATTTCTAGGCAATATGATCTATCCGGTAATTTATTGGAGATATCTGCGAGGAATGCCGGAAACCAAATAAAAGGTAACTTTATTGGCAAATCATTGATTACTACGTCTAAAAGTACTAAAAATTTAAGTTGCCACACGGAATATACATTGGATAACAATCTGTTTATGGAAATGAAAAAATGAAAATTCTATTGATTTTTCCACCTTATACCCTTGAGGACCGGTATGGAAAGCATTTAAAAGAGGCAGGGCCAGTGCTTCCTCCTTTAGGGCTGGCTTACATAGCGGCGGTATTAGAAGAAAGAGATTACAAAGTCGAAATACTGGATGCACCAGCCTTAGAGATGACCTCGCAAGATATTGCGAAATACATAGAAACAAAAAAGTTTGATGCCGTAGGTATTACAATCTACACCCCAATGTATTACCGATTCAAAGAAGTAATAGAGCAAATTGGATTAATCACAGATGACATACCCATTTTTGTTGGTGGACCACATCCCACTGTTTTGCCAGAAGATACATTATCTTCAAATCCTGATGTTGATTATGCAGTACTGGGAGAAGGTGAGGTAACTACGGTAGAACTTATGGAAGCGATGGAAGGTAAGCGACATATCTCCTCAGTAAAAGGAATTGCATACCGCGAAAATGGTAAAATAAAGCTAACACCACCACAAGAATATATAAAGGATTTAGATACTCTTCCATTTCCAGCAAGACACCTGCTCCCAATGGATAGATACGTTCCAGCGCCTTCTACGTATCGGAGAACCCCCTTTGCACACATGATTACTACGAGAGGATGTCCTTTTAACTGCATATACTGTTCTCAGGCGATATTTGGTAAAAAATATAGAACCAATTCGCCAGAAAGAGTGGTTGAGGAAATGGAACACCTTATTAATAGGTATAAAGTCAAGGAAATATTCTTTTTAGATGACATTTTCACGCTAAACAAGAAATGGGCTAATCAAGTATGTGCTCTGATAATTGAAAAGGGATTGCACAAAGAGATTGAATGGTCATGTTCCTCAAGGGTAGATACGATTAATCAAGAACTTTTGAAGAAGATGAGAAAAGCCGGTTGTTGGCAGATTCATTATGGTATAGAGTCTGGCTCACAGAGATTGTTAGAGCATATTAAAAAAGGAATAACCTTAGAAGAATCGAGAAATGCAATAAAGTGGAGTAAAGAAGCTGGAATAGAAACGAGAGCCTATTTCATGTTGGGACTTCCGACTGAGACGAGGGAAGAAAGTCTGCAAACAATACAGTTTGCATTGGACACCGATCCGGATTATGTGAAATTTAGTGTAACGGTTCCCTACCCTGGAACAGAACTTCATGAGATTGCCAAAAAAGAAGGAAGTTTAAGAACACTTTCATGGGAAAGATATAAAACAATGATTGGATTTACTGATGACGAGTTATCATACATCCCAGAAGGAAGGACATGTGAAGAGATTAAAGACCTGCAGAAGATGGCTTTTAAAAAGTTTTATCTACGACCTAAGAAAATATTGAACTTTGTGCTTAGAATAAGAACGACATCAGATATAAAAGCATATTATAAAGGATTTAAATCAATATTATTTTCTTATTTGTTTGACTGACCTACACGCTTTATACTGTCTTCTTTTAAATGTATTAGATATCCAATAATACCTGGAATTACTGTTGTTGCAATAAATAGTGTTATAGAAAAAGTAAAACCAAGAGTTGCATCTCCGGATACCGCAGTAAAACACAAAACTGCTGCATACTCCCGCAGCCCTAAGCCTGAGATGGTGATTGGAACATTTGCCACAAGAATTATTACGGGCACAAAAAAAACAATTGAAATGTCCATTCTCGGATCAAACGATCGTAGAATGCATATACTTATAACCATTACAACAATATAAAACCATATCGTCCAAGCGAAGACATTAAGGATTGTTTTTTTGTTTCCACGGATTTCAGTCATTTTATCTATAAAATTCTTTTGGGCTCCTTCTGGAATTTTTAATAGATTCGCGAAAAGAGCAATAATTTTTTGATTGGTTATAAGTAAAAATACCACTGTGAATACTACTGTTAGGATAAGCATGATATAGATAATCGGTCTGTCCCGGAAAAAAAGAAACACTGAAAGATTGCTTAAAAGTATTAGTACAGCAATATCAATTATCCTATCCCAGAGGATTGTGGATATCACTTCTGACTTACTATATTCGATGTGATGGCATTTTAGAAAATCCCCAATTTTTGCTGGAGTAATCATGCCATAAAAGACCCCAATTAGAGTGAGCTTATATATTTCGATTAGTTTGATATTAATGTTTATAGATTTGAGTAAGATTCCCCATTTTATTGCTTTTATTAAGAAAATAATAAAAGTTAAAAGGAATAGGATTGCTAACACTGGAAGAGATATTGTTAAAAATAAGTTTGCAACTTCTTTGAGATTTACTTTAAACAATAAAAACAAAAGCAACGCTGCGGAAACAATGATTTTTAAAATAGTTTTGGATACTATGTTCTCTATTCTCATATTTTTTATGGTCCGGGGATTTATACGCATTTCATCTAACTAAATATCCAAAATAATATAACACTTTTGACTTTGGACATTGGAACTTATACGATTCGAAGTCGTATGACCACCTCCTTTTTGTATTTCCTCTTTAAACGTTACATTTTTTCTGTACCTTCACAATTAAAAATCCTCCTTTCATGCTATTCGGTAGCATATTATCAAGATGCATAATCGGGTAAATGATGCAAAAAGCCAGCATTGCAAAAAAACTATAACTATACATTCTTCCACGGTTTTCTTTTATTTTATTTTGTCCCATTACTAAATATACAAGTTCCATAACCAGTCTAGAAAAAGTTTTGTAATAATATTCGTGATCTGTCACTTCAAATCCGTATTTGTTTAATATTTTTGCCATTTCTTCATACCAGTATCCCTCACATACATGACCTATCTCTCGCACATGAGGTTTAAAATTATATGGTAATATAGAGTTAATCAAATATAATCGAGTCGGTACAGTAATTATCGCGTACCCATCTTTCTTTAATACCCTGTTTATTTCTCGGATTACTTTTTCTATTTCAAAAACATGTTCAATAACATCTAAGCATATAATTTGGTCAAAAATTTCATTCTTGACAGGTATGTAGTGTGCATCCCCTTGCATTATTGATGGATTGACTCCTAATTTTTCAAAGATATCCTTGGCATTCTTTAACGATTCAATCGAAATCTCAAGCCCGGTTATGTCCAATCCCCTATTGGAAAGTTCTCTAACATAAGCGCCCTCGCCACATCCAACATCAAGTATCGTCTTAGAGTTAGGATTTAAATATCTAAGAACTTTTTTTGTTCTTAGTCTACCCAGTGGGTGTGGTAGTCCTATGAAGCGGTATAATATATCTTTGTATGTTAAGGTTGGTACATATCCCCATGCATTCATATTAATTCCCTTCCATATTAATCACTTTAGCGTTTCATAAATATTAAATGATAGCTATTTAAAGTATAATATCCAAGTGTAACATCGAGGCAACCCCCTTGAAAGATATGTCGGCGAGCAGAAACAAGCATATTATCAAATCCATAAAAAGCATGCTTTCTTCATTTATTGCAAACGAATGGCTCGTTGGATTGATGCTTGCGTTAATTTACTTGCTCTACATGCTCTCTTCTGTACAAAACTATGGTATTAGTTGGGATGAACCACTTCATTGGAATGCTGCTGAGAATTATATGAAGTTCTTCAGCAGCGGAGATATGAGCGTATGGGCCGAAAATCACCACAACCCGTGCTTTGTAAAGATATTGTCGGGTTTTTCGTGGCTGCTGCTCCATGTCAAACTTGGCATTCTGGATGCGATTACCGCTCACCGTGTGCCCTTACTAATATTAGGAGCGATAGTGGTTTTCGCAATCTATGTCTTTACTGCCAAGGCATTTGGCAATTTTGCGGCAATTGTAGCCGTTTTATCCCTGATTTTTTTCCCTCGCTTCTTTGCGCATGTGCACTTCAATCCTAAAGATACGCCTTTTGCCGCTATTTACATCTTATGTATGTGGAGTTTTTGGAAATATAACACAATTAGAAAAACAAATACAAATAACAACAAATGGAAATGGTTGATAATAGCAGGAATATTTTTTGGTATTGGTCTTGGAATTAGAGTCACCGCATTGTTTATTCCATTAATCCTTTTCTCATGGTATCTAATTGTAAACAGAGACGAGATAAATATCAGGCATATTTTAGATAAGTCTAACGTCAAATTTTTGTTCCCGTTGGTCATTTATACTTTAATTGGCGCTTTAATATGGTTTTTGTTGATGCCATATCTATGGACAAATCCTGTATCCCATCTCTTTGAATTTATACATCATAGCAGCACTGTTGGAGTTTTCCAACGAAGCCAACTGTATTTCGGTGAATTATACGGGTCAACCAATCCCAATATACCATGGCATTATCCTTTTGTATTTCTGTCTATTGTTACTCCTTTACCTGTCCTTCTCCTTGCTATATCTGCCATATTTTTTATCCTGAAAGATGTTAAAAAGCCAAAAAATGCGGCTTTCCTTTTAATCCTTTTATGGCTCACTGTCGTGTTGTTCATAGAGACTTTGCCAATGGCATTGCAAGCAAATGCAATGCGCCATTTTATGCCTGCCGTGCCGGCAGCGTGTATATTAGCGGGTATTGGAGCAAATGAATTTTATAAAAGACTCTCGGTAGACATACCAAATAAATTTAAAAAGTATGTGAATTGGGATGTATCAAAATTAATTAAGATTGCACTTGCTGTATTCATGATCGGTGTAATTTCTGTACCAGGTTTTGTTGCGATATACTCAATGCAGCCACACGAAGAAGTTTATTATAATTCATTAGTTGGCGGTGTCTCGGGTGCAAGTAAAGATTTTGGTGATACTTATTTTGGAACTGTATATAGAGAAGGGATAATCTGGTTGAATAGAGATGCACAGAATAATTCAGTCATAGA
>JAUWQN010000067.1 GCA_030611045.1 Methanosarcinales archaeon
TCTGGAGAAGTAGGCTATTTCCAGGTGAATATTTCTAACACCGATTTGTACGAGATGTATAAGCGCACCCAGCTTGCTCATAATATCGTTTTTGACGTGGCCTATGATGTCCTCTCCGGAGGATTTGAGATAACGACCTTAGATGGTGAAGAGAACAAGCAGTTAAACGCACCAACGCAGGAACTCTATGCTTCTACGATACATCAACCGCTTCTCAAAGCTATTTTATATGCTCGGCTTTACGGTTCCGGCGGGATATTGCTTGGCTATCGCGACACCGGGGGCTTTGAGAAGGTTGCTAATACCCGTGATAAAATAGATTATTTGTTCTCCATTCCTAACAAATGGATCCAGGAAAGGGTTGCGGAGAAAGATAATGCGGGCAATACGGTCATTCCTCCAAAACTCGCTAAATATGTGTTGTCCAATCTAATGAGCAATATTCTAACGAAGAACGGATGAATGTTCTATCTAAGGTTGTAGAATCTATTTTGGGGAAATTCTCAGGAAATGGTGTTATTCTATTCCCCGGGAATGTTCAGTACCGATAAAAAGGAGACAAAAACGTATTACAACGAGGTGGAAGAGACTGTTAAGGACATTCTTAGCAAAACAAAAAGAAGCATCGTTGTTTGCGTGGGCATAGATGGAAGTGTTGACGAAGAATGTTATTCTAACGATCAGATTGGTATTGCCGTCGGTAAGAATGGTATCGAGATCTCCAGCACCCAACAAGTTGACAGCCCCGAAAAATGGATAAATATTTAAGGTGATGGCGGGAATATGAAAAGAGAGGGGTGATGAAGACAAATGTATGCCAAACTCTCAAATAAACTAAAAGAGACTTTGGGGCTCGAAAGCTCTCCGATTGCTATCTCTTTCTCTAACGAACCTCCTGAAGGCGTTGAACAGATGAAAGGGCGAATAAGACTCTGCCAAATGCTCGATAAAGTCAGGCTTGACGGAGAATCGTTCTATACAGACTACGAGAACCACGGATGTGACGGGGGCGCTTATAGCTGTGGGTTGATAATGCCGAGTGAACGGCTGAAGACCGGTGAGTTCCTTGCCAAGGATTTGGGTCTCTTTGGCTCTAAGAGAGCTGCGAGGCGATTTATCAGCGCGATTCCGAGAATAGAACCGGAAACCGTCAAAGTGGTTTCTTTTTCGCCGCTTGAGAACGCAAAATTTGAACCGGACGTAGTTGTTCTAATCTGCAATGCGAAGCAAGGGATGAAAATAGCAGAGGCAGGTGCATACCAATCAGGTAAGAATACCATGGGCTTAACAGGGCCTCCTATATGTTCAGCAGTGGTTGCTTACCCCTTTTTGTCCGGAGAAGTTGTTTATAGCCTGGGTGATATGGGTGCAAGAAGGTCTATGAAGGTCAAAGATGAGGATATTTTCGTTGCGATCCCCACAGAGCGGTTACCCGATATCGTGGCGAATCTTGGAAAACTGAGATAGAGTTGCGTGACTTTGTCACGATTACTGGTAAAAAACATAAAAATAGGCGTTTGTATACCCTTTGATGAACGTATAAGTAAACAAGGGTTACATGCCACGCACTTACTTACAGGTCCCGTATCTTAAGTACGGGGTATGTGACTTCTTTTATATTATGCCCATTGTGAACAGCATTCTGCTCTCAATGGCAGAAAGAGTTTGCGGACTTACTGTTCCAAGTTTCCGTTGCAGACGACTCTTATCCAAAACACGCAATTGATGACATAGAGCAACAGAATCGCTCACAAGACCTCCTTCCCCACGGGAGATGAATACACAAGAGGGCAGTGATGCGCGTCGTAAATTTGTCGTCAAAGGAATCGTCAGGACAGTGGTGGTAAACCTGTTAAGTAAATCGGTCTGAAAAATGAGCACAGGTCGAATGCCTGCTTGTTCTGAGCCACGCGTTGGATTCAGATTAGCCAACCATATCTCTCCACGTCTTATAGTCATTACTTGTCTTCGTCTTCCTTAGCTAAACCGCTTGCATAGTCCGCTATCCCCTCTTCAGCAAGCTGACGGTCTTCTTCGGCAAATTCACCATAAAGCTTGGTTAGCTCTTCTTCATCAACCGATGGAGGTGCCATAAAACGCGAGCGGAATTTTAAGAAAGCCACGTATTCTGCCACTTCACGTAATTGATGCTCAGCAAGTGTATCAAGTTCCTTCGCAAGATGTCCTTTAACTGCCATAAAAATTTATTCCTCTTAATTTATGTGGTGTATTATATCCTTAAAAATCTTTTGTTTTTGATTTTTTGATTTCCGGGTATATGACTGCTTGTGCTTGCGGAATATATTGTGCTAAGGAGAGAGAACAGATAGAGAACAACGGGGATGCACCCGAATTTATTCCGAGTGTGGCGAGGATGGGGCTTTAGCCTGAACTTTACGATCGCATAAGAGCTGTTAAGTTTATAAATATCTTAGAATAATCCCCGAGGCTCTAACGAGTGCGCCTCGCAGCCTAATCTGCCGGTTGGTGAACATCCAGTGCTCTACCCATCAAGAAACGGTGAGAAAGGGGTTTAGGAAATAGGATAAATCAAAATTCTCTATGTCATCCGCAGCCGTAATCGCTCAACGTCCTTAAAGGGGATCGTGCCAGGATATGTCCCACCCCACCATCAAACGCCAACCACCTTAAACGCTTTCTCATCTATTCTCATTCATGAAGCATTTCATTCGCGACGCTTTAAACTCCGCATTGCAGAAACTCGTCTTCCCATGGCTCACGCCACACCCCACGAAGACCTCTAGAGACGTAGGCTATTTCCAGGTGAATATTTCTAACGCCGATTTGTACGGAATGTATAAGCGGAACCAGCTTGCTCATAATATCGTTTTTGACGTGGCCTATGATGTCCTATCCGGGGGATTTGAGATAACAACCTTAGACGGTGAAGAGAACGAACAAGCAGTTAAACGCACCAACGCAGGAACTCTATGCTTCTACGATCCATCAACCGCTTCTTAAATTACGGTTCCGGCGGGATATTGCTTGGCTATCGGGACACCGGGGGGTTTGAGAAGGTTGCTAATACCCGTGATAAAATAGATTATTTATTCTCCATTCCTAACAAATGGATCCAGGAAAGGGTTGCGGAAAAAGATAATGCAGGCAATACGGTCATTCCCAATTTCAATAGCTGCCTTCATTATTCTCCCTTTCAACTTATCGTCAAAAGATGTCTTAATAGATGAATCTATTGCAAGGGATATAGCAAAGTCTCGAGAATTAGAGGTTATTGGAACCGTCGGGATTTTAGCAGATGCGTACGAAAAAGGCGTAATAAACGATTTGAAAAAGTCTTTGGATGATTTGAGAAATAAGAAGGTTTGGATATCCGAAAAAGTTTGTAATAGGGCATTGGGTGGAATAAAAGGGAAATAACCACCTGGCAAGAATGGAACGAGATAAAGGGCTTTATGAACGACAGATAAAAGTTGTTGATATCACATGGAAAGATAGCATGCTTAATCCTTGGCTCTTTAGCATATTCTTTTATTAGAACTACATACCCTACATACCATTATACAATGGGAATGCTGGTGAGTAGATGAAACGGCTATCGAGCACGGGGTATAAGAACAACCTGCGATTGCGCTTTGGATTTAGATTTGGCAAGCAATAATGACACAGCACCGGCGAGAGCATCCGGACCGTCATCATGTGCTGCAAGGGGAAAATGAATTAGCTGTTCAATAAGTTTGGGATAATCTTGATTCCACGTATCAAGGAAACGGAGTTGTCCATTAGAATAGTAAGACTCGATGCCCTGGATACGAGCGAGCTTAGGTGTGGTATGCCAGATAAGTTTGTATGGGACCGTGACGTTAGCATTGGCCTGGCGTTCACGCAATACGAGTTCGAAGTTACAGTAATCGGTATCAGATTTAGCTTTGCCAATTGAATTAGCTTCGATACCAAAAGCTTCATAATTGAAGAAGGAATGTAGCTCAATAATCTTGTCAATGGTTTTAGAATGAGGAGAACGAGAAAGATCACAATGAAAGACTACCCAAGTGTTATTATATTTGAGAAGGGTGATGACTGCCGAATAATCGGATACGCCAAGGGAGGGGTCGCAGAAACCATAAGCTTCTGTTTGTTCGAGGTTGATTTCTGATTTGGATATTTTGAACATGGTTTCGAGTTTGAAGATTTGGTGTTCAGTAGGGATGGGGCGATTAAGATACTGGCAGGCAAATGAAAGCGTGCCCTTTTCGATTTTGATATCAGCGAGCTTTTTAGCAGAAAGGATATTAGGGAAGCGCGGGGTTACGCCATCGTCTAAATAACACGAATCGCGGTGAATAAGATATTTAGACTCGTCAGGTAGTTGCGGGTTTAGCTTGTTGACGATGTAGGAATAGACATCGTTAAAGTGCCAATGCGTGCCAACGATAACGAGCTCGCCATCTGGTGATAGGACGGACACGAGGTCTTTAAACCACCGCTTTTTTTTCTCACGGATGAAAGGGCTTTCACGGTCATCAATATTGCAGAGGTCGTCCACAATAATAAGGTCGTAGTGTGCGGATACGAGATTGCCAAGAGCGCCGACAGTGCCAATGTTTGGCTCGCTAAAATTCTGAGTGCGTGTATTAAGGATAAAAGATTTAGTTTTAGCAGCTCTTGCATCTAAGGGGTAGGTATCGAATAGGTCTTGATACAATTCGAGAAAGCGTTCGTTGCGGAGGAGATGCCCCACGATTTCGGACAGGAACGCTTCTGCATTTTCCGCGGTGGCATTAACGATAAGAATGCGAAGATTGGGGTTTTCGAGAAGACGCCATATAGGGTACGATTTGGTGAAGACGGTAGATTTGTAGGTATGACGGGGTTCAAGCCAGAGAGAGCGCGAGTGGCGTTGGTCAAGTTCATTGCACCATTGACGGTGTGGGTCTTCCTCAAGGCGCGTGTAGCCTAAGACTTCGCGAGCGAAAGAGAAAAGATTGGAGGGGTAAGTGTTGAAGCGAGCAGGAAATTCTGTTTTTGTTTGCGTTTTTACCGACGAATCACAATCTTTGAGAGTGGGCTTGTAATTGCTGGCTTCAAGCTCTTTTGCAAGTTGCCGTGCAGCTTTATTATCCGCTATCGCACGTGCTAAAGCTCTGATTTGCGGCAGGCGTTCATTCCAATGTTCAGAGTTACAATATTTCGTTGCGGTTGCCCGAGAGACATTACACTTTTTAGCTGCGAAATCGACAGATGGATGCTCCAGGTATGCCTGCCATAACTTTCCTATTTCTTTTTCTGATAATGTCATAATATAATATATTTGGAGCTAAGAGCGTTTAAGGGAGCGATAAATTCCATTTCTTACTGGTTGGTTCTAACCATTCCAAATCCGCATCGGAAAGAGATCGGTATTGACCTTCTCACACGAATCCTGAAGCGAGATAAAGAGCTTTACAAACGGCAGATAAAAGTTGTTGATGCGCACGCAGATTGATCGGCTGGTTTATGATTTGTACGGGCTGACGGAGGAGGAGGTGAAGGTGGTGGAAGGTGTCTGAAGAGAAATATTTTCGATTGAAACGCATCGAGCATAGTTTAAACAATTATAAGTTAAGCAATCACAACAATCTAAAAAGCATGAATATAATGAACAAAAAGAGCACTTACATTTTTTACGGGATAAATATTATATGTATAAAAGACATACACTATAAATGGAGGAACAAAATGACCAGGACAAAGACATTGCATGCCGTTTTTGATGGTAAAGTTCTGAGACCCGAGGAGGTGGTTAATTTGGAGCCAAATGTTCGTTATCTTGTAACCCATCGAGCGTAAAGAAGAAATAGGTAAGCAGAGCCTTTGGGATTTACTTAGCGAATTCTCTGGAATGGTCGAAGGGCCAAAAGATTGGTCAGAAGAGCATGACCATTATTTATACGGCACACACCCAAGCATGAAAAGGGGCGAAGATAATAATATGAATGGCACTCGTTTTTTCCTCGATACTGCTTATGTCTTGGCATTACTCAATCCATACGATGTCTATCACAAGCAAGCCAAAGCACCGTATTTGTTAACATGGGACAAGGAGAAAGTGGTTAAAGGTAAAATAACGTGTTTAGAAGACTTTAGAGAGATATTACGTTAATACAATTCTGGTTTTACGGGAAACCCTGAAAAAGAGGTGAAGAGGTAAAAAAACAAAGAGATTGAACAACAGAAAGGCGCTACCCCTATTTTCTACAGAAGGTTATCGAAGTAGCAAAGTTTATATAAATAGATGCTATGCTGAGTACATGGTATGAAATAAAGGGAAGGAATAAAAAATGTCAAATCGAAAATACCAATTTAAAGTTGATGACATACCTCCAAAAAATGTAAAACCCAAATCAATGTGGAACAATCCGAATGAGGTATCCCATCTCATAGAATTCCGGAAAAAAGCATATGATGCATTAAACGGTTCGTTGCCTCTTTCTGAGGACATTACATTATTTATAAAAATTCATTTACCGCGAGGTTACAACAACCGTGGTGATTTGGACAACTTCATCAAGGGAATTTGCGATGGATTGAGCGTGATAAAAAGCGCAGATAACCCCAATTATGAAATACACCCTGATTTCAAGAAATTTGATAATAAGAATATCCATCCAAATACCTTTGCTATGATCGAAGATGATGAAAAGATTATCAGTAAATGCTCAAAATCTTGTGGGTGGAAATCCTAAACAAATCCAGATGATAAAAATTACAAATTCAAAACCAACCCCTTTACAGGGTCTTACATGCTCGTGGGGCCGTATGGCAGTTTTGATATTTGGATTTTGAATTTTGAAGTTGTTTAGAGTTTAGAGATTGGGATTTAGGGTTTTCCACCTCTTATTGAGCATATTC
>JAUWQN010000073.1 GCA_030611045.1 Methanosarcinales archaeon
ATGAGAGCCGCGAGGGCCACTGCATAGATACCAGAGGGCTATGCGGTGAGAGGCCAATGAAACCTCAGGGGTTCAGTGGCAGTATAACCACCTCAACGTTTTCCTTCTCAAGAAGAACGGAGGGTTAGCTTGGGCTTTCTCTCCCTGTTTTTAGATTCGGAGATACTGAGATAAGCAGAAGATTTTTATGGAAATGTGGCTCGGCGCGATGATGGGTCCGATGAGGTTCATCATGCGGAAATTAGGTCCGGAAGCGCTGGAAGAGCTGAATGACGAATCGGCGAAGGGTTGTGCCGCAGATCTGAAAGAACGGGGCGTTGACGATCCTTTGAAGTTCGCAATGAACTACGCAGTTGTAAACAAGAACATCTTCGGCAGCGACGTTGCGGTAGAAGGAACGCCTGAGAAGGCGGTACTCGATATGAAGAGATGCCGTAACCTGGAGGCGGCACTGGAATTCGGAGAGAAGGGCATGCCAATAACAAAGGAACAGCATTGCTCAGGCTGCATTGACGGGTATTTCAAACGCGTAGCAAGGAATTTGGGGTTTACTTTGGACGTTGCATTCACTGATAAGGGCTGCACAATGACGGTTAGCAAATGAGGTCGTAAAACATGAACGGCAAACGAATAGCAATCGCAACCACGATAGGATTGTTATGTGAGCTGTTCTGCGCATACGGGACAATAGGAGTTGCAGAATCAATGCCAGAACTTGTTATCACAACCGGACTCTTAGCATTGATCGTATATAACGAATACTGATCGGTCTTTTTATTGGCGTAGGCGATAACATACCGCTTCATCCGGTTATCAGAGGAGCGTTAATTGGCGCACTCTTAAGCCTGGCAATGGCGATTATGCCCATGATTGATACTGCCTAACCGATGGGTTGACACTTATCGCCTTCGGCGTCGTGTACGGGATTATCGCTGATGTCGTGGCAACGAAGTTCTCATAACCTGACATGGCTAAAACAAACCATCACGTCTTTCCAAAGAACAACCGCATCAAATCTTGTGCTCGTGCATCCAGCACGCCTAAGGCACTCTTCTGTGCTGACAGTTCATCAAAACCGCCTGCCTTTTTCTGCTCACTTTTGGCGTGTGAATCGTATATCGCAAAAGGCACTGGCTCTTCTGTGTGCGTGCCCACAGACACTGGCGTGTAGTGATCTGGCATGACCAATATCCTGTAACCCTCTTCCGTATCTGCGAATTTTGCCTCTAACCCGTCCAGCACGGTGCCGACCACCAGCGCATCAAAATCCTCTATCGCTTTCGCTTTCAGATCTATATCACGGAGATGCCCCCCCTCATCCGGCGCCTCTACATGAACCAGAACAAAATCATTTTCATTCTCTTCCAGGCTGCGCAGTGCATAGTCCGCCTTGCCTTTATAATTCGTGTCAAAATATCCGGTAGCGCCTGGCACCTCTATCGCATTCAGACCTACGCACCTTCCAATTCCTTTTATAAGGTCAACGCCCGAAACCACCGAACCTTGCACGCCGTACAGCTCGCTAAACGGCGGCATTGCAGGCTTTTTTCCGCCGCTCCAGAGCCACACCATATTCGCCTTCCTCTCGTTACGTACCCTCCTTTGCGCATTGACTTCATGTGCATCCAACACCTCCTTCGAGGCGAGCACGACCTCCCGTAAAATCTCCTCTTTTGGGAGGTAATCTTCGATGTTGGCACCAATTATGTCATGGGGGGGTGCGCCGCCTATTTCTTTTTCCTCCTGGAACTCATAATCTTTTGACCTGGATTTGATAACCAGAATATTTCGATAGCTCACACCAGCATAAAAGGTAAGTTCCCACCCCTGCTCTACCCATTTATCCCGAAATTCTCCATTAAGCGCCTCTATTAACGCGCTCGCTTCTTCGGTTGTTATATGCCCACTACTGAAATCCTCTATTCTTCCTTCTTTCTCTGTTATAAGATTACATCGAAAGGCAATATCCTCTTCATTGAGGGGTATGCGCATTGCCATCGCCTCTAACGGACCTCTGCCCGTATGATATTTTGTGGGGTCGTATCCAAGAATAGAGAGGGTGGCAATATCACTTCCGGCATGCATTCCCTCCGGTATTGTTCTTACCAGACCGCACCTCCCACCTGTAGCGATGAAATCGAGATTCGGCGTGGATGCGATTTGTAATGCCGTCTTGTTACCACGCTCAGGGATTGGATAATCGGCCATTCCATCTCCTATTAAAATCACGTATTTCATTCCACACCTCAACAGTATTGTATTTTATTTAAATCATACACTTCCTATAATTATAATTGTTGAGGATACATGGAGACCGATATACCGCTAAGGGATGTAATGGTACGGGAGGTAGTGAAAGGGGATATAGATTTAACCGTACTGGAAGCGGCGAAGCTGATGAGAAAATATAGCGTGGATAGTATCGTAGTGCTTGATCACGGGGATCCCGTGGGAATAGTTACAGAAGGCGATATAATCAGCGAGCTGGTGAGTAAGGACATAAAGCCGAGCACGGTGAAACTAAAGGCCATAATGACCACGCCCTTAGTAACCGCATCTCCTAATGACCGCCTATCAAATATAGCGAAGAAAATGACGAAGGGACGAATAAGAAAGGTACCGGTAATTGAGGACGGCAAGTTGGTAGGGATAGTTGCAGATGTAGATATACTATCAGTGTCGTCAGAGATGACCTCGATACTAGCAGAGTTAGTAGAGATGAAGGCGGAAAGGGAAACATTGGACATAGAGGGCGAAAGTGTCGGTCAGGGTATATGCGAAAAATGCGGTAGCTTCTCACATTACCTGGCACTGAAAGGCGGGCTTATGGTATGCGAGAGTTGTAAAGAAGAGTTGGAAATGGAGACTGGGGTGTAATCGTAATCTAATCCCGAATTCCAACAGACGACACAGAGAACACAGCCTCAGCTTCTGGGAGGTTTGGTGAATCAACCAATCGTGCTATTCTCTTCTCCCCTTTTGACTTACGCAGGTATAATCTAAACGTAGCGGTGTGTCCTAATACATGGCCACCGATGGGCCGCGTAGGATCGCCGAAGAAGGCATCTGGTCTCGCCATCACCTGGTTCGTTATCATTATCACCGCATTATTAAGGTCCCCAAACCGCAGAGCGTCGTGCAGATGCTTATTTATCTTCTGCTGCCGGTCAGCTAACGTGCCTCTTCCTACATATTCACTTCTGAAATGAGCAGTCGCCGAGTCTATTATCATTAGCCGCACGGGCTTTTCCGTCTCTTTCAGCTCCTCTGCAAGCTTTTCAGCTTTATCTACCAACAATATCTGATGATTTGAGTTATACGCGCGTGCAATGTGTAGGTTATTAAGAACCTCTCCGTAATCAAGTTCAACACCTTCTGCCATATCCTTTATTCTTTCTGGCCTAAAAGTGTTCTCAGTATCTATTATTATGGCAGAGCCGTTTAACCCCCCCTTGTCCAGCGGTAACTGCACGTTTACTGCGAGTTGATGTGCTATTTGTGTCTTACCACTGCCGAATTCACCATAAAACTCGGTTAATGATCGCGTCTCGATACCTCCGCCTAATAACGCATCCAAAGATTGAGATCCTGAAGTTAGCTTGCCGACCTCCTTCCGCCGTTCCAATATCTTATCACCGGTCTCAAACCCGCCGATGTCCGCGGCGTCCCGTGCTGAATTTATTATCTTCGCTGCTGTTGATTCCCCGATCTCAGCGGCTGCTACCAACTCAGCAGGAGACGCTACTGCTATTGCCTCTAACGAATTAAAACCGCCTTCACGTAATTTCTCCGCGATTGCAGGTCCAACACCGGGTAATTCCTCTAAATCCACTTTATCTCTTCACCTCTTAACGTGATATTCGGATAGATAAATAATTATATTTATACACCTGTTAGTTTAACACTTATTTTAACATTTAAATCTTTCGCATCTTCAGAATACAAACACCAGTGCTACGACGACCGAGCCGAAATTACCCTTTTCCACCTCTACCGATTCCACTAACAATTCATTTTTAAGTATTTTCTTATCGCGAATTTCAGCCATCTTATATAACTTCTCTTGCACCTTCTTCGTTAGATATTCTTTTGAATGGTGCCCATGATGCTCGCAGATGATACCAAACTCGCTTTGCTCTTCGCCTATCCAGCCATATCCTATACCAGCGCCAATGACCTCTCCCGATTTACCCTCTGCTCTTGACATCACACAGAAGGTTATGTTCCCAGGTGTTATCCTCACGCTACTTCGTTCCGTTTCCACTGCTTGCGCAGGCAGTATAGATGACACCCCGACCAAATTGCATTCGCCTATGCCAGCATCCCGTAAAGCGAGGTCAAAAGCATTCGCTTGCTCGGAGTCCATGCCCACACCGTAAGTAACGAAAAATGCCTTTGGCGCCATGTGCTCGTTCATTTTTATCTTCTTTCTTTATCTTTATCCCCGCTCATACTTATTTATACAAATTCTCCACTCCTTTTAATGTTGGAAATACATTTCCTCGCCTTTTTGTGCTTATATACTCTGCAGCGCAGGCATTAGCAAATCTCAGGCATTCCTTTGCTTCTTCCCCCTCCAAAAGCGCATATATAAACCCTGCATTGAACACATCTCCTACACCTGTGGGGCTTATCGGCTTCACGTTAAACGCTTGACAGCCTATCTCAAACTCGTTGCTTATCCAGGAGGAGCCACGTGCACCACCATGAACAATCACGTTTTTGCATCCGTTATCTAATAAATCGTACGCTCCGCTCCTTTCCTTCTTTTCACTCAGTCCGTTTATTTCCGCTTCGTTAACAAAAAGAAAATCGGTAGAAGGAAGGAGGTCAAAAACGGTTCGTCTTGCATGAGTTGTCCACCCGAGATAAGCACTCCATCCTATATCTACACCGATATAAGCACCTGCGGATTTGACAAACTCGAGTATTTTCTTGTTTGTGGGAAAGAGCCCTTCGGTGTTCCAGTGACCAGCACGCATCACGAAACGCGCTTTCCTTAGTAGCTCGAAGCTCACATCACCTTCCTTGAGGTCTATATTTGCGCCCCGGTCGGACAGCATTGATCTGCTCCCATCTTCAAAGGCTATGCTAACTGTTATACCGGGATGCTGAAGCTCTTCTTTTTCTGTTAGCCCGGCAAAGCAATTAACACCTACTTTTTGTAATTCGGATAGCACCCATTGCGAAAGCACGTCATTTCCGGTCTTACAGATAAGGGCTGTTTTTAAGCCAATGGAAGCGCACGCAGCAGCGCAGTTTCCCGCCTGTCCTCCTATCTTAAGCATAAATTCACAGCCTATCTGCTTATCGCGCTCTGGATAATCCGCGATTGGCATCGTGGCTATATCACAGAACACATCGCCTATAACTACCACATCATATCTTTCTGCATTTTGCTTTGCTGTCATAGATAGAGTCGCTCTTCCAAAGTCATTTATATCCATTCAGTAGTAGCTGAACATATAGAAATAGAATACACGACGGGGGTTATAAAAATAAGGAGGTGAGAACTAAAAATGGACCAATTACCAAGACCTAAATTTGTGGTTAAAAAGCATCCGGATTTTAAACGATTTTTTTCATCCGGCGTCTTCGGTGGTCATACACCGTATGAATTCAAGATGATCGTGTATCAGGAGGGCTATGAAGACGTCACTGAGGGCACGGTAACAGGAAAAGAACCACCAGTTATACTGAGAGAGCTACAAGCAGAGATAACAATGTCGCCTGAACAGGCGAAATCGCTTCTGAGTTGGTTAGATCGGCATATAAAGGCGTATGAGAAGCAGTTCGGCAAGATTCCCACACCACCGGTAACGGAGGAGGAGCCGAAAAGACCACCTGAGGGCATGTACGACTAAGTTTGTTCTCAGCTCTTTTTGTTTCCATTTATGGCCGTCTGCCTTCTCATCACCTTTAGCATCCGCACTATCTTTACAATTGTGCAGATACCAATGCGGCACTCATCAATTGGTAGTTGTAAACGACTTCTTTCTGCTCGTTTAGCTTTTTAAACTTTTTTTCTTTTTCTTTTTAGGCTCTTCCCCAACTTTGGGATGAATAGGAAGATATAACTACG
>JAUWQN010000024.1 GCA_030611045.1 Methanosarcinales archaeon
ATGAGAGCCGCGAGGGCCACTGCATAGATACCAGAGGGCTATGCGGTGAGAGGCCAATGAAACCTCAGGGGTTCAGTGGCAGTATAACCACCTCAACGTTTTCCTTCTCAAGAAGAACGGAGGGTTAGCTTGGGCTTTCTCACCCTGTTTTTAGATTCGGAGATACTGTTTTTCGCAAAATCAAAAACTTCGACTTTTTTTCGCAAAACTTGCTTTGTTAATAGACGAATACGCCGATTTATTTTTATACTCTGTCCTCTTTTGTTAAGTAATACATGGGTGAGTTCGAGAAGATATTTGGGAGAAGCGCACAGCTTATTGTTCTGGAGTATCTGATAAGCAATCGTGACAGAATAACGTATCTGTCCGGCATTGCAGAGGCCACCGGGCTTTCTCACTCCAGTGTCACACGCGTGGTCGAGCCACTTTTAAAAGCGAATATTGTGAAAGAAAATAACATAGGCAAACATATGCGAACGTTCTTATTGGACATGGATAATGAGAGAACAAAGTTACTGATACGGTTCTTTGATGATTTGGAGGATATTCCGTGTGGATGATTATTCAATCTGTTTAAGCACAAATTCGCAAAAGTCATCTCCACACGCTGCGCATTTTATCTCTTCTGCATCCATCGCTCGATTGGTTAATACTTCCCCCATTCCAGCGTAATACCCGCGTAGGAAATGACAGACGGGGACATCCGAGTTTCCATAATTCTTTGCTGCGAACGAATTCTTTACTTTAATGATGAGGTTTTCGGTATCTATACTGAGCTTCCCCCAACCAAGTTCTGTAAGAAACTCTTCCATCTTTTTGATGAATTCCTGCCCATCTAACCCCCATTCGTCCTTCCAGGACTTTGTTCGAAGGACACCTACCTTCTTGCCCGCTTCGTAAAAAATCACTGCCGCACCATCCGCCCCCACCATCGTCTCTGCGAGTTTCTGGATTCCCACAAAAATCGCACTGCTCATTATGATCGTGGGCAGTTCCTGGGTAAAGAACTCGCCGTTCTCAATGTCCCATTTCTCTTTTATTAGATTGTATCTCGCTCCTTCCATGGGCATAGGCCCCCATTTATCTGAGATGCCATATCTCCTCCGGATTTCCATGTTAACGTGTTGGGGACAGAGATAGTAAAACCAGCGCAGTCTTGCCCTCCAAGTCAGATTAGGTTTAGCTCTTCAAGGCTCATTTTTTTCACTTCCACATAGTATTTATTCCTTGTGTATAATTTCAACTTATCCTTTATCTCACTTTCTATTTTAATCGGTAGGCAAAAAATTGGGGGGTGATTCTGGACTCACATTGGTAGAACTTTTAAGCTGTTGCATAACAACGAAATAGAAAAGCTTATATATCCTCACCGACTACAACATGCTATACTATCATTTTACGGAGGTATAAAAGAGAAGAAAATGATTGCACAAGAGCAAAAACCTATGGAAGAGATTCTGGGGTACCTCGAGGGGAAGAAGAACATAGTAGTAATGGGCTGCGGAGGGTGTGCTACCTTCTATCATACTGGTGACAAGAAAGCGGTAGACGATCTGGCGGCGAAACTTGAGAGCGCAGGGAAAGCAGTCACTAAAATTAGCATGCCCCTGGGTATGCAAGCCTGTGATACTGAGAAGAGCGGGATGTACTTGGATAAAAATCGAAAAGAGGTTGAGAACTGCGATGCACTTTTATTGATGAGTTGCGGCGATGGCGTGCAAGTAGTGACCGAGTACACAGATGATGAAATGGGCCTTGCGAAGAATGTCTATCCGGCAAATGATGCAATAGGACTCGTGGGTGGTGGACCTTTCAAGTTCAAGGAGACCTGTCAATCATGCGGGATGTGTGAATTAGGCAAAACTGCTGGTATCTGTCCGTTAACTGCATGCGGCAAAGGATTGATGAACGGGCCTTGCGGCGGTGTACGGGTTGACAACAAATGTGAAATAGACGAGAAGAAGGACTGCGCCTGGGTTAAGATCTATGAGCGAATGGAGAAACTCGGCGAACTCGACGACTTTATGTCAATGAGAGATGCGCACGAATGGGGTAAATGCAAGAGGCCACGGCTGTTCGAGTTAGAAGAGCCTATGACTATGATGGATATGATGGGCGCTATGATGAACTTTAACACTGTCACGGGATACACGTCTCTGATGCTCGCTAAGAAGCCAGAAAAGGAAAAGGAAGAAGAAAAAGCGTGAGGAGGAGTGAGAGAAAAAAATGCCTGATGGAATTTATAGCCAGATGATGAAAGAATTGAGTGAGGGGAAATACGTCTTCACCGGTGAGTTAGAGCCGGAGAAAGCGGGAAATGTCGACGAGCCGATCCAAGCAGCAAAAGATATGATAGGTTTAGTAACCGCCTGTAACGTGACGGACAATCCACAGAGTTTCGCGTACGTGAGCAGCCTCGCAGCAGCCTATAAAATTCAGTTAGAGACGGGTATGGAGTGCGTATACCAGCTCAGGTGTTCGGACAGGAACCGTATGGCGCTTTTATCCGACGTACTTGGTGCGGGCACCCTGGGACTAACGAGTATCTTAGCGTTGGCAGGCGACCACGTAGCATTGGGAGACACACCGGATGCGAAACCGGTATTCGATTTGGACTCGACCACGCTGATACACATGATACGGAAGATGGTGGATGAGGGTAAAGACCTTGCCGGTAATGAGATAGAGGATCCACCGAAATTGCATGTGGGCGGTGCGGCAGCACCCGGAGCGGCACATCTGAAGGCTGAAGTCGCCAAGGTGAAGAGAAAGATCAAGGTTGGCGTGGAATACATACAAACACAGGTCATTTACTACCCGGATATTCTGGATAAGTTCTTTAAAGAACTGGGCCCGGTAGATGTTCCGATTTTGGTAGGAATATACCCTGCTAAGAGTTTCGGAGCGGCGAAGTTCTTCGATGAGTACGTGGCAGGAGTGGATGTCCCACCGGATTATCTCGCAAACATGAAAAAGACGAAGGAGATAAAGGACAAGGAGAAGAGGAAAGAGGAAGTGGACAGAGTCAACCTGGAGTTCTTCATCGATTTCTTGGAGTATCTAAAAGGTACGCCGTCTGCTGGATGCCACATGATGGCGGTGGGCTATCCCCGGATAGTTGGACCACTTAAGAAAGTGATGGAATAAAGTAAAGTGAAAAAGAGGGGGACATTTTCCCCTTTATTTCTTTTTTATTTTTATATTTATTTGAGTAGCTGCCAAGTTTCGAGATACAGGATTATGATTTATGATCCAGTTCCACCGCTTTAATGAAATTGTAGACTCTTCGTCCTAATTCTTCATATCTCCGTATGTCTGAATACAAAATGCCATATTCCCTCTTCATGCATCTTGTATCATGTATCTTGCATCCTCACCGGGACTATACAATTACCACTATATACTTAGCAAATCTTGTATCGCCTTCTTCACTGCCTCTTCCGAAGTATATCTTTGTTTCCAGCCCAAGTTATTCAGTTTTGAAGCATCGAGCAACATAATGGGGACGTCCCCGATCCAGCCCCTTTTACCACCCGTGAACTTGAATGCTGGTGTTGTATGCATCGCTTCACAGACGAACTCTGCGATCCTCTTCACACTCGTCATGTCGTTTGTACCGATATTGAAAACATGCACTCGGTTCTTACCTGTTGCACTTAAACCCGCAAGCATTGCTTCTATGCAATCAGTCACGTAAATGTACGATTTCGTTTGGGTGCCATCGCCCAAGATTTCCAACTCTTTCGGATCGTTCTTGATCTTATTTATGAAATCGTAAATTACACCGTGCGATGACCTCTTGCCTATAACGTTTGCGAACCGATATATCCCGGCGTGCATATCGAACGTATGGCAGTACGAAGCGATTAACGCTTCACCAGCAAGTTTCGACGCACCGTATAGCGAGATGGGTATTGTAGGGTACTCTTCAGGCGTAGGCAGTTGATCTGCCTCGCCGTAAACTGTGGATGTGGAGGTGAATAGTATCCTGCGCACTTCTTTCAGCCGCATTGCTTCTAACACGTTATAGGTTGCGATGATATTCTGCTCCAAATGTACTTGTGTATTCTCCGCACCTAATCTCACCTCAGGGTTCGCCGACAGATGCCAAACCGCCTCTACACCTTCAAAAAAGCTAATTATATCGTCATGCAATATGTCTACTTTATGAAACCGGAAATTGTCTTTATTGAGATGAGGTGTTATGAATTCCTCATTTCCGGAACTCAAGTTATCCAGGACTACGATCTCGTGGTTCTCTTCTATCAGGCGATCAACCACATGCGAACCTATGAATCCCGCTCCACCGGTTACTATGATTTTCATGCGCTTTTTAAAAAGAAAACCTGTACTAAACTAAAAGAAAACTTTATTTATTTCTTTTACATTTAAAGAAGGGTTTATTTTGACTTTTGCAGTTTGCAATTTTCATTTTTCATTGCTAATGGCCATCGGATACGACCCTAAGATTTTCAATCTCTCCGTTCGGCGTTTAACGGCTTTTAACACTTCTATTATCTCATTCTCTTCTAAATGTCCTTCACAATCTATATGAAACATGTAATCCCCCAACGCACGCTTGGAAGGTCGGGACTCTATCTTCGTAAGGTTTATTCCTCGCTGCGCGAATTCGCCCAAGACGCCGTATAACGCCCCCGGGCGGTCCTTCAAATAGAGCAATAGAGATGTCTTGTCCTTTCCGGTCGGTGCAGTTTTAATATCTGGACTAGAAAGCGCGACGAATCTCGTAACGCTCTCTTGATCCTGTGCATTCTCCGCGAGGATATTGAGGTTATATTTCTTCGCTGCTTCTTCAGATGCTAATGCTGCTATTGCGTCGATCTCC
The DNA here is from genome assembly GCA_030611045.1 of Methanosarcinales archaeon. Classification (GTDB taxonomy): domain Archaea; phylum Halobacteriota; class Syntropharchaeia; order Alkanophagales; family Methanospirareceae; genus JACGMN01. The sequence continues at coordinate 4,847 of JAUWQN010000024.1, forward strand.
TGTGCCAGTTTCGCTGCACATGCCGTACTATCAACAGATTTAACCTTTATACCTTTTACTTGCAATCGTTCCCTTATAAACTGCTTACATTGCGCTAATGCGTGAGAATGTGAAACTACCGTCCTTATTTTTGCAAAAGAACCTCTTGACAGCAAACAAATTTTTATCGGTACTAAGACCTCCCCTACGATTTGCAATCCTCCTTCGTTAATCTCGCTCGAAAGCAGATCTAACGTCTCTCCCACAGAGCCCTCCAAGGAATTCTCTATTGGAACAATTCCATACGCCACTTCTTTTCTCACTATGCTCTCAGCCACATCGAAGATCGTTTCGTTGTAGTTTATCTCAGCACTCTCGATATTTACGTCTCTTCTCCCTTTTAGCCATAGCAATGCAGCGGTTTCTGAAAACGTTCCCTCTGGTCCCAGTATGCCAATTTTCATGTACGCGTTACACCTAACTTCTTCTTCATCTTATATATTTTAAAGAGGTAGTAATATGATATGTGCCCTGCCTTGGTAGCATAGTCGGCCAATGCGCCACCTTGGTAAGGTGGAGATCGCGGGTCCGAATCCCGCCCAGGGCTTTTCTTTTTTATCGGATTCTGCTACCTGCAGGTACTTCTTTATCAGGATGCAATAAAATCGGTTTCCCCTTGACATCCACCGCTAAAATCATTCCCCTACTTTCAACGCCCATGAGCTTCGCAGGCTTCAGATTGACCAAAATAGGAACGAGCTTGCCAATTAAATCCTCGGGGATATAGTCCTCGGCAATCCCTGCAACAAGCAGTATCATCTCATCCCCAACATCTACATCGAGTTTGATCAACTTTTTGCTTCCCGCGATTCTTTCAGCATTCACTATCTTTCCAATCCGCAAGTCGAGTTTTGCAAACTCACTCATGTTTATTATCTCATTGTTTTCCATGTTCCGTTATCACCCTATATTGCTAACTAACAAAGGGATTAATACCAATAAAGTTTTCTCTTCCAAGCATTGTGTGTAACGCATTCTGGCTGGCTGTAATGGCGATTGAATAATATATATTTAGAACGCCTTTGGTTACTTACATGATAAGATACGTAGTTTGGCATTCCCAGCTATATCCACAGGGATATTTGGATACCCCAAGGAGATATGTGCGGATATTATGCTCTCAACTACGATTGCTCGTCTCAAAGGTGATACAAACCTGAAACAGGTTATTATTTGCCTCTGTGACCCTCTAGACCCTCTAACTTTTGATATATTCAAACAGCGCGCAACGCACATTATAAAAACGGATGGAGCGTTCTCTGAGTTCGATGAGTTATAACGGCGGTTACTGAGAGTGCCCCTATAAGGAATTATATGTTGCTCTCCAGCAAGCCGAAATATCTTCACGCCCAATACTGTTTAACGAGCAGCCCTGCTTTTTGAATGCGTGGTGTAAAGTATCTCAGGAGTATCGGCGTAATCGCGATTGTTACAATTAGATTGCCGATGAGCCAGCCGGTAAATATGCCGGAAACGTCATTCCACGACGCGATTCCGCCTACAGCAAGTATACTTGCGCCCCAACCCGCACCTACCACATTATTGAGCAGCCATCCAAAAATGAGGAATATCAAAAAATCCCGCCTCGTTCTCAGACCAACATCAGCATCAAAAGCTTTAAAAGCTGCCAGTGGTATCAAAACCTGCCAGACGTCTGCTAATGACCAATAGAGGTTGACGCCATGCGGCATACCCCCAAGCAAACCCGCACCTATGAAGCATCCGACATACGCTGCAATCACGCCCCAACCGCCGAACCACAATGCAAAGGCGATCATAAAGGCAACTGAGAGGTATAACCCCGAACATCCAAGACCTATCGGACGAGCGATTACACCGAAACGCGCCAAAATCGTGTTTAATATTATGAGCACAACCAGGATTACCACATAGGTATACAACGAACTGTTTTTATCATCTTTTTGCAGGTTCATCTGTGTTTTTCCCCTGTATGATTTATCTTTTGATAAATTTACAATACTTCTTCGTCTTCTATTCGCCACATCGGATAAACTATACACAAGAATCTCAAATCAGAATTCCCGGTGTTTTGGACATACTGTTTTGAGTTTGGAGGAATATAAATGGCTTGACCAGAATGAACTTCCGCGGATTCTTCGTCAATAAACATTATGCCTTCTCCCTCCAGAAGATAATATACCTCAGCCGAGGTTTTCAACTTATGAGGTAGCGTGGTTTCACCTGGCTTTACAATTGCATGGACAATACTATAGCAAATTTCTAAATCTCCGTCTTCTTTAGCTGGATGCAAAAGTTCGCAGATGGTTGTATTATCCACTGCTTTAAAATATTCACAGTTTTCTATATCTTTTATAAGCATAATCAGCCATCAGCCTCTCATCATTTCTCCGCCTCTTCCAGTTCCTCCTTCTTGCTCTTTGTCAAATCGAGGCTATTAAACTCTTCCGTGTTAGGCAGAATTATATGAAGTTCTGAAGTATAATCTACGGATAGTTCAGCGTCTTTAATATTAAATTCAAGGACGTGTCCACCTGCTGTTCTATCCTCGGTGATAAAATGCAAGTGATAGCCAGGGACATTCAGTCCTTCTACGTAATCAGGACAATAAAACCCCACTATTGTGCCTTTAATATCGTGGAATTCAAAGGTGGGTTGGTTAGCAGTAACTTCAACTAACGGCGGATATGGCTTTTCTTGCCCCGGAACACTGCGGGTTTTAACATAACTGAAAGTGCCTTCCATCTTAACGGCGTGAAAAATATTTCTCTCTTTAATAGAGTCATCTAAATAATCCTGAAATTGAGTATAGCTCATTCCTTCCCAGACGGGTAGTTCGCAATCCGCATCGAAAAAGAGCACGCAGGCGAAAGGCGCGGTCATATCATCGTCAACTGGATACGCCACCCCATCAGCTTTAATTTGATAAAAATTACCATCTACTGCAACCATTTCACCATCTAAGCCTTCAAAAGTGCCAATACCAAAATCGCCGTAATCCTTCAAATCGCCGTACGTTATTACACCGTCATAAAGTCCGTTGAGTATCGCATCTATCGTTGAAACTTGTGTCAAACTATCATCCTGATTTTGAATCCCTGAATAATAGCTGGGTAAATAGCCCGACATTATGCCCAGTATGAAACAGGTTACGCAGGCAATCCCAACGTATATCCGTGATTTTATCATATGTTTGTGTTTTGCATTCCATCTGCGCGCGGGTTGTGCGGGTTGGTTAAGTTTAAAACGTTTTCAATTCCCCTCTGATCGCCATCTCCGTAATCTCCGCTATGTTTGAAAGCCACTCATCTATTATTCGCTGCGCCTTCTTTTCCATTACTTCAAGGTTCACATCACTCTTTGGAATTATCTGAGCAGTTGCTACTTTCGGGTCGTCTATCCTTCTGCCTATCTCAGAAAGGATCTTTAGGTGCACCTCTTGAACCCCATCTACGTTCTCAACGACCTCGTTGGCCATTTTATTAGCAAGCAAATTGTATATCTTCCCCGTATGGTTCACCGGATTTTTTCCCGGTGTTCCTTCCATGCTTATTGATCTGTTAGGTGTGATAAGTCCATTGCACCTGTTACCACGACCCGCACCGCCGTCATCGCCCATCTCTGCTGATGTCCCGGTCACGGTAATATAAACTGATTCGGGCGTGTCCGCCATATTTACCTGGGTATTCACGTCCCGTGCTGTAAATGATTCGGCTACGCCGCTTATAAAGTCCTTTAATCGTCGCTTTGCAGCCTCATAATGCTCGTAGTCATCCACGTATTTAGAGACGAAGGCATCACCCACAGTTAACGTTATCTTATCCTTTTCTCTAAGCGCCATCACCTTCATGTCCTCACCTATCGCCTTCTCCTTGTTGCGGTATTCCGCCATTACCACACCTTCCACACTAAGCGCGATAGATTCAATCTCCGAGAGGGGGGCATGTCCAACGCCAAAGGAGGTGTCATTTGCCATTGGCATCTCTGTCTGTTTGCCCTTCATATTGTTACCCGTGAAAACTCCTAAAAGGTCTGAAGATCCCCTTCCCAGCTTACTATCCACTATTACGTGGTTGTCCACATCCAAATTTCTGATGTTTCTCATGTATTCCTTCGCCGCATTCGCCGCCACTATATCAACAGCGATTTCTTCACCCTCAAACACTCGCGTTGCTCGTCCGCCTAACAGTATGTATATCGGCGAAATAACCTCGCCGCCACCATATCGCGGATTTGACCTGCCGGCGGCAAGTTGTACCTTATCGGTGTTGTGATGCAATATCACCCCACACTTTCTTTTATACTCCTTGCACAACGCTACGCTAACCGCTTCTGCTATACCGTCGCATACGCTGTCAGGATGCCCCAACCCTTTTCGTTCCACTATCTCTATCTCTTGCTCCTCGATAGGTTCTCTACTCACGAACTCAACCTTTATGTTTCTCTCTATTGAACTGTCTCTGCCCATTTTTACACCCTCTTATACCTTATTTAAAAGAAATGACCACACTAAGAATGAGTTTATTCAGTAATGTTATCTTTTTTAAAGAATAGTTTATCGGGAATTATCGCACTGTTACCCGTAGGATCGTCAATTATTAATGTCATGCTCGCTTTACCCGACTTTATCTCCTCTATCTGCTTCAAAACCTCATCTGCACGCTTCTTGCTCTTGCCATCTTTGCTCAGCATCTTCACCACATTCTCCACTCGCTTCAGCACGCCTTCCACCGTAGAGATAAAAGCTTCTCCACTCTTTGGCTCCACGCTTACGCCCAACTCCGGTATCTCAATGCTTCCAGACGAAGACCGTACAACTATTGCATTCACATCCACCGCTGACGAAACCACCATCTCGCATCTTTTCCTCTTCTCTTCCGAGAGCACCATTACATCTGTAGCGCGAAACCCACACGAGGCACAAACCGTGGTAAATATCATTATTTCGCCGAAGAAGGGAATTTTATAGGGTACGCAATGCAATTCGCTTTCCGCTCCACAAAGTGGACATTGCTCTTTCACGTCACGGGAACCTCGCTATACTGCCCGGTTAGGTAAGCTACTTCCCACTTATCTTCTGCCGTTCGATCTTAATTCCCATTGGCGCCACGATCACCTGATCATCAGAGAGCCCGGCAATATCCCCGCCTACATCGAATGCCGCCATCTTCAAGTCTTTTATCGCTTTCTCTACCAGAACTTTGTCCTGCTTCGCCAGTGATATGTCCAGAATCAGGATATTGCCTGCATATATCTCTTTTTTTAAATCGGGAATATCGTATAAACCTGTCAATTCCGCGGTCTTTATGTACATCTTTACGCCTTCTTCTTCCCTTAGCTCCTCTTCATACGCTTCTATGTCCAGATCCCGATAATCATCCTCGTCCCCTATCCCTTCCTTCTTCACAAATAACTTTTCAAAACCTTCTTTTAATCCCATTTTTTCACCTCACACCCATGCATGCATGAATACTTTACTTTCTCGTTCTAACATTATGATATGAATGTAGTGCAATCAATTAAAAACTATTGTATAGTGCTGCATAAATAAGGTTTGGAATCTCGATTTTGAATATCCGAAGGAATTGGAGAGATTGAACGGCGATGAAAACGCGCGACTGCTTGTGGACACGAACAGAGTTATGCGTACAACCTTTTTATAGTCGTAAATGAGAACATATAAAATAGAGAGGTAGATAAGAGAGAGGTTTAGACTTTTTTCTTGAATAAAGAGAGGATGGAATATTTTAAAAAACTGGGTATTATAAAGCCTATTTTGAAATCGATAGAAGACGAGAAGTTTGAAAAGCCGACAGAGATACAGGAAAAAGCGATTCCTTTGATTCTTGCTGGACAGGATGTTATAGCCGAGGCGGCGACAGGTTCTGGAAAGACGCTTGCCTTTGCTTCCGGCATTATAGAAAAAAACGAAAAAGGGAAAGGAATTCAGACGCTGGTTTTAACTCCAACGAGAGAACTGGCACAGCAAGTTGCAACTGCATTAAGTGATTTCTCAAGGTACAAGCCGTTAAAGCTCGTTGCTGTTTTTGGTGGCGTGTCAATCAATCCACAAATTGAGCAATTGAGGACTGCGGATGTTGTTATAGGAACGCCGGGAAGGATATTAGACCATATTGGAAGAAGAACTCTGAATTTGGGCAAGGTAAACACGCTTGTGTTGGACGAAGCAGACAGAATGCTGGATATGGGTTTTATTGATGATGTAAAAAAGATAGTAAGAGAATGTCCGCTGGAGAGGCAGACGCTCTTGTTTTCCGCGACCATTTCAGCGGATGTAGCGCGTCTTGCCCGGGGATACATGAAGGAGCCGGTTAAAGTCACTGCGGAAACCTATGTTGATCCGAAGAAATTAACGCAGGTTTACTATGACGTTCCTGACAAGTCGAAATTTTCGCTGTTAGTCCATTTATTGGAACACGAAAAAGCAGGGCTTGTAATGGTGTTCTGCAATACACGGAAGAATACAGACTTTGTTGCGAACAACCTAAAAGCTGTAGGAATAAATGCCATGGCCATTCATGGCGGACTTACGCAAGACAAAAGAGACAGAGTAATGAAGCAGTTTCATGCACAGAATGTTTATGTTCTTGTCTGCACTGATGTAGCGGCACGAGGACTTGATATTCCCGGTGTCTCGCATATTTACAATTACGATATCCCTAAATACAGCAAGGATTATATTCATCGAATAGGGAGAACCGCGCGAGCGGGAAAAGAGGGAATAGCAATTAATATTGTCGCAAGCAGGGATTATGATAGTTTTAGAGGAGTAATGAAACTCAAGGATGTAACCATAACTGAAGAAAGGTTGCCAGAGGTAAAGAAAGTGGGAATACAATGGAAGGAACGGCCAAAAACATTTAGACCAAGACCGGGAACCTACAGACGATAAATGCTTGGTTTTTGTCGATAGCTAACGCTATGCTATACGTACGGCTCTTTGCTTCCTGAGCGTGAATAGCTGTCCCCCCTCTATTTGCGAAGTAATGAAATAGCACACATAACCACTCCATCGCCATGCATCTCGAAATTCTCAGCACATGCCGGCACTAACAACGTATCCAACGGAGTTAATTCTGTCACGTTCGATTCTGACTTTAGCGAGATGTCCCCCTGCACACAGGTAACCACCCAGGGTCTTCCTTCTGTACCGATGTTTACGTCACCATGCACCTTAAAAAGCCGCAACTGGAAATGACCACCGCTTAAAAGCGGATATTCCTCGAATCCGCGCTCTTTACTCACAACCTTACTTTCTTTTTGTAAATCCCTGCCGTAAGCATCTAACTTCAAGACGTTCAATGCATCCTTCAGACGCAGTTCTCGTCCACGACCATAATCATATATCCTGAAGGTTCTTTCTGATGCCGTGCTTACCTCATATACCTTTGTCCCTGCACCCAATGCATGAATGACACCGGCAGGGATGTGGTACGTATCACCAACGCTCGCATCAAACGTATGCAACAGAGAAAGAAACGTATCACTTTTAACCGCTTCTTTAACGCTCTCTGTACGTATAACATCCTTAAAGCCAAGATAAATCTTCGCATCCCGTGCTGCCTCAAGGACATGCCACGCCTCCTCTTTACCAAAAACATCGCCCAGCGAGTTCGCGTATGCATCGTCCGGATGCACCTGCACGGAGAGATTCTCGTCTGCTTTGATTATCTTGGCAATCAGTGGGAATTTCTTTTTTGAAGCTGCTTCGGCACCTAAGATCTGGTCAGGAAACAACAACGTCAGGTCATCAAGGGTGAATTCTTGATCCGTTTCGGATTCTAGCTCAACATAATTCCGTGGTGATGCGCACCAAAACTCGTACCCCCACGGCTTAGTCTCAACGAACGGTTTTATCTTAAAAGGTCGTTCAACTTGTGGGCTCTGCCCACGTCCCCGCAAACCCTGAAAGGGTTTAGTTTTCAACTGTTCATCACCAGATATCATTGCCTTAGCCACACGCTCAAACCGCTTCTTTGTAGTCTCTTTCTCGTCGTCAGATACGCCTTTTAACATCTCCGCAATCTCGCTCAGCGAAAAATCGTTCCCCGGAAGTCGTGAGTTCCACCATTTTTCCTTAACCCCCTTCTCTTCGCCAATCCGTATCGTAAGCCTTATTCTTCCTTTGATCGGGTGGAACACATCCACCAAGAAGCAATCCTCAATGTCGAGTTCCGCATGGTCAACCACGTTGTAAACAACGCACCGCTTCCCTTTTATTCGGTTCAACGTGGAGTTAATTACACATGCCTGCTCAAGCTGTGCGTGTTTTGCCGTTGAATTCACGATAACACTGTCCTTTACCACGCCCTCCTCAAACGCCACATGCTCATGTATCGAACGCGAAACGTCACAGCCGCTCTTAGCAGAGGAGACATCAACACCTAAAAATGCTCGCAGTCCACGCCCTACATCGTCCTCTCCCAAAAGCTTCATCACGCTTTTATAATAATTCTCATTCGTTCCGAAATCCTCCCAGATCGTCCGATCGCTTAAGGGAAAGCTTTTTATCAGCGCCAGAGGCTCAGCACGGGATAGTTCATCCTTTAGCCTATCCGCCCGCTCACGGAGCCAATCATCGGCCTCATACTCAGGTGAAATCCATGACTGCCATAACTCATCTGAGTTGAACTTCCCCCTTCTCGCAGCAAGCGCATCGCTAAATGCATCAAGCATACGTTCAGCCAAAACACCACTCATCGCAAACATCCCCATATTCACCATCACGTCACCATTCAATTTTTGCACCATCCTCATAGCCACTTCGTAGTTACGTGTGTCCTCGAAATCAAGGAGTTCACACCCTTCACCGTCCGCACACTTGACGATCTGGATCCCATATGTGCGTGCAATCTCCTCTGTGAGTTCTGTCTTTAAGCCAAAGAGCATAACGTGCGCCTTCTGCGCACATTTCCGTATTTCTTCTGCACTTTCCTCGAATAACAAGAACTGGTCGCCCCACGTAACCAGGATGCGGGACGGAATCGCAAAATCCTGAAACTGCTTTATCACACCTTCCAATAACGTGAGATTTGGCACTTCAATACGTGCTTTGTTCTTACAAGTCCTTGTGAGAAGGTTTCTGGTGCCCTCGCCTGCGGTATGCACGATAAGAACACTTTTGCCGCGCTTCACCTCTTCCACAAGATCTTTCCCTACTGTCTTACTCGCATTTTCTATAGCGAAGAGTGTGCCAAATCCATTACCAGCACGACCATGCCAGGCACTTTCAGAAACCGGCACAAATATTGAATTGAGGAGCACATCATCTCTTAGCGAAGCATACGCCAACTTCCTTGCGTCTAAATCGTCAGTAACAACCACCACAATATAATCGAACATTTTAGCTATTTTTTAATAAACGGCAATCACATTTAAATTTAGCCTCAAAATGAAGATAAAAGCGAAAATCGAGATAAGCGGCGAAAATGCAGATTTGATAGCAAATCCTTTGATGCACGATAACATGGATACGATGAGGACGGCTGTAAAGGCTAAAAGTGCAGTAACTTATTTTGAAGCTGATAAAATGGGCTCGCTTATAGCAAGCGTAGATGATTATTTGATGAACGCTAAGATTGCGCAAGATATAGTAGAACTGGCGGTGGTGGGTGAACATGAAGAAACAGAATGAAACGCCTAGGGGTATGACGTTTAGACTAAAAGCCAATCTTAACTGCAGTAGTAGTCTCAGCGGAACGGAAAGTGAGATAAAGGTCTTTGTGGACGCGTGTAACACGGACTTATTGAAACGAGGTGCGCCACAGGGTTGTGGCGCTAATATATTACCACAATGGCAAGTTTCAGATGAAAATTTTGAGATGGAGATTGATTCCGACCGGTTTGTACGTGCGCATGACGCGCTGCTGCGATTCAATAAAGAATTTAGTAAAGTGATAGGGAAGCACCACATCGGGATACGAGGTGTGGAATTGGAGGACTACAAAATCACGCTTGAATGGAGTGATGAAGACTGGTTTAAGAATGAGCAATTAGCGAAATTACAGAAATTGCCGTTTGTCAAATCTATAACGCAAAGTAAAAAGGAGGGGGGTAAGATGCTTTTAGAACTCGATTTGGATATAGATGAATCTGCTTTATACAAGAGGATTCCTGATCGGCTGATAAGATTGTTAGAGGATAAAAGGGACGCTGTCAGGTGGAAAGGTAAAAGCGAGCACTGGGAACTGCTATTCGAGAGTGACAAGAAGCCATTCCATTTCGATAAAGACCCCACAGAGGAAATGCTAAAGCGGGATTGGCTACGGCATGCGGCGGGCAGAGGACAGTATATCTACGGCCCGCAAATAACAAAGATTTTCCGAGCGTTAGAGAAGATATTGCTCGACGAGCTGTGCACGCCGTTGGGCTATAATGAGATGATCTTCCCGAAATTCGTGGCCTGGGATGTGTGGAAGCGATCAGGTCATGCAAAAGGGATTTATCCGGAAGCTTATTACGTATGCACGCCAAAGACGCGCGACCCTGAATACTGGGAGGATGTGATGGATTATTTCAAAGTGACGAATGAAGTTCCCGTCGATATGATAATGGGAAAGATAGAGAATGTGGGCGGGATGTGCTATGCGCAATGCCCACCTTTTTGGGTTTTCCTGCAAGGGAAGATACTGCCGGATGAAATCTTACCGATTATGGTTTATGACCGGTCTGGAACCTCGCACCGGTACGAAAGCGGTGGACTTCATGGTATAGAACGGCTTGATGAGTTCCATCGTGTGGAAATACTGTGGATGGGGACGAAGCAGCAGGTGATAGATCATGCCAAACTGCTGCAGGAGCAGTATCGCCACATATTCAATGATATTTTGGACATTGAGTGGCGCGAGGCGTGGGTGACGCCCTGGTTCATGGCGCAGGAGGGAAAAGCGGGTTTGGCAGAGTTGAAAGAGGCGGGTACCATAGATTACGAGGCTGTATTGCCTTACAGTGGAAAATGGCTGGAGTTCCAAAATGTAAGTGTGAACGGAGATAAATATCCAACAGGGTTTAGTGTGAAGCTGCAAAGCGGTGAGGATTTGTGGTCAGGGTGCTCAGGTGTAGGCTTGGAGCGGTGGGCTGCGGTTTTTCTCGCTCAAAAAGGGTTAGACGCAGATAAATGGCCAGAAAAGTTCCGCTCTATCGTAGGGGAGCTTCCAGAGGTGTTTAGGTTCCTTTAAACAAACCTACCTTTCTTTAAAAAGAAAGCTTTACCAAAGAAATGAAAGAAGAAATAAAAGAAAAGCAGGAAGAGGTGGAAATACTAAGGATATTGGAGGAGAATGCACGCTTAAGTGACGCGGAGATAGCAAGAATGATGGGGATCAAGGAGGACGAGGTGAAGGCAATCATTGCGGAATTGGAAAGTAAAAGGATTATAAGGAAATATAAAGCAGTGATAAATTACGAAAAATCAGGGATAGAGACCGTGCAAGCGTTAATAGATGTAAAAGTCAGTCCTGAAAGGGATACCGGCTATGATTCCGTTGCAGAACGGATTTCGAGATTTCCTGAGGTCCAGTCTGTGCGGTTAGTATCCGGCGAGTACGACCTTTCGGTATTAGTATCTGGGAAGACGATGCAAGAAGTCGCTTATTTCGTTGCGGAGAAGATAGCACCCCTGGAACAAGTTCGTAACACGCTGACGCATTTTTTACTCAAGACTTATAAGGAGCACGGGGAGATCTACGGCGAGGAGGGACAAGGGAAAAGATTAGCGGTGACACTATAGAAAATCCAAATCTCAAATTTAAGACTACCAAATCCAAAGTAAATCCCAATTCCCAAATTATGGAGGAAGAAAAATGGATATGATGTCCGATAGAATTGCCGATAGAGTGAAACAAATGAAGGGCTCTGGGATACGGGAGTTCTTCGATATCGCACAACGTATGGAAGATGCGATTTCGTTAGGCGTCGGTGAGCCGGATTTCGTAACGCCCTGGCGTATACGGGAAGCATGCATATTCTCATTGGAAAAGGGCTATACATCTTATACTTCTAATTGGGGTCTTCTTGAATTACGAGAAGCACTTTCTGATGCAATCTATAAAGAAACGGGTGTGTATTACGATCCCGAAGGCGAGCTACTGATAACAACCGGGGTAAGCGAAGCGGCTGATCTGGCACTACGCGCCATTCTCAATCCGGGCGATGAGGTAATACTTCACGAGCCTTCGTATGTGAGTTACAACCCCTGCACGGTATTCGCTGGCGGGACCACGGTATGCGTGGCTACTGGTGTTGAGGACGAATTTAAGGTGCGATCAGAACAGATCGAGGAAAAGATAACGGAACGCACAAAAGCACTCATTTTGAGCTATCCGAACAATCCCACAGGTGCAACACTGAGCAGAAAGGACTTGGAAGAGATCGCAGATGTGGCGAACGAGCATGACTTGCTGGTCATATCAGACGAGGTGTACGGCAAGCTGACCTACGAAGGTACGCACACGTGCTTCGCCTCACTCAATGGGATGAAAGAAAAAACGATATTGCTGAATGGCTTCTCTAAGGCTTATGCAATGACCGGCTGGCGATTGGGCTATGCCGCAGGCAATAAAGAGATCATCGAAGCGATGATGAAGATTCATCAATATGCAATGATGTGTGCACCAATTACCGCGCAGATGGCAGCAATCGAAGCGTTGCGATGCGAAGACGAGGTGGAGCGGATGGTAAACGAATACAACAGGAGGCGGCGAGTAATGGTGGACGGGCTGAATTCCTTAGGATTGAGCTGCTTTGAGCCCAAAGGCGCGTTTTATACCTTCCCTTCTATAAAAAGCACCGGACTCACGTCGGAGGAGTTTGCAAAGCGGCTGCTTTTAGAGGAGAAAGTGGTAGTGATACCGGGGAGCGTATTTGGTGCGTGTGGAGAAGGATTCATAAGATGTGCTTACGCGGTATCGCAGTATGAAATAAAGGAGGCTTTGGAGAGGATAGAACGGTTTTTGACTGGTATCAAGTAGATAGTATAAAAATACTACAAAAATACGCGTGCATCTTTTCCAAAGAAAGGTTGGTTGGGTTGAAATGATAGAGATATGTATATACGGAAGAGGAGGACAAGGAGGGGTTACCTTAGCAGAGTTGGTCGCGCATGCTGCTATCCAAGAGGGTAAACATGCGCAGTCAATGCCTGCATTTGGGCCAGAGCGGAGAGGAGCACCAGTTCTTGCGTTCTTGCGGGTAAACGAAACAGAGCGGATTAAAATAAGGACGGAAGTTGCAGAACCCGATGTGTTAGTTGTGCTTGACCCGGGATTGCTTCAGGTTGGCGATGTTGTTTCGAGGCTTAAAAAAGACGGGATAGCGGTAGTTAATACAAAGAAATCGCATGACGAGATGAAATCAGAAATCAGCGCGGGAAGATTAGCAACGATAAATGCTATGAGTATAGCAAAGGGCATTTTAGGCTTGCCGATCGTCAATACGACTATGCTTGGCGCACTGATAAAGGCGACAGGAATAGTCAAGCTGGAATCTTTGGAGGAACCACTGAAAGAACGATTTGGAAAAGTTGCCACGAAAAACATCGAAGCGATGAAAAAAGCGTATGAAGAGACGGTGGTACGCTAACTAAGCCTCGTGCAGGCTGGCTGATGGAAAATGCAGGATAGAAGATAGAGAGAGGTAAAAAAATGAGTACTGAAAAAATAGGGTGGAAAGATTTGGAAGTTGGCTGTGTAGTTACAGAACCAGGAAGTGCATCGTCATATAAAACGGGCGATTGGCGCTCGGAAAGACCAGTTCATGATAATGAGAAGTGCATAAAATGTGGAATCTGTTATATCTACTGCCCGGAGGCATGCATAATCGAGGACGATGAAGGATACTTCGAAGCCGATTTGTATTATTGCAAAGGATGTGGAATCTGTGCGCATGAATGTCCAAGTGGTGCGATAACGATGTTTGAGGAAGAGGAGGAATAGGTGGTTTGCATAACACTCAAGCAATCCAAAATTCAAATAATCTCGTACTACAAAAAAATCCGAAAAGCATTTTAAATAAAAGAGGAATTGTTTGATAGAAGATGAAAAAAGGAAAAATAGTAGGCTTAGAAGGCTCTTTTGCTATCGCAGAAGCGGTTCGTATGGTAAACACCGATGTCATCTCATCGTATCCAATTACACCACAGACACACATTGTGGAGCGCTTGGCGGAAATGATAGCTGATGGAGAGTTAGATGCAGAATTTATCTGCGTGGAATCAGAACATTCCGCAATGAGCGCGTGCGTGGGTGCATCGGCTGCGGGCGCGCGGGTTTTTACGTGCTCCGCCTCCCAAGGTCTGGAATTAATGCATGAAGTCCTGTACATACCCTCTTCAATGAGGCTGCCTGTGGTCGCCGTGACAGCGAACCGAGCCTTGTCAGCTCCGCTTTCTGTCTGGTGCGACCATTCAGACGCTATGGCCATTAGGGACATCGGCTGGATTCAGATTTTTGCAGAGAATAATCAGCAGGCATTTGACCTCACGGTCTGCGCATACAGGATAGCAGAAGATAAAGAAGTCCTATTCCCTGCGATGGTTCACATTGATGGATTTTATCTATCGCACGTAATCGAGGACATGGTGCTGCCGGACGATGAAGAAGTAGCAGATTTTATCCCGGAATACGAGCATCCATTTGTGTTAGATCCTGAGAGCCCCGTGAGCATGGGCTGCTATGGTCCACCGTTCATATATACCGAGGCGAAGAAGGCGCAGGAAGTAGCTTTTGGAAAGTCGAAGTACCAAATACTGGAAACATGGAAAGAATTTGGAGAGACGTTCGGCAGGTATTACTCGCCAGTTGAGACCTACAAAATGGAAGATGCGAGCATTGCGCTGTTGACAATGGGAAGCATCGGTGAGACTGCGATGCTTGCCGTGGATGAAATGAGAGAAGGGGGTAAAGATGTAGGCCTTATAAGATTGCGATTGTGGCGACCTTTTCCATTCACGGAGTTACGAGAAGCGGTGAAGGATGTTGAGCTTCTTGTGGTGTTAGACAGGGCTATATCCTCTGGGATGGGCGGTCCTGTTTGCTCAGAAGTGAAATCAGCGTTGTACGATATGAGGGAAGACTTGAGGATAGTGGGATTCATCGGTGGACTTGGAGGCAGAGACATAACGATAGAAGTATTCAAGTATATGGTAAATCGTGCCTTGGAGTATCCTGAGAAAGAAGAGGAATTCGAGATAATAGATGTGAGGGAATGAGAATGCCGGAAAAATATTCTTTGTTTGTGCCACGGTTGATTACAAAAGAAGAGAACTTCGCTCCTGGGCATCGTGCCTGTATCGGCTGTGCTGAGGCACTCGCAGTTCGGCACGTGTGCAAAGCGTTGGGAAAAAATGTTATCATTGTTAATGCCACGGGATGCATAGAGATCTTCTCATCGTTATTCCCGCAAACATCATGGCAAGTCCCCTGGATTCATACGCTATTTGAAAATGTAGGGGCAGTAGTGTCAGGTGTAGAAGCCGCATACCAAGCGAGGATACGGAAGGGCAGAATCGAAGATCGTAGGGTAAAATTTGTGGGGTTTGGTGGAGACGGTGCTACTGCGGATATAGGATTGCAACCATTGTCAGGTGCGATGGAGCGCGGGCATGATTTCCTATATTGCTGTTTTGACAACGAAGCGTACATGAACACCGGCATCCAGCGGTCTTCGTCTACGCCGTACGGTGCATGGACAACCACTGCACCTGCGGGAAAGCAAAGCATAGGCCAGATAACATGGAAGAAGAACCTACCCGAAATCGCGGTTGCACATAGGATACCTTACGTAGCGACGGCTTGCCCTTCATATCCGTTCGATTTGATGGATAAAGTGAAGAAAGGGCTGGAAATCGGAGGCCCGGCTTATATTCATATATTATCCCCCTGCCCTACCGGCTGGCGGTATCCGCCAAATCTCAGCATAAAAATGGGGCTTTTAGCGGTGGAGACTGGCGTCTTTCCTCTTTATGAGGTGATTAACGGTGAATACAGGTTAAGCTTCGATTTCCCGAATTTGAAGCCCGTGCGGGAGTATCTGAAAGAGCAAGGGAGGTTCAGGCATCTCACGGACGATATTATGGAGGCAATTCAAGAGAGAGTAGATGATGAGTATTTAAAGCTAATGGAGAGGGTAAAATGAATTTAGAACGTGTTGAGGATGTATTGGCGAAATATGAGCATAATGAATCGCAAATAATCTCAATATTGCAAGAAGTTCAAGTACTTCATAATTATTTGCCTGAGGAGGTATTAAAATATGTCGCTGAAAGGTTGAATCTGCCTTTAGCTCGGGTGTATAGTATAGCAACTTTTTATAAGACTTTCAGCCTGGAGCCACGGGGAAAACATCTAATCAGAGTATGTCTCGGCACCGCTTGCCACGTGCGAGGAGGACCAAGAATCCTGGAGACTGCGGAACGTATTCTGGGCATTAAAGCCGATGAAACAACCCCCGATTATAAGTTTACATTAGAAAGTGTTAACTGTCTGGGGTGTTGTGCGTTAGGACCCGTGATGGTTGTAGATGATGAATATTATGGTAAATTACCTCCGGCAAACGTGAAGAAGATTCTCCGTCAATATGGGTACTCGAACTCGAACAAGGAGGAAAAAGATGACTAAGAGAGAGCTAAAATCGCCCTCGGATTTAGAAAAGCTCAGACAGAGGATATTATCTAAGAGAGACCCTAAAAAGCCGTGCATGACAATATGCTCAGGGACAGGTTGCCGCGCTTATGGCAGTGAAAAAGTTGTCGCTGCGTTTCAAGAAGAAATACGGAAACAGAATTTAGCGGATGAAGTAGATATAAGAGTGACAGGCTGCCACGGCTTTTGTGAAAAGGGCCCTCTCGCTGTTATTTACCCGGAAGAAATTTGCTATACCGAGGTGAATACAGAAGATGTCTCTGACATTGTTTCTCAAACTATGAGAGAAGGACAGATAATTGACCGTCTGCTTTATAAGGATCCTAACACGGGTGAAAAGATCATTCACGAATCTGAGATACCATTTTATAAGCACCAAACAAGGCGCGTCTTCGGCAACAATCTAAAAATCGACCCTAAAAATATAGAGGACTACATAGCGCTCGATGGTTATAGCGCATTGGTCAGGGCACTTTTCGAAATGACTCCTGAGCAGGTGATTGACGAGGTGAAGAAGGCTAACCTGAGGGGGCTCGGTGGAGGCGGCTTTCCAACTGGAATAAAATGGGAAACTACACGCAACGCACCCGGAGAGCCTAAATATGTGATTGTTAATTGTGATGAAGGCGACCCCGGCGCTTATATGGACCGATCTCTCATGGAAGGCAACCCGCATAGTGTTATCGAAGGACTTATTATTGGCGCTTATGCCATTGGTTCGCATGAAGGGTTCATCTACGTGCGAGAAGAGTATCCTCTTGCGGTGGAGAATACGACCATTGCCCTTGACCAGGCGAGGAAATACGGGCTTCTGGGAAGGAACATCCTTGGCTCGGGTTTTGATTTTGAGATTAGCATTTATAAAGGTGCGGGAGCTTTCGTTTCCGGCGAGTCCAGCGCCCTCACATCAGTATTAGAAGGTAAAGTTGGCAAACCCAAACCAAAATATGTCCACACTGCTGTAAGCGGGTTATGGGAGAAACCCACCAATTTAAATAATGTGGAAACCTGGGCTAATGTCCCCCCCATTATAAATAAGGGTGCCGATTGGTTCGCATCCATCGGAACTGAAGGGAGCAAGGGTACAAAAATATTCTCTCTGGTGGGGAAAGTGAACAATACAGGCTTGGTGGAAGTTCCAATGGGTATGACGCTGAGAGAGATTATTTATGGAATTGGCGGCGGCATTATAAAAGGTAAAGAATTTAAAGCGGTGCAAACAGGAGGACCTTCTGGGGGTTGCATACCGGAAAGTTTGCTTGATCTTCCCGTTGACTTCGATGAACTAACGAAAGTTGGGTCAATGATGGGTTCTGGCGGGATGATTGTGATGGATGAAGAT
>JAUWQN010000070.1 GCA_030611045.1 Methanosarcinales archaeon
CTGGTCGGTTGACGTGTATCAGGATGAGGTCAATGAGCGTTGCGGCTTGAACTGGACATGGACGGTGATAAGCAATAAGGAGCTGGAGAGGGAAGGCGAGAATGAGGAAGAACTGCCGGAATGGGAAATAGTAGTTGATGAGCCTTTCTCAGATGAAGTGGTTAGTAAAGCGATAGAGAAGTGGTTACGAGGCGAGGGTTATGAATTCGGAGTAAAATTGATAGAACTCGAGCAGGCGAGAGGTTCGGGACTGGTAAGTAAAAGAATTGCGGGAGCGAGAGGGGGAATCAGAGGAGCACGAGGCAGTTCCAATGGAGACGATGGAACGGGAATGGAAGGAAGAGGAGAAGAGGGGATTAGCGGATTTCGTGGATGCGAGAGCAGATAAGCGAAAGGTTTGCTATTACAAAGGCTTTTACGGGTTGCTCGTCGCTGATGTTGAATCTGATAAGTTGGTAGGCAGGATAGAGGGAATAGATGAAGATATAGTTTATGAGTGCAGAACGGTAAAGGAATGTGAGCAGAGATTTCGGGAAGCGGTGATGCGATACAAACAAAAAACATGAAGCCTGATAGGGGTAGTTTTTGTAAAGGGAGGTTAGATGAGGGGAAGACGGAGTTTGTTGCAAAAGTAGGAGATGAAAGTTTGACAACCTTTTCATATCATTAATACAGATCTATATTAATACAGATCTATATTAAAATGATAAAATGAAAGAAAATTTTTATCCCGAGAGCGAGGAGATTTTGTTCACAAACCGGGAAAAGGAATTAGAAACACTGGAGTTCTACTTAGAAGAATTTCTAAACGGAATAAAGGAGAATATATGTATATTTGGGTTGAGGAGGATAGGAAAGACGATACTGATAAGGGAATTTGTAAAGAGACATAAGGAGCTAAAATCTATCTACCTCAACTTTGAATATCTGTTTTCAGTGCCAATAGAACTTTCACAGAATTTCATACTTGAATCTGCGAAATGGTTCTTTGATAAGGAGTTAGAGATATATGACCTCGTGGCTTTACCAGGGGGAGAAGTAGTGAAAAAGCTATTGAGAGAGTTGGAGAAAGGGGAATCATCAAAGACGACAGTAATAAAATTGGCATTTGAATATTTGAGAGAGCTGGGAAAGGAAGAAAGGATAGTAGTATTTATGGACGAATTTCAGGAGATTTTAAAACTTAAGAATTACAGGGAATTGAGGAATATCCTGGGCATCTTTAGAGAATACATAAATGATGAAAACATACTATTTGTCATCTCCGGCTCTTTCCCTCACATAATGAGGGATATGATAGCGGATGGAGAAAGTCCTTTATATAACCAATTTAAAGAATTGAAACTGGATTATTTTGAAAAAGAGAGTGCTTACGAATTAATATCAAAAGTCATAGAATGTAATGAAGAATCAAAAAGGCTTATATATCAACTCACTGGAGGGTATCCATTCTATATCGTTTCCGTTGCAAAGAGAGCAAAACTTATTCATAGAATATACAAATTGTCAATTAATCTAACAACGATAAAGAGAGCTTTTCTCATAGAAACTCTGTACCCGGAAGGAGGGATATACCAGCACTGTAGCTATTTGCTCAATACGGTTCTTTTGGTGGCGAAATATAAAGCTCCATTGATAGGGATCTTGAACACGCTTCTCCGGGAGGATGGTCTTACGCAATCAGAGATTGCGAAGAGGATAAAGGTTTCACAGGGAGAGGCAAGGCTCTACACTTCAGAATTAGAGAGGCTGGATGTCCTTCAGAGAATTGAGGATAGATATTACTACATTGGGGATAAGGTATTAAAAATATGGCTGGATTTGAGGAAAACCGGCGAACTTGGAGAGAGCCCAAGAGATAAGCCGGTGGAAATTTATCTTAAGATTCTGGAGAGAAAATATCTGAAAGCAAAGACGGAATTGGGAAAGGCAAAGGAGTCGGAAGTAAGAGAGAGATTACGGGAAAAACTTGGGATAGAATTTAAGCCATATCTTGATAAAGATATAGAATTTGATGGTGTCGGCATTGATGATAATTATGTCAATATCCTTGAGGTAAAATGGAAGAATAAGCCTGTGGATCTTAGAGCTATGAAAAATTTCATAGAGAAGATAGAGCAATCGGAATTCTCAACCAAAAAGAAGAGATTAATATTCATCTCCAAATCAGGACTTACTCCAGCAGCATTAAAATTCGCTAAATCTAATGGCGTAGAGGCATTGGATAATAATCTTGAGGCGGTATGGGAATAGAGAGTATAATGAGAAAAATAAGAGATGATTAACATGCTCGCACCCGTATCCATCATATTATGCACGTACCAAAGCGAGAGGTATGAAGACTTTGTAGAGGCAGTGAATAGCTTGAACGCACAATCCTGTGATAACGAGAAGTTGGAGATTGTAGTGGTTGTTGATGGGAACAGGGAGCTGTATGAGAGGATTTTAAAAAGCGGAATTGAAGAGGCGGATAAAGTAGAGGTCAAGGTGATATTAAACGAAGAAAATTTAGGGCTTTCAGAGAGCAGGAATAGAGGAATAAAAGAGGCGAGAGGAAACATAATCGCGTTTTTCGACGATGACGCGGTTGCAGATATGAATTGGTTAGAAGAACTTGTGCTGATGTATGAGGAACATGATGCAATTGCAGCAGGCGGCAAGATACTTCCAAAATGGGTAACTAAGAAGCCGAAATACCTGCCGGAGGAGTTTTACTGGCTAATTGGTGCAACACATAATGGCTTTCCCGAGGAGATGACGGAGGTGTTGAAAGCGTTGGACGGATTTAGAAGCGAAATGGGCGTGAAAGGGAGAGGGCTTCTGCAGGGCGAAGAGACGGAATTATGTGAAAGAATGAGTAATAAATTCGAAAAGGGGGTAATCTACAATCCTGAAGCGATTGTTTATCACTAAAACTTTTTTAGAAAAAAGTTTTATCAAAAAATAATAGTTTCTTTAGTCAAGCTTTTTTTCTAAATATTTCTTTTGAGAAGAGCTTTCTGGTAGGGGTACTCGAAAAGGGTGATGAAGGAGTTCGGGTATTCGACAAGTGAAGAGTATAGATTTGTAAAGAGCTTATTAACAAACTTTTGGAAAAAGTTTGATCAAAAAGATGAGGAGGGAAGATTTAAGGCGAAATCTCTGGTTGCATTTGTGCTTGAAGTGCTATTTCTGCTTATTCTCACTTCTGCGGCTGGTTTAGGGCATATATTCAAGGCTTTAAAATTTCGCACATCATAAGATATAAGACAGAAAAAAATAAATATCTAAAAATAGATTAAATGACTCGCACACCGCAGAATTGGTATGTTGTTGTAACTGGCGATCTGAAGTCTTCGAGAAGGCTGAAGGACAGAGCAGAAGTTCAAGAAGAATTAAAAAATGCTTTAAGAATAGTCAACAGAAGATTTGAGGAAGAGATTCCCGCAAAATTTATAGTTGTAGGGGGGGGATAGTTTTCAAGGGATGCTTTCCTCACCGAAACATCTGTTCGATATTTATCATGCGTTTTTTGAAAACATCAGTCATCAGTTCTATCTGGGAATTGGCGTTGGAGACATATCTACGAGATTAAGCGAAAATGTTGGAGAGATAGATGGCGAAGCATTTCATAAAGCATCTGACGCTTTAGAACGGGCAAAGAAAGATAATCTATGGATTGTATTCAAAAGTAAGTGGGAAATTGATGAGGTTGTTACGTATTTATTGAATTTCATGGCAGATGTGATGTGGAACTGGACTAAAAGACAGAGAGAAATTGTAGCATATTACAGAAAAGTGAAAAACGAGAAGAGTAGTGTCACGTTGGAAGCGGTAGCGGAGGGTATAGGAATAAAAAAACAAACCCTTTCTAAGATATTAACAGTACTTCCGAACGCCGTCACTTCCGAAAGAGATTTATAAGGACTACGTCCTCTCCAAAAGAGAGGACAAATGAAACTGTTTAAGTCGAGTTTGGGAAATATAGGGATTCGCGAGGGCAACACCGATTTTTTGGGGGATGCTCTCTGAGCTATTACACTGGAATGGTGGCATAATTGACGTGCCGGAAGGAGCGAAGTACAGCCAGCAGGATGCTATAAACGTAATTGCATACGCAGCTATAGTGAGGGCTTTAAATAATAGGACATTAAGTATAATTTTATGGAGTTGAAGGATGTTGATTTAAAAGAGTTAGAAAAGCGATACAAAAGAGAGAGGGACGGGAAGATAAAAGAACGTCTGCATTACCTTCTTTTATTGAAAGAAGGTTACAGAGATAGGGACATTGAAAAGATTTGCCACACATCTAAAAGCAAAGTCTCTTTCTGGCATTGTAGATTCAAAGCAGAAGGTTTTGAGGGGCTTAGTGATAAAAAAGGGAGAGGAAAGAAGCCTAAGTTAAGCGAAGCAGACCTAAAAGAGCTCGATTTGATTCTAGAAAACCCGCACCAGATGGAAAATGGGTATACGAGGGGCTGGCAAACAAAAGATGTGCATGCTTTGATTAAGTCAAAATTTGGGTTTTCATACGGATCAAGGCATGTTCGCAGGATTATTTCAAATTTGGGTTTTGTTCGTTTGATTCCAAGGCCAAGACACAAACGCAGAAATCAGGAAGACGTGGACGAGTTCAAAGAGCATTTCAAAAAAAACTCGAAAGCCTGGACGAAGACACGGCGATAATCTGCTTGGACGAGGTTCATTTTACAATTGACGCGGACAGACGTAAATGCTGGGCTCGTAAGGGGACAACACCCCTCGTGTACACAAACGGTTCAAAAGAGGCAATAAATGTGGGTGGCGCTCTAACAGGGCATGGAAAATTCCACTATCAAGAAATGAGTCGCCAAGTCAAAGAGGAAGTGCTAAAGTTCATAAAAAGGCTGCACAAGCGGTATAAAAAGGTGTTGTTCATCCTTGACCGAGCAACGTGGCACAAGAATAATCTCGTTATTGGATATTTCAAAGAGAACAAGGAAACCATTGATCACATGTTCTTACCAACAGGTGCGTCTGATCTCGACCCTCTTGAAGAATGCTGGCGTCAGACACGTGAAAAGAAAACCGCAAATACAGCCCATAATACGGTAAAAGAACTCAGGACATCACTTAAATCATTCTGGAATAAACAACCTTTTAACCTAACTTTGCCCAATTATTTGTGTCCTTGACTATACTTCGACCAATAATTCGATAGAGGCAGCTGCAAACGAGTTGAGACGAAAGATGCCAGACGCTTCGATTCCTTGCGCTGATACCGTGCACAGTCATATAAAAACCGCAAACCGCATTGAGGGCATACTCTCTTTCTTCAGAGCGTTAAATTCGGTCTTTCTCGAACTGCTAAAGATACCAGACACGCCACAGGACTTTGCAATCGATTTCCACAACGAGGGCTATTATGGGGACAAGAACGCAGAAGGAGTGAGAGGGATACAGCCGAAGAATGGCACGTCCTGGGGGTACGTTTATTTTACCCTCGACTGGCTGGGGGATCCAACCCACACCCTTGACATCGTGAACGTCACAGGGCTGAACAAGGACTATGCTGCGCTCGTGGAAGGTGTGGTACAGCGGATAAGGGTGATGGGGCTGCAAATAGGGACGATCTTAGCGGATCGCGAGCTATTCAATCTCGCTGCGATTTTAAAGCTCTACGAACTCGGTGCTGACTTCATTATGGCTGCGAAGATAGATAAACGGATAAAAAAGCTATTGGAGCGGCACAAGCGAGAACACGGGCGGAAATCCGCGATATTTACGTACAAATTCAGGGATGAACGGAGCCCTGAATTTTATCTGGTGGCGATACCCAATCCCGATTATGATCCCGTGAAGCGAGGGGGAAAGGGAAACAGGGATTTTTATCTCTTCGCTACCAGCATCGCCTTCGGATCGCCGGAAGAGTTCGTAAAGAGGGTTCCAAAAGAATACCGAAGAAGATGGAAGATCGAGACAGGCTACCGGGTGAAGAAAGAATTCAAAATAAGGACTTGCTCACGGTCTTACGTCACCCGAGTGCTCTTCTTCGTCGTTCAATGCATCATGCACAACTTCCTGAACGTGTTGAAACGGATTCTACGCGTTACCGCGCATCAACTGAAGTCCCGTATCGTCGAGGATATAGAGAGACGCCTAAAATGGGGGCGATTTCGGAATGATATATCGCTAAGGGCGTTTTATGCGAAAATAGCGCATTATAATCGGAATAGGATGTTGGAACTCCGATCTCGTTTGGCAGAAGTGTGAGCAGAGCAGAGTAGAGTAGAGG
Organism: Methanosarcinales archaeon; assembly: GCA_030611045.1. GTDB lineage: Archaea > Halobacteriota > Syntropharchaeia > Alkanophagales > Methanospirareceae > JACGMN01. The sequence continues at coordinate 6,254 of JAUWQN010000070.1, forward strand.
GCTGAGAAGCTACCAGAGCGAGCTAAATCAGACGCTATACGTAGGTAGCATGGCGTAGCGTAAGCTACCGCATTTTTTAACGTTTTTGAGCGGCATGCACTGCAAGATCTACTTTTTGTTACTCTTATTGAGTATCGAAGTATGCAATCTTGCGTTAGTGCTCTGCAAACCCCAGTCCAC
>JAUWQN010000045.1 GCA_030611045.1 Methanosarcinales archaeon
TGCATATGTTCGAAAAGGTGCATTGCGGGCTCTTAGGAAGATAGGAGATGAGAGAACAGTTGAACCCCTCATTCTCGCACTAAAGGATGAAGATTTGCGAGACGGCGCAGCTAAAGCTCTTGGTAAGATAGGAGAACCGGCAGTTGAACCACTTATTCATGCGCTTGATGATGTAGATGCAGTTGTGCGATACGAAGCAGTGACGATTCTTGGAGAGATAGGAGATGAGAGAGCAGTTGAGCCACTTATTCAGGCTCTCAAAGATGAGAGAGCAGTTGAACTCCTTATTCATGCTCTCAAAGATGAAGATGCATATGTTCGGGGGGTAGCTGTGTTGGCTCTTAGGAAGATAGGGGATGAGAGAGCAGTTGAACCCCTTATTCTAGCTCTAGAGGATGAAGATGCCGATGTTCGAGGGGGAGCAGCGGAGGCTCTTGGAGAGATAGGGGATGAGAGAGCAGTTGAACCTCTCTTGGCTGCCTTAAAGGATGATGCGGATGCTCCCGTTCGTAGGAGAGCCGCGGATGCTCTTGGAAAATTGGGTAATGTGTAGAAAAAGGTAGACTTTTTAAAAGTGAAGAAGGAAGAAGCTAAAAATACCCGTTAACCAAAAAATCAACAGTCAACTGCATATTAATCAAAATTCTCTATGTCATCCGCAGCCGTAGTTGCTCAACCACCTTAAACGCTTTCTCATCTATTCTCATTCATGAAGCATTTCATTCGCGACGCTTTAAACGCTGCATTGCAGAAACTTGTCTTCCCATGGCTCACGCCACATCCTACGAAGACCTCTGGCGAGGTAGGTTATTTCCAGACGAAGATCTCAAACAACGATTTGTACGGAATGTATAAGCGGAACCAGCTTGCTAATAACATCGTTTTTGACGTGGCCTATGATGTCCTATCTGGAGGATTTGAGATAACAACCTTGGATGGTGAAGAGAAAAATGCCTACCCAAAACTTCAAGGTGTGTTGTAGGATCACACGGTAACAAAGAAGATTTAACTTAGGATTACTAAAGAGAAGATTTACTTGATTTTTTCTCGCAAATTTTGGATATATTATACCTACCGATACGTTCATGGCGTCTGGCAAAGATTAGCATATTTCTTTTAGCCACTTCATCACGACCTTTTTCTGCTAATTTCCGAGCTTTATGTATTAAATCTAAACCTCTTTCGACTTCCTCAATGGTGGTTCCAAAAACAATTTTTACAAATCCCGCAGTATCAAGATATCCTATATTATCTGGATAGTCATGCGGAAGCTTATCACTAAGCACAAGAGCCAAATTTTTGTCCTCCGCGATAACATTCGTCCTAGCCCGCGCTGCCTCAGCAACCCAATAACAAAAATTAGCTTGATACGGGATAATATTTTCATTAGATGCCCTCGCTTTATTTATCGCTTCTTTTCCATATCTGATCGCTGCTTCAAAGCGGTTTAAAGCCCATAAGACACCAGCAAACACATTTTCAGCATCAGGATTATTGGGATTGCTACTTACAAACTCATTTGCCAGTGAGATAGCTATTTCTTCTTGTTCCGCATCCCTCTGACATAGAGCTATAAGTGCTGCAAACCTAATTAAATTTTTAGTCACCCCCTGATTAGCACGGTAATTCAACATCGCCGTATTAACCTGAGATAATGTTTCAGGGTGTAAAGGGCAGAAATTTCTCTTTTGAAGTTGCAAATCAACAGCAGTATAATTCCTCTTGATGTAATCCAAAAGTTCTTCTGATTGTGAGAGGTAAGCTGTAGCAGCAGCCCTCTTATGTCCCATTTCATCTTCTTCGGCACGTTGTATTAGTAGCCGAATGATTTCGCTTTGTCGATCTAGAGCATTCAAAATATCACTCTGATTCTTAATATGATCTAATAATTCATCATCAATCAACTCTCTTTTCTTATAACTAATGTCATGCGTTTGTGCGTCCCATGCCTCTTGAAGCATTGTTTTGACTTGTATCTCACATTTTGCACCGATTAAACCTGTTTCCTGTTGGAGAAGACCGGAACTAGGTTCAGCTATAAACTGCCATCCCCGATACCCTTCGTCATTCTCCGACCAAGCATTATCAATCGAAGTTGGCGTTACTTTAAAATTTATGCTCTGCCGAAACATCCATTCCATAATATCCTTTGCGGATGAGATATAAGGGCAAAGCACCTTGACACCAGCTAAGTCCCCCACTTTGTCGAAAGTATAGAGGTCTTGCTCCTCTTTTTGTTTTTCTCGTTTCCTTCTAATTTTATCTATGACGCTGTCAACGCTCTTAAGTTTAGTACGAGGACACACAAAACGAATAAAGCGGTCACCAGTTATACGTCTATGCTCTTCAAAAATATTATAGATTCTATCTTGGAAGCTTTGAAGCTTATTAGTAAACACGGGATCTAAGAGACGTTCTTTGCAAGTGGCTATTTCCTCTTTATCGAGGGGTATCATCGCTTATTAAGCAAACCGCACTATCAAAAGGGAACTAATCCCTAATCACGTCCGGATATGCTTTTCCCAGTATTTTTACCATATTTTTACCACCTCCATGTAATTATTGTGTAGTTTTATATATAAATAATGTGGCTTTAAAAGTTTTTATGAGGAGGTAGGAAAAGTAGAGTTTTTAGCTTTAGTATTAAATCCCCGCTCCGAACCTAAACCGGCTAAGAAAGAAGCGATGATAAATTTATAGATAAATTAGATTAATCCCCGCAAGATTTAATATCAATCGAAAAGGTGGTAAAAAGATAGAATTTTTAAATAAAAGAAGGAAGGAGAGAGCTTGTTTTCGTAGTGTTAATTTTAGAAGATGCTGGCTCTAACATCTTAACGCCCAGAATGGTGTAAACTATTACGAGAATTGTTGGATGCAGTAGAAGACTAAAAGAAAAAGGAAAACTCGCCTGAAATAGACGAAGTGAAAAGCGAAGCGACTATGAAAGAAGCTTTGAGTAGAAGGTTTGGAGGATAATAGGGATCCTTTTTCATCAATGAGTTGCATAGGATGCTTTTAGAACTTAGGGTACAGGTTTAAAATTTATGAAATCATTATGCTAAACCGCACCAAGCCGATGTCACCCTGCAGCTTCTGCACATACACGTGATACGGCGCTTTCTGTTTCAGTTTCGTTGAACTCTTTTTTATCTCATTCCATGTAACCGGCTTCGATTTCTCTTCCAGTATCCGTTCTACCTCTTTCCTAAATTTCTCGTAAACCATACGCTGTTCTTACTGTTCTTTTAACTCAGATTTAAAGCTTTCCTTTTTTATTGTGCATAATGTATAGCTCCTCTCATTTTTTCCTTTTCTAAGGACATTATGGGAGAAGTGGTAGCCAGCCACACCACCAGAAAAAATTGGCTGTTTCCATCGGTCTGAAATCTCAGTAAAGGACATCTTCACCGACAACCGCAATTGGGACCGCTATTATTACTTCCACAGGCGGGAGGCAAGGCTGGTAGAGCGGGAAGAAGTGGAGAAGATGATGAGCTGCAAAGGCCCAGATAGAGGTTGTTACGTTTACTACTGTCCAAAATGCGGCGAGTACCATAGATAACATCTCCTTTGGCTGCAATGCAATAGCAGATTATGCTCGGATTGCGGCAAGCGAAGCGGTACACAGATCAATGGGCAAAGAGGCTCAGCAGTGGGGTGTTCGATGTGCCTGCCACATAGGCATGCAGTATTGACCCTTCCCGACAGATTAATTACGCCCTGTGCTAAAAGAGAATCGAGACCTGTGGAAGGTGGTTGGTGATGAACGCAGCAATAAAGGCGCTCAATGACACCCTGTCACACACACGCACTGAGGAAAAAGGTATTAGCGGGTGCGATTGTTGTTCTGCATCCTTTCGGCAGACATTTAGGCTTTAATCTACACATTCACCTCCCCATAACCGAAGGTGGATTTGACAGATCGAAGAAGTTCATCCACAAGAAGCACATTCCTTTCAGGGCATTGAGACGAATTTAGCGTGGCAGTATCAAGTCCTGACGAATCTAAAGAAGGCGTTACCGAAGACGATGGCGAAGCATACGCAGTGTTTTGGATTAAACCTTTTTAAAAAGTTTGATTCTTCAAGAAAGATCCGCCTCTACCATCTGAAAACTGGGAATTTGGTACTAAATTGGAGGTGGAGGATTGGTATTACCTGTGTGCGAGTTAAAGCGCTCTAAATTGCCCCGAAGGGGTTTTGTTCTTCTGAACATGAACAGCAAATATCACGGAAAGAGTGCATGAATCTGTCCATAGATTACTTCTATTGTTTACATGAGAAGGATTAATATAGGGACATACTCCATACCTCCATCTTATCTATAAGTAAGGGCGGGCATTTCACTTAACGGTATCGATGTATGCGAAGTTTCGGAGCCGCAAATGCGTAGTTAGGCGAGTAGCACGGTGTTTTTGAAATATATCTACCTTTCAGAATCAAGGTTAAACCAAGGTTTGAAAAGTCCTATAGATAGATCCTCCAAATAGAATCTCTTGCTGATCGAATCGATTCCTTCAATTGTCACATAAGACACGCATACATTGTTGAGGATTATCTCTTTAGGATAATCTTCATTCGGCAAAATGAACTCGATACCTGTTCGTAATTGGCATGAAGTAGTTTTAGGTTTAGGTTTCACTATTTCCTGGGTTGTTTCATATACCCGCGTTTCTTCCTTGAGAAGAATATGTTGCGAGATCCTATTTCTCAAATTAGTTGTTTTTCCAACATATAGAGGAATATTTGAAAGCTCTTTAGGATGCCAGAATTTGTATTCAATTGTAACTAGCTTCTCCTTTGGACCTTTTACTTTGGTAGATCTTCTTGCATTTTCGATAATCGACTTGTCACCCATCCACCAGAAACAGTATACCGCTGATGATTTATCTGGTATCCGTACAGTATGTGATACATATATTTCCCGTAAAGGTATTATCTCTTTACTCAACCGTATTATTTCATCCGGTAGTAAAATGTGGTTCTTCATATCATCAAATGCTATACCGTGCTATTTCGCATAACGTAGTATATCCGAACATGGATCGCATACACCTCCTTCTGTCGAACTTCTCCATCTTTAATCATCTTCCCCTCCTTTTACAATAATATCCCAACGGACTTTTAATACTTTTATGCCGCATCAACGCTCAAACAGCTATAAACACCCCTTCCTTCTCCGTCTTCAATATCTCAAACTCAACTGTTGGCGCCCTACATTCGATTTCCTCTGGTTTTACACCCATAAGCTTGCCTATCTCTTTAACGTGCTCGGGTAAAGAGAATCCCACAGATAGCACCACCATCTCGAACTCCTCTTCCATCTCTTCCTCTCCTTTTTCGCCTTCAACCGTATATTTCAATCTCAAATTCTTTGTTGCTTCCGTTTCTGTAACCTTAATGTTTTGGATTTTTATGGATTCGATCTCTCCGGTATCTTTATGGATCTCCCGTGCAAAGATACAGGAATCCACACCACCCCTTTCCTCTGCGCTTTTTGCTTCTTGTAATAGAAATTCAAATGCCATAGGCGAACTTTCATCCTCGTCCGCTTGTGTTTGTAGAAACGCTATTTTCTTCGGAATGTCCCCGTCATACGGTCTCATTATGATACCACCATAAGGTCCCGACTCGCTAAGCATACGTTCAAACTCTATCTGCGTAACCACGTTTTGATACCTGTATTCCTCAGGTGGGATCTTTTCCTCCATTTCTGCCGCGAATATTATCTTTTCCACCTCCATCTCCGTTATCTCCTCTGTCTGGTCGTATTCTATTGCATCCCGTGGACACACTTCTGCACAGATTCCGCAACCAATACATTTTCTGCAGCTCAAACATCTATTTGCCTCTTTGACTGCCATCTCCTCATCGTAGCCCAGCTCCTCCTCGCTAAAATTTCTTATACGCTCTTCTACCAGACGTTTAGGCATCTTCACCCTTTCTTTTTGCTCTATGTCTTTGAGCGAGAAATAATCTTTTGAAAGGTTAAATTTTTCTTGAGCTTCGTATTCCTCTAAGTCTATTTCTGATTTAACTTTAAAATCTGCTCTTTTCTCGCCGCTTAAATATTCATTTATACCCAATGCTGCTCTTTTACCCGCTGCTATCGCTTCTATTACTGTTGCTGCCCCTGTTGCAGCATCACCACCAGCAAATATCCCCTCCACGGTTGTTTTGCCGTCCTTTAAAGTGCTGATCCATCTCCCTTTTGGTGTATCTACTCCGCTACCCTCGAGAAACTTTAAATCCGATGCTTGACCTATCGCGGGTATCACCGTGTCCACGTCCATCACAAATTCAGAGCCCTCTACGGGCGCAGGTCTCCTCCTACCCGTCTCATCTGGCGGTCCTAACTCCATGCGAACACATTCTATCTTCTCTACTCTGCTCGAACCCAGAATCTCCGTTGGATTCGCTAAAAATATAATTTTTATGCCTTCCTCCTCCTGTGCTTCCAATTCCTCCTTTGACGCAGGCATCTCCGCTTTCGAGCGTCGATAAACGATAAACACTTCCGAGCCTAAGCGTAATACACTTCTTGCTGCATCTATCGCAACATTCCCTCCACCTACAACTACAACTCTCTTACCTATCTTCGCTTCTTTTCCAAGATTAACCTCTCGGAGGAAGTCAATACCAGGTATAACACCCTCTAAATCTTCTCCGGGGATCCCCAATTTTCCACTCACATGCGCACCGACAGAGATAAAAACAGCATCATAAGTTTTGCGCAGCTCTGCGAACATATCCTTGTCAACTTCCACATTCGTCTTTATTTCCACTCCTATACCCCTAACAAAATCTATTTCTCTCTCCAGAGTCGCTCTTGGTAATCTATATTTTGGAATACCCGTAGTCATCATCCCTCCTACTACCGGGAGCTTCTCAAATACCGTAACGTCATAGCCATAAATCTTCAAATCGTATGCAGCGGTAAGACCCGCAGGTCCACTACCGATTACTGCTACCTTTTTGCCTTTTGTAGAAGGAACAGGTTCAGGCTCTATCTCGTTCCCATAATTCTCATAAACATAGTCGGCAACAAACCTTTTCAGTTTCGCAATTGAAATGGGCCCGTCTACCAAACCCCTTTTGCACATATCCTCACAGGGATGTGTGCAAACTCTTCCTAAAACACCAGGAAAAGGAACTTTCTCTCTTATCCGGTCGTAAGCTTCCTTGAATTTGCCGTCTGCAATTAATCCGGCATAACCCCTTATATCCAGGCTGACAGGACAAGTAGCTTGGCAGAATGGCGTTTCTCGCTCTATCGCATACGAAAGTGCCTCCTCGGGTGTGTATATTGCATTCCTGTTGATTAGCCATTCGTTGCACCTATCAGGAGGTCTGACCGGGCATATTTTCCAACACTCACCGCATGAGTCACATTTTGCTGCATCAATTCTAATTGGTTTCCTTAGGATACTTACCTTGAAGCCGTGATTCTCCTCTTTTACTCTTTCAACCACTGCATTTGTCAAGGCATGGATTTTCTCGTTCTCTTTTATCTGTTCTATAAGCGGGGATAAGATTTCGGAAGGATGTTTGCCCTCTACTAAATGGAGTTTAGAAAAAAGCCCGCCAATACTCGGCGTCCTCAAAACAAAAAAGACTTCATCATCATTAGTAGCTGCGCAGTCTAAAGCCGCCTTTAATCCTGCGTATCCTCCGCCTATAACCAAAACACTCATTCAACACCCTCCTCTACTTTTGCAATATAAGTTGGCGTATTATCTCGTATCTCATGAGCTTCAATCAATTCATACCTTTTCAAGTCCAAGATGTGCCTGAACACCACGTTTGGCTTCAGATTTAGCTCCGATGCTATTTCTTTCACTGACATCGGCCTCTTTAACTTCAAAAGTATCCTCTTCGCTTCATATTCCTCCCGCACCATATCATCCAGCAATCTATCCATCTCATGCCTAGTAAAAACTTCTCCGTACTTGTTACCCTCTTCCAGCAGTTCTTTTTCCTTCGTTGCCAATATTCTCAAGCTGTAATCAGCAGCTGCTATACACGCCGCTTCCATTTCATCTTTTTCAAATTTAATCGGGCCTAACTCTTTTATCTCTTCCGTAAACTCCTTCATAACTCCTGCAAATCTTTCCCCCTCACTTGCACTTACCCATTCCAATCTCAACCGTCCAGGCTCGACCCCGGCCTTCTTTAGCAACCGCTTCGCCATATCTATCTTCTTTTCCGCATAATAATTGCCCTGCAGGTAATGGCAATCTCCAGGATGACAACCACCTATAAATACTCCATCCGCTCCCCAAAGAAACGTATCTAATATAATCACGGGATCAACTCTTCCACTGCACATTACTCTTATTATCCGCATATTCGGAGGATATTGAAAGCGAGAGACACCGGCCAAATCCGCACCCGCATAACAGCACCAATTGCACAGAAATCCTACTATTTTTACCTCTTCCTCTTTCATCAGGATACCACCTCCCTCTCAGTCACAAAAGCAGTTCTTTCTTGTGCTATCAATTGATCATCGGTGTAGTGCTGCATTTTAATCGCTCTTTTTATACAACTCGACCCGCAGGTGCCACAACCCTTGCATTTCACACCTGTAACCTTTGCTCTTCTACCTTCTTCCGTCTCTACTACTTCTACTGCGCCATACGGGCATACAGATTCGCATATACCACAGCCCACGCATATCGCTTCGTCCACTGAGGATATTATAGCTTCCGAACTCACGTATCCCTTTGCGAGTGGAATTGTCGCCCTACTCGCAGCGGCATAGCCCTGTGAGATGCTCTCTTCGATATCCTTTGGACCTTGAGCAGTCCCGCACAGGAAGATTCCATCAGTGGCGAAGTCAACCGGACGTAATTTAACATGCGCCTCAAAGAAGAACCTGTCTTGACCCAGAGGGACTTTAAGCATCTTTGACAGCTTTTCTGCATCGGGATTCTGCACGAGAGGGGTGGATAAAACTACCAGGTCCGCTTCAAGTGGAATATCCATCAGCAGCCTCTCATGAAAAACATCCACAACGAGTTTTCCATCGCTCTTTCTCACCTTCGGTCTCTTCTCCAGTGGAAACCTCAGGAATCGGACCCCCGCCTTTTTTGCATCTCTGTAATATAATTCATACTCCTCTCCGTACGCCTGGAGTTCGTTATGAGCTATGAAAACGTTTATATCAGGATTAGCCTCTTTTATCAGTTTTGCATTTTTTATCGCGTTCATACAGCATATCTTAGAGCAATACTTGACTACTTCTCCTCTTGCACCCGCACATTGAATCATCACCACATTTTCGATGCCATTCCGGTTCAAATCCTCACGTCTGAGCTTTTCTTCAAGCTGTAATTGTGTAATTACTTTTTCTCCGTCATATTCATACAAACCCTCGGGTTCGAGTTCTTTTGCTCCAGTAGCTACTATTATATCTCCTACATCAATGGATTTCTCCACCCCATTCTCATCCAAAATTACTTTGAACTTTCCGACATATCCTTCAACATCCTTGATAGATGAAGAGAGATGCAATTCGACTCTTTCATGTTCTTCTACAGCTTTTATTCTTTGCTCTAAAAATTCTTTCGCAAGCTCTTCGGTTGGGTAAAGCTTGTATAAACGACGAAGCAGCCCCCCCATTTCACTACCCTTTTCGATGAGGTGAACATAAAATCCATTCTTTGCTATACTAAGTGCAGCAGTCATACCGCTTATTCCAGCGCCAATTACAACTGCAGAAGGTATAACATCTGAGGTTAATTCCTCAAGTGGTTCCAACCGAGCAGCCTTTGCAACTCCCATTCTCACAAGGTCTTTCGCCTTCTCAGTTGCAAACTCAGGCTCGTGCATGTGTACCCATGAGCATTGGTCCCGGATGTTAACGAACTCAAAGAGGTAGGGATTCAACCCTGCCTCTTTACAGGTAGCTCTAAAGAGGGGTTCATGAGTTCTTGGCGTGCAACTTGCAACGACAACACGGTTAAGCTCGTGCTCATGTATTGCGGATTTTATGGCTTCTAACCCCTCTGATGAGCAAGTATATAAATTGCGTTCCGCATACACGACATTCTCCAGGGTGGATGCATATTCCACCACCGCTGGTACATCCACAACTCCTCCAATGTTTATTCCGCAATGGCAGATGAATACACCAATCCTAAGCTCTTCTGTCATAAGAACCTCCTAATACAACTTCCATCGCCCTTGACGCTGCTGCACTCCCATGTGCTATACATTCCGGGATATCTCTTGGGGCTTGACAATATCCAGCCACGAATATGCCCGCCCGTGTAGTCCCGGTAGGATTGTAAGGGTCTTTAAGTTTAAAGAATTTATACTCGTCGAGTTCTGTTCCCAATATTTCAGCGAGCGCTTCTACGCCTTCACTGGGTATTAGTGCGGTGCTAAGAACGACCATGTCCACTTCCAATTTCTCAACTTTGTCCGAAGAAGGGCTGTAGAATATCTCTAAAATCTTATTCTCTTTTCCCTTTATCTCTCCGGGTTTCCCTCTTATATATTTCACCCCGTAATCGTCCTCTGCTCTATTCACGTATTCCTGAAATCCTTTTCCAAAACATCTGAGATCTGTATACAATATGAATGTCTCAGCCTCTGGATTGTGCTCCTTTGTAAGGATTGCCTCCTTGGTGGCGTGCATGCAGCATACAGAACAGCAATAAGGTCTGTTATCTCTCGTATCACGAGCGCCCACACATTGTATCCATGCGATTCTCTTCACCTCCTTACCGTCTCTTCTAATCACATGCCCACCAGTGGGACCCGCAGCACAGATCAACCGCTCAAATTCTAACGCCGTTATCACATCATCGTATTTCCCATATCCATATTCTGTTAGTCCAGAAGGGTCAAGAGGATCAAATCCGATAGCAACGATTATTGCACTCACGTTCCTCTCCACTATTTCCGGTTTTTGATTGTATCGTATCGCGTCCTTTCCACAAATGACTTCGCAAAGCCCGCATCTCATGCATTTGTCCCTATCTAAAGCGTAAATTAGCGGAACAGCTTGCATGAATGGGATATATGCCCCGCTCCTGACTCTAAGGTCCATATCAAATTTGTTCAGGATACCCATCGGGCAAACTCTTGCGCAATCTCCGCATCCGTTGCATTTATCCTCATCTACGAACCTCGATTTTCTAAGAATCTTTACTTTAAAAGAGCCAATTTCACCTTCTATCGCAGTCACCTCGCTTAAAGTGAGAACTTCTATGTTCTCATGCCGATAGCAATCCATCATCTTTGGCGCAAGTATGCAGATGGCACAATCATTGGTGGGGAAGGTTTTGTCCAGTTGTGCCATACGACCGCCGACGGAAAGAGTCCTCTCCACTAAACAGACCCTTATCCCCGCTTCTGCAAGGTCAAAGGCTGCTTGCATTCCTGCTACTCCTCCGCCTATTACAAGGACTGCTTTATCTTCCATTTTTATACCAATCCCATTGCTCTTGCGACAAAGACCTCGAAAGGAACAAGTTCTATGCCGTATTCGCCCTTTCTATTGCTCATATGGCATTTGAAATGTATCAGACACTTTGGACAGGACGTAACCATAATTTTCGCTCCAGCATCAGTACATTCTTTCAGTCTTTCTTTTCTTATTTCTTCGGAAAAACCATCGCAATTTGTCCATCCAGAAGTGCCACAACATAATGAGTTCTCTCTGTTGCTCTCCATCTCTACAAATTCCTTCGCTACTTCAGAGATGACTTTCCTTGGAGCTTCGTATACGCCAAGATGCCTTCCCAGTCTGCATGAATCGTGATAGGTAACTTTATCATCTATCTGATGGAGTTCGATTTTACCCTCTTCTATCTTCTCAGACAGGAATTCAGAGATATGAATGAGTTCGAAATCAAAATCAAAAAAATCCGGGTAGTCGCGCTTAAAAGTCCTGTAACCCTCGGGACAAGAGAAAATAACTTTTTTGGCACCCGTATCCTTGATATTCTGGATATTGATGGATGCTAATTTCTTAAACGTCTCGATATCCCCGTTCCAAAAGAGGTCATGCCCGCAACACACCTCATTGTTCATCACAACTGGAGAAATCCCCAATTTATTAAGAATCTTCACCGTGCTCCGCGCAATCTCAACCGTATTTACTCCGAGGTCTCTGAATACGAGGTCAAAATAGGGGAGACAACCCGTGAAATAGAGAATATCCCCTTTCTCTGACACCTTCAGGTCTTCTGATACCCAATTAAGCCTTTTTTGTTCTCGCTCATGCGAGAATGTAAAAAGCTTCATCAATGAAAACAGCTCACCATGCGCACATACTCCACTTTCTTTTTCCTCCAATGCAACACTTCTAATCCCCCGGATAAACTCTGGATATTCCACACCGTAGGTGCATACCTCTTTACATCTGTTACAAGTTAAGCAAGACCATATTCTCAGATCAGGTTGAACCGGGAGGCCAAGCAATGCTCTTTCCACCAAACCGTCTGGGGAATAGTCACCAAATCGGGATAGGGGGCAAGCGGAAGTGCACTTCCCACAATCAACGCAATAATATGCTTTCGTTCCCTTTATAATATCAGATACCTTTTTCATGCTTTGTGTTTGGATTTAGTTTTAATATATTTTAAATCTTTTTTTTCATTGCTTCTTTTCGGAACTTTGCCGAGGTAAATCCATTCTTCCGATTTTAATGCTTATCACTAGTTTTTTAAAAATTGTGATTTCTTTGAGGTAAGCGCTGAGGATTTTCACCAACTGACAGATTAAGGCTGCGAGGCGCACTCGTAGGAGCTTCGGTTTTTCGGCTCTATGGTGGTTCAGGAATGTTGCGAAGTTTCAATCCTTGTTTTAGTGGATTAGCCTCTTCGACCGTAGCCTCCGCTTCTATCGCGTCAAGCTTATCAAAGTTTCAATCCTTGTTTTAGTGGATTAGCCTCTTCGACTGATTTAATCCTTTAA
>JAUWQN010000089.1 GCA_030611045.1 Methanosarcinales archaeon
TTTCTTAACGATGTTATCTATATCATTTACTACAAATCTCCTCACTTCTCATCAGCAGTTTATCATACTCTTCTTTACTGAGCCTGAACCCACACGCTACCAAATCATCAATAGTCTCCTTAAATACTAACTTCTTATCTCTTGCCGCAAGCAGCAAAATGCCAATTGTGCCCGTGATTTTCAACTCGAGCCTCTCGGCTATTTGTCGCCCTTCTGAATCGTCAATAAGTAAGAGTTTAGCGTTTCTCTCTTTGGCTAATATAATGGCTTCTGCCTCCCCCTGGTCTATATAATCCCGTAATGAATCAACGGCGATTTTGTTTCTGACTTCTTCAACTTTTATCCATTCAGCATTTTTTACTTCCACTGCGCCAAACAAATTTTTCCCGCGTGTTACTACCTCATCATAAACCTCTTTTGGAATGCGAACTTCTCCAAAATACTCTCTAAGAAGTTCTAACATGCCGATTTTTGATAAAGCGATGAGCGGCGTTGAATTACTCACGATCATCTTCTTTCAACAGTTTATTTAACGTTTCAAAGTCCTTTTCCGCATCTTCTGCCGTGTAATCTATTGCAACGCCCCTCTTGTTAAGCATCATTAACATTTCCCACTTATTTCTCGCCCCTGCAATCTCCGCAGCTTTGCCCAACGATACCTTTCTCTCTCTATAAAGCTCTACTGCCAATGCTTCCTGGATAAATTTATTCAGTTCCTTTTCTTTAACCTTTGTTGTCAAAGAAAACGTTTTTGGCAATTCTACCTCTACACGTATAGTTCCTGTTCCCATCCGTCATCACCTTCACACGCAAATATTCCGGTACGTGCAATCCACGCACCTCACCTTATATTTTGTCGCTTCAGGATAAAAGCCTTTCTGAATAATCTCCAATACCTCGTTTACCCTCGCTATTGCACGTTCAAAATCATTATTACTGAGCTTCACCTCCTTCACTAAATGGTTGCTCCTCGTATAACACACAAAACCCCTATTCACATCCACGCCGTAATTATCCGCAATCATCAGCCCGTATAACGCCGACTGATACTTATGCGTTCTGTACACTTTATCTTTGAACTCCGCGAACTTGTAATCCAGCGGTGCCGCTGTCCCGTTTTCCAGGAAAAGCACTTCATCCACCTCGCCCTTCAAATGATTCTGCCTCGATACCAAATAAACCGCAACGTCCTTCCGCACGCACCGCAGCTTCTTCCTTATATAGCTCTTATTCACCTTCTCCCGCGCCTCGTGCAACGCTCTGCCCTTCAAAACCTTGTACCTCTTCTCCTCATGCTGCGGTATCCCTAAACAGTGCATGAAATAGATGAACCTCGGACAGAACAGATATTCCATCACGTCCGATACTGTGATAAACACTTCTGGTTCCAATTCCGATTCAGATTCCACTATCATGCTCACTTTTTCTTTTCCGTCAACGCTTTTTCTAAAAGGGTTGAATCAAAATACTTTCGTAACCATCTTATCGCTCACCAGATCCTTATCAAACCCCTCACCAATCAGTTTTATCTTCTTGAAACAATCGTCACACATCGGGAACACGAATACCGAATCTGTTTCTTCTATAATCTCTTCGCACTCCATAGCGATTGAATCCGCCTCATTTCTGTTCAAATCGCCCAAGAACGCGCTCTTCTGCACCCTGTAAAGCCCGTAACCTTTGCATATCTTCGCTACATACCCTCTTATCCTGTCGTCCGATATATCGTATATCACCCACACAAGCATTTTTGATTAAACTTTTCCTAAAAGTTTGTTCGCAATCCTATGACACTCAAATTGAACGACGTTTTTCGTCTTTATATTCCGTCCCTTATACTTTATCGTCTTTTCAAACGTCTCATTTAGCGCTTCTATCAGCACCGCTTTTCCTTCCTTATTCAAACTCAACCCGTTCTGTATCTTATCAAAATATTCCACCTTTACCTTTCGTTTGCTGAACAGATGTACTACGGTTTCATCCACAAACGTCCTGAACATCTCTATTATGTCAAAGACCAGCGATTTCTTGTTGTAGTTATCGGTATGAAGAAAGCCAATATAAGGGTCTAAACCCGCAATAATGCACGCCTTCTCCACCATTGAATACAGAACGCCATACCCATAATTCAGCATGGTATTAAACTCATCTTTCGCTGGATTCCTGCTCCTTCCTTCAAATTTGTATTTCTCCGGAACGACTGAAGATAGCGCTTCAAAATATGTTCTTGATGCCATACCCTCTATACCCAAAACCGTCTGTCTTCTTTCTTCTATGGTGCCTTTTAAACCCTTCATTCGCTTTTTCGATTGCTCTATTTCTTTTACGCGCCTCTCCAATTCGTCTTTCTTATCCGCTCTCGTCTTCTTCAACCTTTTCAGTAACTCTATCTGGTTATCAAACTTTTGAATGCCCCATTTCTTTGACAGTTTTAGCCCCTCATCTTTGTCATATATCTCCAGTTGTCGCCTTCTTATCAACGTCGTGCTTCCCAGCTTTGGATGCCACACCCGTCCATAAGGATCCCCATACGAATCAAGAAAAACGAGGTCTATGTTGTTATCCACTGCAAACTTGATTGCATCCGTGGAAATATATGCAGCCGTAGTAATCAAAATACTGTCAACTTTATTCACTGAAACTTCAAATACCTCATCCTCTTTCCTCACTAAAAAGCAGTTTCCCTTCTTCCTTAGATAAGACCCGTATGTGTTAATCACCAACTGCATTTTTACACCTTCTCGTTTCCTTTATGTTGGTTCTAATGTCATAATTAATA
>JAUWQN010000056.1 GCA_030611045.1 Methanosarcinales archaeon
AAAGAAGCGATTGAATGGGGAAGGGAACTTTTTGAATGGCATTGCAAGCAAGCTGAAAGGGTCTTGATGTAGGATGAACTTGATATTTCCTTCGCGGGTGCATCTCGATGACCGATATAGAAGATGCTCATCTAAAAAGTAGGTTTGATAACAGCAATTATTCAACATTATCTCAACTGCTCAAACATCTTTACTTATTGCTTGATAAAATCATATCTTTCTTAAGCATAACTTCTATACTTATTGCAATAATCGGCTTTTTATTACCTTATTTTTCTTTCTTGCTTTACGAAGTGAAGGTTAATTTTAACTTGCTTCTTGCTTCTTTCCTTCTTATGTTTGCTATATACAACCTTAATAAATTAACAGACATAAAAGAAGATTCGGTAAATGTGCCGGATAGGGCGGGATTTATTGAAAAAAATAAACGTTTTGTTTTCAGGGCTACAATAATATCTTACATTGCTGCTTTCTCTTTATCTTTTTTACAAAATCCTCTTTCTATCTTTATAATTCTCTTTCCTTTCTGTATGGGAATTATATACAGCATAAAAATATCAAATTTCAGATTGAAAGACATAACTGGCATAAAAAATATTGTAGTTGCACTGTCTTGGACTGTAATAGGAACTTTTCTTCCCTTAGCTGTTTCATTTCGTGATTTCGTTGTAATCCTCTCGATTTTTTATTTCTTTTTCATTAAGTGCTTCATTAATACGGTTGTTTTCGACGTTCGAGACATCGAAGGCGACAGAATAAGCGGAGTACGAACAATCCCGGTAGTTTTTGGAAGGCATAAAACGAAAAATCTTCTCCTCATCTTGAACTCAACGCTCATACCCTGGCTCGTATATTCTTATCTCTCAGGTTTTTTTCACCAATATCTCTTCGTTTTAATGTTCGCCATTGCTTATGGATACTGGTACATACTACATTTTTGCAAAGAAGGGCTAAAAATAGGGAAATCATTGGATTTGCTCGTGGATGGTGAATTCATTCCAATAGCAATGTTAGCCACCGCGTTTACTTTGTTCTTGTGAGCTTGCAGAGATAAAGTTTTGTTGTACTAATCATATATATTGACCGCCACCCGCTCACCTTCCGCTACGCCTTCATTATTCTCCGTGATCACGACAAAACCGTCCGACCTGGTCATGCTGGATAAGATACCCGAGCCGCTCACCCTTAACGGCTCCATATAATACCCCCCCTCAGTGCGAAGCAGCTTCACACGTACAAAATCGGTTCTGCCAACTGCCGAGGGTATTTTTTTGCTTGCTACCGCAAGAATCTGCCTGCGTTCTTCCCTCACGGTTACGCCGTGCATCGCATACAAAAAGGGGCGAACGAGCAATTCAAACGCAGATATTGTCGCCACCGGATAACCGGGAAGAACAAACACCGGCTTGTTATTGATTACACCAAAACCGGTTGGTTCGCCTGGTCGAATCGCCACACCATGAAATACAAGCTCCCCCAACTCTTCGACTGCATCAGCCAGAAAATCTCTCTCACCTACAGAACTCCCGCCACTCACTAATAGCCCATCGCAGTCTCCTTCTAACGCCGACCGTAGTGCGTTCTTTATCTCATCGTAATTGTCGCGCACGATGCCCATTTTATACGGGACAGCAACTTTCTGTGTTAACGCTGCAAGCACATAGCTATTCGCATCCGCTATCTTTTGATGCCGTTGCTCTTGCTCAGGCTGCTCCAATGTTGGATCTATCAGCTCGTCACCCGTGGAGATTATACCAATCTTTGCCCTCTTATACACTTTCACCGTTATTTTTAAAAGCGATGCGAGCATGCCTATATCATGAGCTTGTAGCAGCTTTCCTGCTTTCAGCACTGCTTCACCCTTCTTCACATCCTCACCTTTAAACGAAACGTTTTTACCCGGTGTAACTGGTTTGAAAATTTCCAGCGTATCCCCCCGTTCCTTCGTGTATTCAAGCATAACCACTGCGTTGCTGCCTTTTGGCACGGGCATCCCTGTTGCTATGGGGACGCATTCACCCGCTCCTATTTCTTCTTCTACTCTACGAGGCTTCTTTATCTCCAAAAACACGGGATTGCGTGGTGTGGCACCAAAAGAGTCCTCGCCCCGAATCGCATATCCGTCCATCGCAGCTCTATCAAAAGGAGGGCTATCTATAAGCGAAAAAACGTCTTCTGCTAAAACTCGGTTCAAAGCAGCCTCAAATCCGATCTCCTCGATTTCAGTCCTCTTTGCATACGATGACAGCGTTCTTAATGCTTCTTCTAATGATATAAGCGTACGAAAAAGTTTCATTTTTACTTGTTTAATCTCTATCCTCCAATCTATTCTTGCCTCGCAAATACACCGTTGCTATGCCCGCTTGTGACAATTTCGTCCTCAACTCCTCATCGTTGGTGAGGACTGCTGCCTTTCTCTTCAATGCTAACGCTGCGATCATCTCGTCAGTGTCCCCCTCTCCTTTCTCTACCTCTTCCTCTCCTGCTCCTTCCTCTATTGAGATCGTACATCCTGTAGACATGCGTTCCTGTTCTGACGTATCTGTATACTTACGTATTAAAGAATACCCCACATTTGCAGCTATCTTCTCCTTACCTTTCAATCCCGGTCTTTGCCTGAGCCTATCCAACTCGGCCAAGACCATTTTAGGCACGATTATATGCACATAGCCCAGTCTCTCCAGCTCTTCAAATATATCAACTCCAAATTCGCCTGGTATCAGCAGTGCATTTGTGTCCACTATCACTTCCTTTCTTATCATTTACGTTACTTACGTCCGCTACCGCCTCTTAAACCTCTTCTCTATCTCCTTCTTGCTCAGCCTTATCATCGTCGGTCTTCCATGCGGGCATGTAAACGGTATCTTCGCGATCTTCAACCGCTCCACGATCTCTCGCATATATTCATAAGACAGTTTTTCTCCCGCCTTTATACTCGCTTTGCACGCTGCAGTGCTGAATAAAACCTTTATTCGCTCCTCTTTTTTACCACGCTCCTCCACTAATCGCGTTATTACTTCTGTCATCTCCTCCTCCCCGATCATACCGTGAAAAACTACTGGTATCGCCCGTATAACATAACTGTCATCGCCAAGTCGCTCTATGTCAAATCCCATCTCTCTAAGCACGTTCTCGTTCTCTCTGAGTAAATAGAGTTGATGTGGACTGAGGTCAGGCATGTACGGCCTCAAAAGTGTTTGCTTGTCTATTCGCCCTCCATATTTCTCTATCAACTTCTCATAATTTATTCGTTCAGCGGCAGCGTGCTGGTCTATCATGATCACGTCGTCCTCTTCACTCTGTGCTATGATGTAACTATCGAGGACTTGATACAACGGAGCGGAACGTATGTCCAAACAGCCGCCACCACTTTCCTCTTCAGTGAACTCGTCTTCCTTTATATCCTTTTGAAATGAAGTTTGAACATTTATGGCTGCTTTTTTTGCTTTCGGGGTACCAAAGAAATCAACAGCACCAGCTTCTATACCTTCCTCTCTTTGAACAACAACTTCGGGAATTAAATCTGCGTGGCGTAACGTTGTGGCTACGGCGTTAGTTATAAATTGGAAGACGTCATTAGCATGGTAAAAACTTATTTCATGCTTCTTTGGATGGATGTTCACGTTTATTTCGCCCGGGTCAATAGAAAGGGAAATGACAGCAAAAGGATATGCATGCTTCGGTAACAAAGACGCATAACCTCTCTTTATCGCCTTTTCCATGACCTCACTCCGCACGAACCTTCTGTTTACATACGTGAAGAGGTGCTTTTTTGTGCCGTAAGATAACGCGGGTTTGGAGATATAGCCGCTGATGGTGGCAACATGCTGATGCTGCGGAGAATCCGGCTCTTTCAGTTTGATCAGCTCTTTCGCAACGCTACTTCCATACGTATTGACAATGGCGTCCAACATTTTGCCTGTACCTACCGTGCTTATTATGGGGTTCTGGTCATGAACGAGCTCAAATTTTATCTCCGGATAGATGACCGCATAATTTATGCACACCTCCACGATGTGCCGTAATTCAGTGGATTTTGATTTTAAGGTCCCAATTCTTGCAGGGAGGTTGTAAAACAGGCTTTTGACTTCTATGGTCGTGCCACCCCCTCGGGTTATTCTTCTTCTTTCCTTTATCACGCCGCCGTCCACTTTCAGATACGTGCCAACCTCTTCGCTCTCATGCCTTGTGCTCAGCTCAATCCTTGACACAGCAGCTATGCTTGGCAATGCCTCACCACGGAATCCAAGCGTCCGTAATGCGGTTAGGTCCTCTATACCCTTTATTTTGCTCGTTGCATGCTTCTCAAATGCAACCGCTACATCATCTCCTTCACTTATACCACATCCATCATCTGTTATTCGGATATAATCTCGTCCGCCATTACCAACCTCTACAATCACATGAGTGCTTCCCGCATCTATGGAATTCTCTATCAATTCCTTAACTACCGATGCTGGTCTGTCTACAACCTCACCAGCGGCAATTTTACCAATTGTCTGCTCCTCTAAAACAAAAATGTACCTCATAAACCTCTCTTTCATAAAAGAACCTACGCTAATTTAAAAGTATCAGAGGAACTAAATTCTATATCTAATATCAAAGAATACTAATAGACAAAACAAAGAACGATGAAGAGAGAGGGGTTTCTACTGGATATTGATTACAGAACGGAAAAAGACGAAGATGGGCAAGATAAGCCCGTGATAAGACTGTGGTGCAAGAGTAAAGAAGGTGCGGACTTCATTGTGTTAGATACAAATTTCGAGCCTTACTTTTATGCTTTTCCTTATTCTTACTCCCACTCCTATGATCGCGAGTATGATGTAGAAGAAAAAAAGAGGCTGATAGAAGAGATTCGTATATATAGAGATGGAGCGGAAATAAGCGTTAAGCGGGTAGAATTTTGCCAGAAGAAATTGCTTGGTGTTGATCGGAGCGGATTAAAAATTTTCACTACACATCCGAGACATGTTCCACTGCTGCGCGAGGAAGTCAGGAAGGAGGGTCTTACCGTGTTTGAAGCAGATATTCTATTTGCAATTCGGTACTTGATAGACAAACGGCTCAGACCCCTCGACGGTGTATGCGTGGAAGGCGAAGAAATAGAGTGGGACTACGCTAATACTCCGAGGAGAAAAGCCATCCTTGCTTCAAACGTGTCATACAACAAGATGGACGGAGGCGAGTTGCCCGCGCTTAAAGTTCTCGCTTTTGATTGCGAGATGGCTACCAGAGGAGGGCATGGCATGCCATCGCCGCGGAGAGACCCTATAATAATCATCTCTGTGGCATATCACGAGGGCGCGGGAATAAAATCGAAGTTATTTGTGTTAAGTGATAAGGAATACGAGGCGGGGGACGATGCAAAGGTATTAAGAGATTTTTTGAATTTTGTCGACCAATTCCAGCCGGAAATCATCGTAGGATATAACACAGATGGTTTTGATTGGCAATATATAAGGGAGCGGGCGAGATTGCACGGTATTCGATTGACTGTGGGCGCTGATGGCAGCACGGTTCATTATGAAAGAGGAGGGATGTTGCCCAGTGTAAATATCGCCGGTAGACTGAACGTTGACCTTTTTAAGCTCGCAAAACGTGACTTGGGCAGCGTGAAGGTAAAAACATTAGAAAATGTATCAGAATTTCTTGGTGTTGTGCTGAAAAATGAACGGGTGAATTTATCACCGAGAGAGATCAACGAATGCTGGTTCAATGCTTCTATGCGAGAACGGCTCTATGAATACTCGAAGGCAGATGCGGTGAGCACACTGGGCATCGCGGAGAAGATGCTGCCACTGCAAATTGAGCTTTCCAGGATGATTGGCTATCCCTTAGACGAGTTAGCAAAGATGGGAAGAGGTCGTCAGGTAGAAGCATTTTTAACCGCGGAAGCATTTAAAAGGGGAGAGCTGGTCCCTCCAAAGGGCGGGGCGGGAAAGACATTTGAAGGTGCTTTCGTGCTACCACCCGAAAAGGGTTTGCACGAAGATGTCATTGCCCTCGACTTCTCTTCCATGTATCCGACCATCATGATCTCTTTTAACATCTCTCCGGATACTTATGTGGACTCGAATGAAGAAGAGGGTGAAGTACATATTGCACCAGAGGTAGGACATGCATTCAGAAAGGCTCCAGATGGCTTCTTCAAGCGGATAATGAGTGATTTGATTGCGAGAAGAAAGGCGATAAAGACCGAAATGAAAAAATATGACAAGAATTCAGATGAATATCGGTTGTTTGATATACAGCAGCAAAGTATCAAAATCCTCACGAACAGCTTTTATGGATACACCGGGTGGAGTGCCGCGAAATTTTACAAACGAGAATGCGCTGAGGCGACAACGGCATGGGGGCGTTATTTCATAAAGCGTGCGGTAAAAATGGCGGAGGAACTCGAATTTGAGGTTATCTATGGCGATACCGACAGTATATTCGTAAAACTTCCGTCTGAACTTGAGTTAGAAGGGGATAGGAAAACGGAGATATTGAAGAAGGCGAGAGAAGTTTCGGAACGCATTTCAAAAGAACTCCCGCTTGAACTTGAGCTGCAGGATTTCTACAAAGCCATTTTCTTTACGGGTAAGAAGAAACGATATGCAGCGCTCACCGATAAGGGTGAAATAGTAGTTCGTGGCTTAGAAGTGCGTCGAGGGGACTGGTGCGAGTTGGCGAAGGAGGTACAGACGGAGGTGATACAGCTAATATTGATGGAAAAAAACCCTGAAAAAGCTATGCGATACGTTAAAAGCATTATTCATTACTTAAAAGGCGGGGAAATACCTTTTGATAAATTAATAATCCACAAGACGCTCACCCGAAAGATAAGTGGATATGAAACAAAACAAGCCCATGTTATAGCAGCGGAACGAGCATTAGCGTCTACTTCCCGCATTGCATACGAAGTTGGCTCGAAAATCCCCTATGTGATTATAAAAGGTCCCGGAAAGACGAGTGACCGTGCTTTTCCAGCAGATGTTATAGAGCGAAGCGAAGGGGATGAGCTATACGCAGATGGAAAAGAATACCTGGTTGACGTAGATTATTATACCAGGCATCAAGTAATACCGGTTGCACATAGAGTGCTACAACTCTTTGGCTATGACTTATCCTCTTTTGAGGAGGGGGAACAGAAAACACTCGAGGGGTATGACAAATCATCTTTTAAAGACGGTGAACAGAAGGCACTCACCCATTGGTTTTGATGATGTTCCAGAGGTCAGATAACCCAAAAGCTTATATATACCCTCCTATCACTTGATTATAGTGATAAAAATGGCTGAACTACCTATAGCACCTGTAACCCGGCTAATGCGGAATGCGGGAGCAGAGAGAGTAAGTGAGGATGCGAGTCAGGAATTGGTAGAGCTTTTAGAGGATTATGGCGAGAAAATAGCGAAAAAAGCCGTAGCCCTTGCGAAGCATGCCGGAAGGAAGACCGTGAAAGTGGAAGACATCCTACAAGCAGTAGAATAAACTAAAAAGATCTAATGAAGGGGAAAAGAGTAAATCACTAAATTTACCCCTCTTTTTTTTCTAATTACCATAGATGGAGAAGCGCAATTTTGACTTTACTTTAAACCTCTCAGTATCGCCATCTGCAGAATTTGAATTTTGTACTTTGCATTTTCATTGTCAGTTATCTTATACCGCTTACCACCACAAGCCTACTCAGCATCGCTTCTCGCCAAGTCCTTCATCCTCGTTATTCCGTCTATCTCCGTTATGACATCTACAACTGCTTTAGGCACTAAACTCTCCCAGTTTTCGTTCTTCAAAATTCTTCTCCTTATTTCGCTACCAGAATATTCTTTCCGGTTAAAGAGCAAAGGAACACGCACTTTATAACCTCGCTCTTTAAATAAACGCCCTATTAGCGGATTATGTGCAAATACCACATCCACAGGGGGTATCAATGACTCGACATGCGATACCCAGACTGCATTCCGATTCACATCCAAGACGGGTACGATGTAAAAGTTGAAAACGCCATCATCTCTTAACGACTTTGAGATCATCAAATAGCGTTCACCAGCAGTAAACGGGTCATCCAATTCGTGGCTTCTCTGTGCTGATCCAATGCAAATAATGACTTCCTCGGCTTCGGAAGCCATCTCTTTTAGTACTGCATGATGTCCAAGATGGTAGGGCTGAAATCGCCCTATGTATAACGCTCTCATTTTCCTTTTAGAATTACCGCTCTCAGGAAATATACGATGACCGCGATGACACAAGCTGCGAAGCCTGCTTGCACCAGAGAGTGGTACTCATACTTGAATAGCGTGGAGATAGCAGCCATAGCGAAGAAATAGAATTGAAAGGTAGCAACCAGAAGTAAAAGCATAAGGATTATGAAGATGCCAAACCGGAAATACCTATAAATATCCTCGGATGCGAATCTCCCCTCATCTTCCCCCTTTATAGCATTATCCTTTTTTTCCATTCTCATACACCACCTCTTCTTTTCTTTAGCAGTAAAACAAAGGCAATAATTAGTGCAAAAGCTGCTGGTAACACTTCAAAGCCTGGTGCTTCTGCGGCGGGCATAGGCATGGGAATCGGTGCTTTATAACCCTCTTCTTCGTATTCCCATGAAGGGCGAGCAAAATCAGATATTTTGATTTCGGGTGAAATCTCCACCGTTTTCTCCTGCGACTCTAATACCACCGTCTTGTTTGCAAACGGGCTTAATAGAACCATTCCGCTGCTTTCCTTTATTACCCTCTCGGATTGCCATATCTGTATCTCAAATATGTAATCTCTGCCATTGAGCACCTTTAGCTCTGCATAATGCAGCGATGTAGTGCCTTCTTTTAGAACCCCGAGGTCTCCCCATCTCTTGTCTACTATCAATCTCGTTTCATTCTCCCTCGCCTTTATCAATGCTCTCAGATCGCTGACGTCTTTTCCGAGATTGTCAACGTAGAGGGTGGTATTGATGACTGCGTACTCTCTATTTCCTGCACTCTCAGCTTCTACCGCTTCCACGAAGAAATCAATCTCTCGTATAGAAATTTTTGCGACAGAAGGAGGTTCCAAGTTTGTCAATCCGTAAATCATTGTCTCAGCACGCTGTATCCCTTTATCATCCTCAAAAACGACAATTTGGAGTCGGTAGCCGCCCTCCTTCGGAAGCTTCAAGTACGTGCTTGCAGATTTTGTCTCTCTTTCCTCTATTATCCCCACTTTCGTCTTCTCTGAAGTAACGAGCAAATTCGTATCTGCATCGTATGCCTTCACCAAGACCTCTATTTCGCCTGAGTTCGCATCTCCGCTATTATCAAGATACGTGGTCACGTTTAGCGATGCTTCGGCGATATCAAGCGCTTCTGCAGATATGTCTATATCAGCGATTGTTACTTCTGACCAATCATGGGATTCTAAGCCCCCGCCAATTGTTGCTACCAATGCAATAAGCACTAAGAATGATAGAACTACCGCCACGGATGCAAATGCCAATCGCTTCTCCTGCAAGTCCATGTCTTTTCTTTAGATTTACACATTAATACTTGACTTTCGCCGTTATAAAACCAACAGCATTTCTGGCTATTTCGATTCCGCCTTTCAAACCCGTTCAAATTCCAATAGAAGATGTCAGAGCTATTTTATGGAATAAGGTTAATGCATCTGCGGCAGCTTCATGCTG
>JAUWQN010000072.1 GCA_030611045.1 Methanosarcinales archaeon
CAGCATGAAGCTGCCGCAGATGCATTAACCTTATTCCATAAAATAGCTCTGACATCTTCTATTGGAATTTGAACGGGTTTGAAAGGCGGAATCGAAATAGCCAGAAATGCTGTTGGTTTTATAACGGCGAAAGTCAAGTATAAACTTAAAGCAATATCTTCTATTAGAGTAAGAACGCAGATAACCTTGTAGGGGGATGAAAGATGAGCGATAAAGAAGGAAAAGAGAAAGGAAAGAGAAAGTCAATGTCGGCGTACGTCAAGTTCGAGGTACCGGAGGAGTTGCAAAACACATCATTAGAGGCAGTGGAGTTAGCGAGGAGTACGGGCAGCGTGAAGAAGGGGACAAATGAATCCACAAAGACCATCGAAAGAGGGCTGGCAAAGTTAGTGCTGATAAGTGAGGACATTACTCCAGAGGAGATAGTAATGCACCTTCCACCGCTGTGTGAAGAGAAAGGTATTCCTTACTTGTATGTTAAAAGTCAGAGAGATTTAGGTGCTGCTTGTGGCATTAACAAAGGTTGTG
This sequence comes from Methanosarcinales archaeon, assembly GCA_030611045.1. GTDB lineage: Archaea > Halobacteriota > Syntropharchaeia > Alkanophagales > Methanospirareceae > JACGMN01. Next base: position 529 of record JAUWQN010000072.1, read on the forward strand.
CCTCTGTTGCCATCGTTGACCCTGGAAAAGCCGAAGAAGCGATTGATAAGATCGCAGAGGAACTAAAGACGCTAAAAGCGTAATGAGAAGGGCAAGGTAGGAAATGAGCGAAGAGAGAGGAACACCAACAGAGGTAATAGAAATCGTAGGTAGAACAGGGATGCACGGCGAGTCCATCCAGGTGAAGTGTAAGATACTGGAAGGAGTAAATAGAGGGCGAATCCTCACGCGGAATTGTATCGGACCTATAAAAACAGGTGATATTTTAGTGCTCACAGAGACAGCGAGAGAAGTGCGGAAACTACATTCGAGGAGGTAACGAAGGGATGGAGAAGAAATGCTCTTTTTGTGACGCGCCATTAGAGCCAGGAAGTGGAATGATGTTTGTAAAGCGTGATGGAACCGTTTATTATTTCTGCAGTTCTAAGTGCGAACGTAATATGCTAAAGCTGCGAAGGAAAAGAAGAAAATTAAAGTGGGCTGCTGGAGCAAAAGAGTAGGTTGACGAAGGTGTTTCCTTGATCACCGCCAATGTTTTTTACGGAGGTTAATATATCAAAGCCACATATTCCGTACTTAAGATTATGGGGCCTGTAACAGTAAAAAGTTTTGTGATAACAACTCGGAGCCCACAGGTGGTCCAGGCATCACTCCGTTAGCTGCGAAAATCCCTGTTTCTTTGGTAAAGCTTTCTTTTCTAAAGAAAGGTTTGAGATAAGAACTACTCGACTTATCTCTGATTCATCCGTAATCGTATAGGTATATCCGAAAGACGTTAACGCTTCTGCGATTTCACGTGCAAAATCCTTCACTCTTAAATGCGTGGGCATTGCTTCTCTACTCAACCGTTTTCTTGAATACCCGATATGCATATACGCCTTCACCTCGATAAAATCAGGATTTGCTCGCTCTAACAATTCAGCATAGCCCACAGGATTCGTCATATTCCGTCCATCTATGCAGGTGACTCGTATGACTCTTCTCGTTTTCCCTTTCAACTTCCCCATCTCTTCCAACGATTCTTTTATACGAGGCCAGTACTGAGCGTGTGAAACTTTCCTGTAAGTGGATTCGTCCGGTGCATTTAAAGATATGTATAACTGGTAAGGTCGAATTTCTCGCAGCACCTCGGGATTCGTGCCGTTGGTCACCACAAAAGTGGTCATGTCACGCGAATGGAACTCCTGAATCAGATCCTTCAAATAGGGATACAGCGTAGGCTCGCCTATAAGCGAAATAGCAGCATGTCTTGGAACAGCAGCCTCTGCAAATGCATCCATATTAGTTTTGTTCGAGCCCTTGAACCCGGATATAAGCCTGTTTTGCTCTTTTATACTGTCTTCCACTATCTCATCAGGAGCATCCCAAATGACTGGCTCCTCTTCTCCCATTGTGTTAAACGCCTCAAGAGGTCGCCAGCAATGAATACAGCTCTGGTTGCAGAAAATAGAAGGCGTCATCTGGATGCACCGATGCGCACTAATACCGTAGAATTTACCTTTATAACAATTCCCCTCTCCTCTAATAGATTTCCGTAACCACAAACACGTTTTCACTGCACTATGCTTGTGCGTTCCTACGAAGTGGTATCCCTGTTGTTCCAATGTTTTTAGCGTTTCTTTATAGTAATTCAATGTAGCCCTCGGTTCCATTCACCAGCACCTCCTCGCCATCCTTTATCAGTTCGCCTTCAATCGGGTCAATTTCAAGCGAGTCAACCACAGGTATCTCCGCGATAATTGCACCCGCAGCTACTATTGTATCTGCACGATGATTGATCATAGCATACGGGCTTTTCCCATGCTTCTTAAGCTGATAGAGCACATAAGAGCCAACGGTTGAGCCTTTTCCGCCCGGAAATATCAAAATGCGATTCGTTATGCTTTTTCCATAAATGTCAAGTGATTTATCAACGATGATGCCCGTGACCGGGTCTACAGCACCGAGGAAGGAGATTTTTTGCTTTGAAATCAATGCTTTTCCGGTAGCCATTCCTTTTGAGATACTCCTACCTTTTATTTTCATTTTTCCTCCTCTCTTCACCTTTCTCCCATTCCGCCTGTCGGACTCTTCCTATATCCTCCAATTATATCTGCTATCTATTGAATACCTTTACAGGGAATTTATAAGGATAAAATGAGTATTAATCTTTGAAGGCGATAAAAATGGAGGAGAGCGAGAAAGAATTAACTGAAAAAGAGAGAGAACAGCAAGCGGAACTACAATCTCTGCTGTTAAGATTGCGGCAATACCAAGCGCAGGCGGAACAAACGTCTCAAGAGTTACTTTTTGTCCGTCAGGCGATAAGTGAGCATGATAAGGCGATAGAGACGATAAAACAGTTGAAGAAGATGAAAGCAGGTGACGAGTTGATAGTGCCAATCGGGGCAAATTCATCTATTTACGTTACACTCAGCAGTACGGATAAAATAATAGTGCGAGTGGGGGGAGGAGTAAGTGCGGAAAAAGATCCGGATTCCTCGGTAGAGTATCTTAGTGGAATGAAGGCGGAGTTAGAGAATTCACAGCGTGAAATGACCGGCGTATTGCAAAGGATAGAGCAAGAGGCGCAGACATTACAGGCGAGATTGCAAGAGCTATCAGCGTAATCTGGAGGCCAAATCTCGGCTTGTAGTAAAATAGAAACGAGTTATAAAGAGGAAGGGAAAAAATCAAAAGGAAAAATGTTTGACCGGCTAAGGACGAAGCTTAACGCATTTCGCGATACTGTAGTAGAGAAGATAAAAGAGAAAGACAAGGAAGAGGAGGTAGAGAGAGGACGAGAGGCGAAGCCGGTACTGGAAGGTAAACCGACACCAGCAGGTATAAGGGAGACGCTAAAGGAGAAAGGCAAGGCGCTATTAGAGCGGGAGACGATTTTAGGCGATAAAGATTTGGAAAAGCCTTTAGAAGAGTTGGAGATAGCGTTATTGGAGAGCGATGTTGCATTGTCAGTAGCTGAAGAGATAATCTCCGGTGTGAAGGAAGAGTTGGTAGGTGGGCGGAAGAAATGGCGAGAGAATACCGAGGGGTTAGTGAAAGAGGCGATTAGAAATGCATTGTTAAACGTTTTTGCCGCTGGTGGCACGCTTGATTTCGATGAGTTTGTGGCTAAAAGCGAGAAGCCAGTAAATATCGTTTTTGTAGGTGTGAATGGCACTGGTAAGACCACGAGTATAGCAAAAGTAGCGAAGAAATTGCTTGACGCGGGTTATTCGATAGCGATTGCCTCTGCGGATACTTATAGAGCAGGAGCAACGGAGCAGATAGAGATACATGCATCGAAATTGGGAATAAAAGTGATAAAGCATCAATATGGTGCAGACCCCGCAGCGGTTGTTTATGATGCGATGAACTATGCGAGAGCGAATGGTAAAGACGTGGTTCTGGCAGACACCGCAGGCAGAATGCACACGTCCGTTGATCTCATGGAACAGTTGAAGAAGATCTGTCGTGTGACAAAGCCAGACCTGGTGATATTCGTGGATGAAGCGGTTGCAGGAAATGATGCGGTAGAACGTGCAAATAAATTTGACGAAACGGTAGGAATAGATGCCAGCATATTGACGAAGGTTGATGTGGATGCGAAAGGCGGAGCGGCTATTTCCATTGCGCATTCGACCTCTAAACCCATTTTGTTCTTAGGACTGGGTCAAGAATATGACGATTTAGAGAAGTTTGATGCAGAATGGCTTGTAGACCGATTATTGGGTGAAAACCGAAATAAAGGATATAAATAAAGTAAGAGAAGAGAGAGTGGCGAAAAAATATGTTTCCAGAAGAGTATAAGAGCACGCTTTTAAGCTTGGTTGAGGCACATGGCGAGGATATGAAGACACTGTTGGGGCTATTCCATCTGTTGAAAGATTATACGACAGAGGAAGCGCTTGTGAAAAACTTCATGGCGATGACGGGAAAGGACTGCAAGGAGTTATTAAAAGAGCTGAGGCGAAAAGAGATTCTAAAAATAGGCGCGTATAACGAATATCTTTGTTTGTCTGGTTATGAAGCGTTTTTCGATGATATTACGGCCAGATATTCATCTCAGCCCGGGAATTTATCGAAATATTTTGAGAATGCCGTGGAAGAAGGTGATAAAGCGTCGCTAAAAATGATGGATTTACTTTTGAAATTAGGTAAGCATGGCACTGCGGGGTTCACGCAGTATGAGCTTATAAGAAATGACCTATCGGAAACGTTTTCACCTGAGATCTTCCAGGCATTAGAAGAGAGATTGATCAAGGAGCGGTTGTGCGTGTATGGTAAGAAGAAAGAGAAGGAATTCCTGGAGTTGTACCAGAGTGAGGATGCAATAATTGATGTAAAGGCAAGGTTGAAAGTGTGGAAAACCGCTAAGCTTGCTGAGATGCCGGTGATAAACACGCTTGAGAAAGAGATAGAGGAACTTGTAGCAGATGCGAGAAAGAGTATAAAATTGTGGAGCGCGAAAATGGCTGAGCAGGCTGGTCTGTCAGAGAAAGAGATAGAAGAAACGACAGGATATTTCAGTGGTTTCACGATGGATGATTCCTCCCAGTTTATTACTTGTAATATGCTTATAGACCATGATACACTGCACATCGCAATTACTGATAGCTTATCGTGGTATGACGCACGGGAATGGAAGGACTTCCCGGTACTTTTTATAGTCACTGAGGAGATCCCGAAATGGATAGGTAAACTTGGAGTTGTGTTTAAGAAAGCGTACCCAGAATTAAAGTATCGGAAGATAGCAATAGCAGCGCCAGATAAGACCGCATACGCTAATTTCGAGCAGAATCTTCTTTCCGAACTCTTGAACCGGTTGGGGATCAGTGAAAGTGAAATAAGAGAATTGCCGAAGAGATAAAGCGGAGATGAAACGTATAGAGGAGAGATTAAAGACATGTAAGCGTTGCGAGCTATGGGAAACGAGAACCAATCCGGTTGTTGGTGAAGGCTCGCTATCCGCCAAAATAGTTTTTGTCGGTGAAGCTCCGGGCTACTATGAAGATTTGAAGGGCAAACCGTTTGTGGGCAAAGCGGGAAAGGTGCTTGATGATTTATTAGAATCAATTGGACTACAACGAAACGACGTTTATATAGCCAACGTCTTAAAATGCAGACCACCGGGAAATAGAAATCCCACAGCAGAAGAGATAAGAGCATGCACCCTTTATTTAGATGCGCAACTGGAGATTATCCAACCTGAGATTATTGCTACTCTTGGCAACTTCTCGTTGGCCTATATCTTCGATAAATTCGGGTTACACTCGAAGAAGGATAAAATAAGCAAAATACACGGCAAAGTATTTACGGTAAGCACCATTGCGGGTGTCGTTAAAATTGTACCACTGTATCATCCAGCAGTGGCTACGTATAATCCAAACATGATGGAAACATTAAAAAAGGATTTTAAGGGGGTGCATTACGCATTTCTTACATGTTAGTTACGCCTAATCTTTCCATATACTGGAGGAACAAATTCTCAATAAAGTCTTTCTTTTTGAATTTAAAATCGAAGATTAAATTATTTCAACCGCGAGTTTTGAAGTTCCTTCTGGATGTAAAAATAGTTCTTTGCCTTCC
>JAUWQN010000043.1 GCA_030611045.1 Methanosarcinales archaeon
GAGCATCGTCTTCCCCGTTCCAGGCTCGCCCTTTAACAGCAGCGAAAACCCCATCCCCGTTGATAGCGCCACCCCTATCTCAGGCGGTATTCTACTTTCCATTTTCATCATCGCTAATAAATTATCTTGAAAGATATAAAAAGGGGTTACTAAAGATATATGGATCTTGAATAAGCGAAAAAGTTTGTTTTGGAATTTGGACTTTATAGGTCCACAGGATATTGAGCAAATACTTCATATCATATACCGCCGAAAAGCGGACCTAACTCGGCAATCGCAGTGTTCACAAGGTCAAATATAAACAGCGTGTTCGGATGGATGAAAAAAATGATGGAAAAGATGGCGGTTATAGTTAATGGAACGAGCATGAAGATAGGTGCTTCCTTTATCTTACCTTCTCCGGTTCCGCTTCTTTCTCCCTCAGGCTCCCTGAAGAATGCGGTATATATTATGGGGAAGAAATAAATAACGTCAAGCAACGAACTTATCAAGATGATTGCTAAGAATATTATCCCGTATTGATCCAACGACCATGCACCAAAGCAGAGATATATTTTACTGATGAACCCGCATACCGGTGGAATTCCACACATGCCTAACGCAGTTATGCTAAAAGCAAGCATAGTCACTGGAATTTGCCTACCTATACCTGCCATCTCGCTTATATTCTTCTTCCCGGTCGCTACCATTATCGCACCAGCGCACATGAAAAGCGTTATCTTCATGAACCCATGGAAAGGTATATGGAGCATTGCGCCCTTTATTCCGTTAGATGTCAAAAATGCTGCACCAAGAATTATGTAGGATAACTGACTTATGGTGGAGTATGCCAATCTCTTTTTAAGGTTATCCTGTGCAATTGCGAAGAAAGAGCCAACAATCATGGTGAAAGCAGCGATGCCCGCTAAAACCAACCACAGCCCGAGCTCGTGCATCAAGTCCACACCGTATACATAACAAACTATGCGCACAATTCCAAACACCCCCGCCTTTACCACCGCCACCGCATGCAATAGTGCGCTCACAGGCGTCGGCGCTACCATCGCAGTGGGGAGCCAGGAGTGAAAAGGCATCCACGCCGCTTTCATGAACGCCAACAGGAAACAGAAGAACATCACTATTAATATCATTCGGGATGCAGAGCCAAGTGCCGAGATCCCACCAGGCGTAAGATCCGTAGTTCCCGTAAGATAATAGGTCATCATTATCGCGAATAAAAAGAAACAACCCCCGGTAAGCAAATACGCAAAATATTTGTGCCCGCCACTCAAAGCCTCAGGCGTCTGCTCATGTATCACCAGAGGATATGTAGACACGGTCAATATCTCAAAAAATATAAAAAAGGTGAGTAAATTCCCGGAAAACGCGACTCCAATCGCTCCAACTAGAGCAATGCAGAAGTAAAAGAAGAATCTTGTCTGAGCATGCTCATTCAACGCCCGCATATATCCTATGGAATATAGCGAAACGAGAATCCAGAGCGATGATGAAGTGATTGCGAAAATAAGACCAAAAGCATCTATTTTAAATCCAAAATCTATTCCCTCGAATATCGTTTGGAAAAAAATGCATTCGATTACTTCTCCACTCAAAATCTTGGGTGCCATGGACAGAACAAGCGCGAACATCGCTACGCTTGCCACTATCGTCCATCCCTCTCTTATGTTCGGATGTCTCTTCGATAGTAAAATCAAAGGTGCTGCAATTATCGGACAGAGAATCGCAAACAACGGTGTCATTAACTCCATTTATAGCGTCACCCCCCCACTAACCCCCAAATCCGATAAAATTTCGTAAAACAACGGCAAAGGAAGTTCCGTAAGCCAGAAAATACCAAGGATAATACAAAGAGCAGCGAGGATTAACATGGGAACGAGCATGCTGAGCGGAAGCTCACTTTCGCTTTCACCACCATCCGTCGCCTCCTCATGTCCATGACCATGCCCCACGAAATACATTCGATCAATTACTCTCCAGAAATATACGAGGTTAAGAAGGGTGCTTAACAGCAGGATCGCCACGAAGGGGTATTGGGACGCTTCTAAGGATGCGAGAATTAAGAACAGTTTGGATGCGAATCCAGCGGCCGGCGGAATTCCTATCATTGAAATCGCCGCTATTGTAAAAGCAGCACTCGCGTACGGCATCTTCTTCCCCAAGCCCTCAAAATCCCGTATGTTCCATAATCCCTCTTTGTGAATGAAAGCACCGGCAGCCAAAAAGAGGCAGCCCTTCATTACCGCATGATTTAATATGTGCGCAACGGCACCGTAAAGTCCCCAAATGGAGAGTGGAGAAAGCCCTACCCCCAATATGATATACCCTATTTGTGATACAGAGGAATAAGCGAGCATTCTCTTCAGATTTCGCTGCGTTATTGCAAAGATTGAGCCTGCTATTATTGCCATCGCCGCAACCCAGCATATTACTAAATCCAAACCCATGTAACTCCGGATGAAATCGAGCGTGAAAACTGAGTAAATCAACCTTATAAGTGCATATATCATTACTTTCGACATCGTCGACGCTATTAGCGCACTTACCGTTGACGGCGCATAGGTATATGCATCAGGTTGCCATGTATGAAGAGGGAAGACGTATGCCTTTATGCTCACCCCGATTACAAAGAATACAAAAGCTGCCTGAACCGCTCTATTCGCATACAGGGGAGGTAGCAAAATTCTCAAATCAGCCATGTTCAGTGTCCCTGTTACCGAATAAAGGTAACCCACGCCGATCATATAGAAACAAGCGCCAAGGGAACCCATTATCAGGTAATTATAACTCGCTTTCAGTGCCCTTCCCCCGGCCACGGCTATTAACGCATACGCAGTTATAGACGCTATTTCTAAGAAAACAAACAGGTTGAACATGTCGCCAGTTACGATTATTCCACACAACCCAGTCACGAGTAGTTGAAAAATCGAATAGAAGGTTGGGAGCTTCTTCGCCTCTATTTCCTGCTCCACATTCCTCTTTGAATATATCGCAACCAATAAACTTAAGAATAGAATTACGACCAATACGAATGCATTCAATGCGTCTACAACATATTCTATGCCCCAGGGTGGTCTCCACCCGCCCAACCAGTAACGGATAGTTCCCACGGTAAGGACATGACGCAAGATGAAAATGGACAAAATGAATTGGAAGGTGATTGTTGCAATAGTGATGAGACAGCATGATTTCCTGTTTACCCATCCTGCGAGAAGAATGGTAAAAGCAGAAAGCAGCGATATTGCTATAATAAGCACCGGGAAATGTTCAATGGGAATCAATGTTAATCACCTTTTGTTTTTGCCTCCTTCTTATGTGCCACCAGTGTCCGCAGATTATGTTACTTCGTTCGTATTAAATACTTTTCGGTTTTTTCTCCATATAAACCACTACCTCATTGCGCTAAAATACCCCTTGCTTTTCTTTTTTAAAAACCGTATCCTCACGCGTATATGAAATAAATTGTCAAATAGAAAGCGAGGAATACGAGTGTGAGCAGCACGCCAGTCCCCACCGCCACGCTTTTCGCTGGGTTTCCAGGATACGTTTTTTTCAGCTCTTCTAAATTCCGCGCATATTGCTTATATACTGGATTAAACGGTCTGAGAACCACAAATGCTACCGAGTTTACCATTATGTTTGTGGCCGCCGCCGGATTCCTGCTGAACCAAACGATAGAAGAAACAAGCTTCATCAAACCATTGTTCACAGAACTCGAAAAAGTCATCAGTGGTTTCTGGCAGAACCATATAAACTTCTTCATTCCTATTCGGTAGAACCAGTCGGTATCAAGTGTAATTGTTGGAGTGCCGTGAAGCATTCCCCTCAGTAACCAGAATCCTACGAATGTGAATAGAAGAAGTTGACTCATTCCTATTACGTGACCGACCGCGTAAGGCGCATATTCTACTGGATAAGGAAGCATTCGATAAAGTATTTGTGGATACACACCGAGGAGAGTACACAAAAACGCGGTTAAGCCCATCGCAACAAGCATATTTTTAGGTGGCTCTCTCGCCTCACATGCTGGCTCTTTCCTTGCAAACCATGCAAGATATGGCACTTTCAAACCGGTATGTAGGAAAGTTCCTATCGAAGCACCCTCCAATAAAAGCCATATGATTGGCAGGTGTGCCAGAGCAGCACCTTCTAATACCATTGTCTTGCTCACGAAACCATTGAATAATGGGAACCCGGAAATAGAGAATGCACCGATCATGTAAAGCCAGAAGGTGATTGGCATATATTTATAGAGACCCCCAAGCTCAGTGAATTTGCTTCTACCTGTTACTTCTATTATAGCACCCGCACCCATAAAGAGCAGAGCCTTGTAAAGGATATGACAGAACGCGTGCGCTGTTGCACCATTTAACGCCATCGTAGTTCCTATTCCAACTCCACATACCATATATCCAACCTGAGAGATGATATGATAGGCAAGAAGTCTTCTTATGTCATTTTCAAGCACTGCGAAAATAACACCGTATACCGCCATGATTGCACCCAACCATATCAAAACCTCCACGCCCGGAAAACCTCTTATCAAGACGTATATCGAGCTTTTTGTCGTGAATGCAGTTAAAAACACAGCGCCAGTAACCGTGGCTTCCGGGTAGGCATCAGCCAACCAGGCATGCAGTGGTGGAACTGCGGCATTTATAAGAAAACCAGTCAGTATGAAGTAGGAAGCGAAATCATTCAAACCAATGGTATTGAAAGCAATCGAACCGGTAGCTTGAACATGCATAATAACGCCTCCTAATAAACACGCACCAGCGAAAATATGTACCATTATATACCGTAATCCCGCTTCAAAAGCAGCCCTCGTCCCCCGGTATCCAATAAGAAACATTGAGGATATAGCCATTAGCTCACAAAATACGACCAAAGTGAAAAGGTCGCCGACGAAGACCAAGCCGAGGGTGCTTCCGACGTATATAAATGCCGCTACATGCTCTCCACTTCTTTCAACGTGAAGTGCATAAATTGTCATTAAGAAGGACGCGATGACGAATATATACGCAAAAACTAAGCTCAGTTTATCTACGCGACCAAAGACAAGTTCGTATTCTAAAAATGGGATGCGCCAGAATACCCCAGTGGACATATACTGAAGGTCTACGAAGGCTAATACCGGTAAGAGAAGCAGATACGCCTTCTGCCATTTACCTTTCAAGAAAGGTATCAGAAGTGCACCAAAGATGTATATAAATCCCGGGTGCAGCCATTCAATCATTTGCTCACCACCCGCCACTCACTAATGCTTCTCATAATAATCCTCCTCCTTCTGAAGCCAATGATGCCCCAATGCTTTTGACACGACGATAATCAAAATACATCCGATAAAACCATACACCGCACCAAATCCCGGGATTTCCTGCCATACGAATGCCGCGTGAGCGTGAAAATGCGGGGACAAATGAAGGAGCACTTCCACTAATACACTCACAAAAAGGCAAGCATACAGCATCCAAAACAAGTGTTTCATTTCTATTTTTCCCATCTTTCATATCCCCTTCTATTTTTGCCAAAAGTATCCCTAACGGGATACCTACCCTGTTGCAAGCGTTTTTTCACGCCATTCCAGTCCCAAGTTCAAGGGACTATTACTGCCGCCATCAGGTACGCTGCAACACAAAAAACTGCAAAAGCAGTTACAAAAAGCACCGCAGTTCCCTTCGCCAGGTTGTGGACGTCAGGGCGTGTTTTCTCAAGCTCCTCCAAATCCCGCTCATATTTCAGGTATACGGGATTGAAACACCTGAGCAACTTCGCACCCGTAAAATCCAGCATCGCTCTCGTTGCAAGCACAGGTTCCTCGCTGAATTCTCTCCAAGCACCAACGACCATATTCCCCTTCTTCTTTTCCATCTACATTTCCTCCCTTTTTTTTACCTTTTTATGTTTATGCACCTACATATACATCTGCATATATAATAAAAAGCTTTTCGGTTTTTACCTATATAAATACTTTCCGTTTCCATTTCCGTTCGCCAAAAGCGGAGATGCCGACATGCTCTCTATCAAATCCTTCCCGGGTTCCGATAGGCGATAGTATGTCGCGTTCTCCCGCTCTATCTTATCCACGAGCCCCATCTTAAGGAGTGAATTTGATTCATCGAATCTGTTGCTCATTCCACGTAACCCACCGAGGATATTTGTAGGATCTATACCCGTATTTCTTGACATCTCCGCGGGATACGATTCATTCGGATAGATTTTATACAGATACATCACGATCTCTGTTCTCACCCTGCTTCTCCTGAGCGAACGGTTAATATTTCTCATCATTCTACACTCCTCATTCTTCCTTTTATCTTTTCAAAAGTACCCCTAACGGGATACTCTGCATCGTATCAAGCGTTTTTGCCGCTATCCTCTACTCAATACTATATTAAAATGCCACCATCAGGTATGCCGCGATACAAAGAACCGAGAAAGCAGTTACAAAAAGCACCGCAGTCCCCTTCGCCAGATTGTGGACGTCAGGGCGTGTTTTCTCAAGCTCCTCTAAATCCCGCTCATATTTCAGGTATACTGGATTGAAACACCTGAGCAACTTCGCACCCGCTAAATCCACCATCGCTCTTGTTGCAAGCACAGGATCCGCACTGAATCCTCTCCATACGCCAACGCCCTTATTCCCCTTTTTTACCATTTATAAATTCCTCCTTTTCTCCACCCATACATGTGCACATACATATGTACATATATAATAAAAAGCTTTTCGGTTTTTAGTTATATATATAAATTTCGACTTCGCCCGCCCCCAAAACTAAGCTAACTCCAGACTCTCTATCAAGTCCTTACCTCGTTCTGATAGGCGATAGTATGCTATGTTCTCCCGCTCTATCTTATCCACGAGCCCCATCTTAAGAAGTGAATTTGATTCATCGAATCTGCTCCCCATTCCCCGTAATCCACCGAGGATATTCGTGGAGTCCACCCCGATGTTCCTTGACATCTCCGCGGGATACGATGCCCTCGGATAGATTTTATATAAATACATCACGATCTCTGTTCTCACCCTGCTTCTTCTGAGCGAGCGCAATATTTCCTCAACCTTTCCTTCTTCTACCATTCTGGCTTAATCCTTACCAAACATCTCTTCAAGCACATCCAGGAGGTTATTTATTGTGAACGGTTTCCAGAGGTATCCATCAGCTCCCGCGTCCATCGCCATATTCCTGTTCTCAGGCGTGTCCATTGCGGTGATGACGAGAATCAAGGCATTTGGATCTTCCTGTTTTATCTTTCGGATCGCTTGAATGCCATCCATTTCCTCCATCACCAGATCCATGGTAACCAGATCTGGCTTCAATTCGCTATATTTCTCTATCGCTTCCTTACCATTAGTAGCGAAGCCCACCACCTCATATCTATCCTTTGCGTGGTTCAACATCTCAATTATCATTTCTCGCATATAAGGCGCATCTTCTACGATCAATATCCTATTCTTCCGCATTTTAACACCTCCCCCTCATTTTTCCTTTTTTGGCAGTGTGAAGAAGAATTTCGAGCCCTTTCCATGCTCGCTCGTAGCCCATATTCGGCCACCATGCAACTTTACATATTCCCTTATGATGGATAAGCCCAGACCAAGACTCTCTGACTTCCTGGTCAAAGATGTATTGACCATATAAAAACGCTCAAAAATCTTTGGCAAATGCTTCTCTGGAATTCCTATCCCTGTATCCGAGACACAAACACGTATATCCTCCCCTCTATCCACAGCCATGATGTTTATTCTCCCCCCTTCATATGTATATTTGATTGCATTTGATATCAAATTAGTGAATATAGCAGTTATCTTCTGCTTATCGCCTCGAACTTCTATTCCCTCCGAGACATGCGTGGTGATCGTTTGTTCTTTATCGTTCCACAGAGGTTTAAAACTCTTAACCACTTCATTTACGATTTCTGGTATTGACACATCTTCCAAAGTCATCGCTATCTCCCCGCCGTCAATACGTGCAAGTTCGAGCATTCGATTTATCTGCGCCCTAAGTTGCTCCGCATACTTCTCTATATTAGAAACATAATCCCTCTGTTTATCACCGAGTTCATCACACTTCAACAGACTGGCATAGCCTACGATTGGAGTAAGAGGGGACCGAAGCTCATGGTAAGCCGCATTGAGGAAGTTCTTCTTCATATCATCCAGTTCTTTGAGTTCTTCACATATTGCACATAATTCTTCCTCTCTTTTTAGCTTCGTGAGGTCCATCAGGGAAGCAACTTTAATTTTTCCACCTGGAATGGGCTCTATGCAAACTCTTACCTCCCTGGTGTTCCCCGCCCGGTCAACGAACTTGAATCCGAAGCATGGTGGCTCTTCTTTTTTCCAGTTGTGGTGATATTCTATTACTCTTTCCAAATCTTCGGGTGCAACAAATTCAGTCCACTTCTTTCCCACCACTTCTTCCCTCGAATACCCGCTCAAGGTCTCAAATTCTTTATTAACTGATGTTATCGTTTCGTCCTCATCAATGAGATACAAAGGTGTGAGAACGTGTTCGAAAATCGTTCTGCTTTGCTCTTCCGCCTCCTTTTGCTCCGTGATGTCCTGCAATGTTTCCAATGCTCCAATAACCGTTCCTTCAGAGTCTTTCAACGGCGCTGCAGTGAATATGAGCCATTTACCTCCTTTCCCCAGAGTGGGGAAGAAATCTAAAGCTTCGTAAGCGCCTTCGATTAAAGATGATTTTTTGTATTTATCTCCATATTTATCTTCATATTCACTCGCCGGCGCTTTATCTACGATCAAATCAGCCATAACCGGTCTCTTCTCCGGATAGAATGGTAGCCATTGTTTGTCTGTCCCAACTACTTCCCCTCTCTTTAATCCTGTTAAAGACTCGACAGCGGCGTTCCAGTGTGTGATTTTATGCTCCCCGTTGATTACGAATGTGGGAATGGACGAGCCATCAACGATTTTTGCGAGTTTCTCCTCCGCCTCCTTGCGATGTGTAATGTCTCTAATATCGCCAATTACTCGTGTCACTTCTCCATGTTCACCAAAAAGCGGAATCCATTCAATGTCAAAATATCTATTTGTGCCATTAGAGAGAGATAAAGACCACTCAATGCGAGCGGCTTCCCCCTTCTCAAAAACAGAAGAAACGGGACAACCTTCACAAACCTCTTCCGATCCCCACAAACCCTCATAACATTTTTTCCCGATTGCTACTTCTCTTTCCACTCCCTTTCTAAATTTATTTAAACACCCCTTGCTCAAATCTAATATTCTCAAATCTCGGTCAATCACGAAAACAGTTTCTTCGATGATGTCCAGTATTTTCAGGAAGTAATCCCTTTCCTTTTCTTTGCCTCTTTCGCTCATTTTCGTCTTCTTCGTTCCTGCTTTCTGTAGAGCGGCGGAAATCCTTTTTGTCCGCAGAATGAGTGGTTGCAACGGTTGATATTATTTATGATATAGCTACTAAAACCACAAATGCAAAAAATGCTGCAGATGCCACCAGAAGGGTCCATGCGACTATTTCCCGTGCTATTCCTTTCCAGGTTTTCATATCTGCCTCGGTAAAAGGCTTGACCAGCTCATCCTCGTCCTCCGACATAAAGAACCATTTTATAAACAACTTCCGCATTTTATCACTTCCTTCCTTACTTACTACAATGTTTATCTCTTATTGCTACACGAGCTATGTCTAATAAGTTACGCAATCATTTATAATAAACCTATCACAGAGTGAATGAGATCCAGCAAGGGTTGAGGATACACTCCGAGGATGATTGATACAACTGCAAGGATGAGAAGAGGAACGGTCATCGTTAATGGCGGGTCACTAATCTTATCGTTTGATAGTTCGGGCTTCAAAGGACCGAAGAATATTTGTAGCCCACGCAAGAATGTATACACAAGCGTTAATATAGTTGAGAGGAGAGCCAGAATTGCAATTAGCACTACTATGGGATTTCCATACAGTCCGAACTGGAAAGCACCCACAAAGAATATCCATTTTCCTACAAAACCACTTGTAGGGGGAAGAGCTGAGAGTATTACCGCGGCTGATATCCAGAGTGTAGCGGTTATTGGCATCTTAGACCAGAGTCCGCCCATCTTTCTCATATCCCTGGTCCCTGTTACATAAACTAATATGCCAGCGGTTGAGAAGAGAATTGCTTTACCCAGGATGTGACTCAGGAAGTAAAAGATTCCACCTTCTATACCCAGAATAGTGAATGCTCCAATCCCAAATACCGAGTAGGATATCTGGCTTATAGTTGAGCAAGCACAGAATCGTTTCACGTCTGTTTGAGCCAGCGTAAGAAGGGCGCCATATACCATTGTTATCAGAGCCATTACCATAATGGGTATGCAAAAAACTTTGAACTCGTCGTGGAGTGGCAAGACGAGAACCCTGACTATCACATAAACCGCTATATTCGCATAAACTGCAAGCAATCCCGCTATGCATGTGGGATGTTCCGCGTGAACCCAGGGCATCCAGGCATGAAGAGGAACAATTGCCAGCTTAGTAGCCATACCAATAAGGATAATAAGTGCAATCCAGAAAGTAAGTGGATTCCCTGCAAGATTGTGCAACTCCGAGATCTCAAAGCTACCTATCTGAGTATAAGCCCATAGAATTCCAATCAGGAAGAAAGTTGCTCCTGCAACTCCCCAGAAAAGACACATTAGCGCAACTCTATAACGCTCTATAAAATCAGAATAACCAAATTGAGCCATTATGAAATAAAGGGGAATAATGGTCAATATTTCCATGAAAAAATACATTGCTATAAGGTTTGTAGCAAAGGAAACACCCATGAAACCTGTGGAAAAGAGAGTAAACAAAAAGAAAAACCGCGTGTAATACATAAGCCAGGTCCTTTTATCCACTTCGCCATATATTGCCTCTATTCTGTGGTCTACATAATGTATCGAGTAAAATGCAAGGGCAACGCAGATCAAATTTATTATCAGTGCAACTGATAGACTCAAACCGTCTGCTAAGAAATTAAAATTCACCAGTGCTCCAACCGGGTATTCCTCATAAATTATTTCTCCCTGAGAAACTCTGATGCCCACTATGCAGAGCAGAGCAGTGGTGTATATGAGCGTAATTCCCGCTATCAAGCCTGCCTTCTCGCCTATTTTTGGTCTGGTTAAAAATATGATTGCGGATGCTATGGCGGGCACTACTACTATTTGAAGAAGAATATGTGGTATCATATCATCCCCACCCCCCACAATAGCAGTATAAGGAGGAAGAAGAAGAAGGATAAAAAGATGTATATTAAATTCCACGGTAAGTATCCCGTCTCGGTCTTAAGGCGCACTGCCCCTTTATACATGGCTCCGGGAGCGGAAGTAAGCTCTTTATGGTAAAATTTATCCACCCACCCCTCGCAAACTACAGCTCTGCCAGGTAAAGATTTAGCAGCATCTGCTGTTCTCAATACATTTCGGTCAATGAAATTCGCAAATGTCATTAACGGTTTTTCGCAGAACCACACGAATCTCATCCCCGGTATTCTGAGGAGCCAATCAGTATCGAGATTGATTTTCCTTTGTTCCGGTGGATATACGCCGGAGATTATGAGAACGAAGAAAGCTAAAGAAGCGAACATTAGCAGTTGGGCTTGTCCCACCACATGGTCTCCCGTGTACGGCATAAAACCAAGGGCAATGGGGTCATAAGGAAGAATATTATAAAGTGGTTGCGGATAAACGCCTAAGAAGATGCATAAAAAGGCTCCAATACCCATGCCAAGCCGCATATTGAGTGGCGGATCTTTTGCCCTTATGCCAGAGTCTTTTGCGAAAAAAGTGAAATAGGGGACTTTCACACCAGCATGGTGAAATACACCCGCGGAGGCTAATAGTAAAAGAACCCATACGATACCCAAATGAAGATGTGCAGCTTCTGCGATAATCATTGATTTGCTGATAAAACCGCTAAAGCCGGGAAATGCGGATATTGATGCTGCAGCTATCATACAGCACACAGTCGTAAATGGCATGCTCTTATATAATCCGCCCAGATCAGTGCAGTTCTCCTTCCCTGTCATCTGCATGACCGAGCCTGCGGACATAAAGAGAAGTCCCTTATATATGATATGGCAGAAAGCGTGAGATACTGTGCCACATATTGCCAGCGGAGTTCCTATTCCTATGCCGCATAACATGAATCCCACCTGGTTAATCAGGCTATAGGCAAGCACCCTCCTTACGTTATTCTCAAGAACAGCATAAAAGATAGGGTATACCGTCATCATCGCCCCGAGATATATCAGAATATCAGTCCCGGGGAACGT
This sequence comes from Methanosarcinales archaeon, assembly GCA_030611045.1. GTDB lineage: Archaea > Halobacteriota > Syntropharchaeia > Alkanophagales > Methanospirareceae > JACGMN01. The sequence continues at coordinate 12,280 of JAUWQN010000043.1, forward strand.
TCTTACTAAGATATAAACCGCACTCTTTGTAGTAAAGGCACTCATAAATACTGCACCTGTAATAGTTGCTTCGGGATAGGCATCAGGTAACCAGCCATGTATGGGCGGGACTGCGGCATTCAGGATGAATCCAATGAATATAAAATAAGAGGCTAATCCACCCATACCTCCTAATCCTATGTAGTCAAACTCAATGGTGCCCGTATTGATGACATACAGGATTATGCCTCCTAATAGACACAAACCACCAAAGAAATGCCACAAGAAATATCTGAATCCCGCCCTTCGTGCTCTATCCGTCCTCTTGAACCAGACAAGGAGCAGAGATGCAATCGCCATTATCTCCCAGAAGATATACAGGGTGAAGAGGTCACCGGCGAAAACAACGCCAAGTGCACTACCTACGTAGAAGAATGATGCCATGTGCTCCATGCTGCTCTCCACGCGGAGTGCGTAAAGAATCATACAGAATGCTGAGAGTGTAAATATCAGTGCAAAGCACAAACTCAGTTTGTCCACTCGCCCAAGGATGAGTGTATAATGTAAAAACGGCATATGCCAGAAAGAGCCGCTACTTCCTAATACGCCCTTTAACATGAGAATAACGCTTATAAGCGCCGCTGTTGGAGGTAAAAGCAGATATGCCTGTCTCCATTTACCTTTAAAGAGAGGTATGAGGAAGGCACCAAAGATGAGTATAAGTCCCGGATGCAACCACTCAATCATTCTCTTCCCCTCCTTTTCTTATCATAGTAATCAAGGTCCTTCGGAAGCCAGAGACGTAAGCCTTTTGCAAAATAAATCAGAAATACGCATGCAACAAATCCAAATATTGCGTAAAATGCTAATGGTATTGGTTCTTGCCACGAGAACGCTGTA
>JAUWQN010000074.1 GCA_030611045.1 Methanosarcinales archaeon
CTTTCACGTACCGTTCTGAGATGAGAATGGGCGAGCAATCGCCCTATTCTTAATCTGCAACAATTTATTTTTTTCATTTTTGTGCTTTCTATCTTAATCCTTATCTCTACTTGTTCACGCTACACCACAAGAATCATCATAATCTTTGTGTAAACAGTACCCATGAAGATAATAAATAGTATCGCGGTCATCGTGCTATACCGTATCCTGAGCCTTCTGAGCACAGCGTAGATTCCCTCTTCCAGCAGTGGTTCGCTAAGTTCGAGGAAGATGAGCAGTATGATGAGAACGATGGAAATGACCAAACCGACATTCAAGCCTTCATCAGGAGAGCCAAAGGAGCTCTCATAATATGTGGAAGAAGCCATGAACCCCATCACCGACGTTGAGAAAGAAGCGAAGGAGACAAAGCTGGACATTATCTGAGGCGGGTATGCGGGCAGTGAAACGATTTTCTCGCAGGTTATGCCTTGCTCTTGCGAGTCTGCTTTTACTACGAAGGTCACCTGCTCGCCGAGTTCCAGTGGATTCCTATACACATACTGGTATGTTTTGCTCGAATGCGGTGCAATGGTTGAAGTTCCATGCTGAAGGAGCTTTCCATTGGCATAGAAGCAGTAATCAACAGTGGTCGCTTCAGAAGTCGGATTATTCAGCTTGAAGGTGGTGATTATCGGCACTCCTTCTCTGGGAACTTCCGGAACAACAGCTATGTTCACCAGACCAGGACCTGCAAGTGCGGTAAGCCAAAAGCTTGCCATGATCATAATAGCAAGCCCTACGATGATTATCTTGAGTTTCATTTTCTATCTTTTCTCAACCCGTGGTTCACCAAGGACATTTGTCGGTTCAATTTCGATAGTTCTGGTGATATCCACGGGATACGACGCCTCCGAGTAAATTTTATGTGAATACAAATACATTTATACTCTTCTCATCTTACTCCCAGTTTGCACCTGCTGATCCCGTATCAAGAACCTGTGAGGCGATGGTGCCTGAAGGAGCGTAGGTCTTTGTTCGGTAAACCTCAAACAGGGAATTATTAGCTGTTCTCTGAGGATTGTCAGTATAGAGGTATAACTCTATAGTATGCCCGCTATCATCAGCATAAGAACTGGAGTCTAAAGTGTTCGAGTCGGAAACGTAGGTTGTGTTCTGAGTCTCGTTTGTGAATTTCGACGTACCATTAACCCGTATATCACTATAAGCAATCCTATTACCATTTGCTGAATCTATCTTTAAATTACTGGCAATCATGAGCTCATTGTAACTGGCACCGCTTTTAGTGAACGTCAGTGTCTTCACCAGTGTAGAGGTTTGTCCTTTTACAGATACCTCAGTACTGTTTGAGGTGATAAGGGTGGGATTTGACGTCAGGTTCAGAAGCACATCGCCGGAGCTTGTTGCGGTATCAACATCGCTCAAAACACCAGCATCAAAGTCCGCCGGAGTTGTTTGTATCCAATCCGAAGACGTTTTAGAAAGGTTCACATCTCCGTCTGCTACCGTTATGTTGCTTGAAGCAGCGATTCCCGCTTCTGGAGTAGCGCCATCGAAAGAATCGCTCCACGTTCCGTTTTCTTGGTTTAGTTGAACATCCGCGGATACAGGTACAAAGCTTATTAAAGATACAACTGAGAGGATAAGCAGAGTTACGAACGCAATACAGGCAATCTTACCCGTTTCTGTTCCTTCCCTCTTTTTCAGGTTCATCATTTTATTTCTTCTTTTTCTTCTTCTTCGCCTTCACCTTTCGCCTTCGCCCTTCGCTTTTATCTGCATCCCTGTATGGTAACCATGTATAGTTACCATATATAAGTACCCTATATAAATACCCCCCATGAATATCATCAAAAGCTTTCCGGTTTTTAGGCACTATCCAGTTTTCGTAAAATCACCCTATTTTAGATAGTTACTCGCGTTTTACCGCAGAGTACGCGGAGCACGCAGATTGACACAGATGGAAAAGCCCCAAAAAGAAAAAATCCGCGTAAATCAGTGTAAATCTGTGTCTTAAAGAGAAGGCAGTTATACATTATATACAATTAAAATAGAATTGAATGGGAGAAATGAACGAAGGGGAAACTGCCGTGCTAAGTCCAGAATTGTATAAAGCAATCATAACAGTAGTTGACGACAGGGTAAAGGATATTCGAGTGACGAGAGAAGATTTTAACGAGCTGCGAGCAATAGTCGCGGCGCTTGCATCAGCGCAGCGGGAACTCGCTCAGGCTCAGAAGCGCACTGAAGAACGCGTGGGTGGCATGGAGCACGCGGTGGAAGCACTGGCGGAAGCGCAGAAGCGCACCGAAGAACGCATGGGTGGCATGGAGCGCGCGGTGGAAGCACTGGCGGAAGCGCAGAAGCGCACCGAAGAACGCATGGAAGAACTGATCCAGGTTCAAAAAGATTTTGCGATCACCTTTGACATGAAGATAGGTGCTTTGGGCAGCAGATGGGGGCACTCTTCTGAAGAAGCATTCCGCAGAGGCATGGACCACATCTTGAAGGAAGTGGGATTTAAAGCTGAGAGGTTCCTGAGCTACGATAAGAAAGGGAACGTATTTGGGCATCCTGACCAGGTAGAAATGGACGTGATAGTACGTGATAGCAGGATAATCGCGGTAGAGATAAAATCTTCGGTTGACAGGAACGACGTGGCAACATTCAACCGCAAGGTTACTTTTTATGAACAGGAAATGGGACAGAAAGTGTCAGAGAAGATATTCATTTCTCCTTTCGTTGACCCTCGTGGGACAGAGAACCTTGCACAAGCGTTTGACATAAAGATATGCACCGACCCGAAGAAACTGAAGATACAAGAAAACCTAAGCAATGATTGAAACAGTCTAAAAACTCTGCGTGCTCTGCGCTCTCCGCGGTGATAAATCACTGGATTTTTAGACAGTGCCGTACACCCTACATAAATCCGTGTTAATCTGCGTCTTTTTAACTCTCAGACACAGATTTACACTGATTCACACTGATTCTTGGGGCATGAATTCAACAAAATAACGAGATTTGAGTCGGCAGTGAAAGAATCAAAAAGTGAGTCAGAATTGAAGAAACTCGCAGATGAAATGGATGAAGATGTATTATGGATTTTAGCCGATAATATCCTCTCTAAGTCAAGATTAACAGAGGAGCAAGCGAATGAATTGGGAGAGGAATTGAAAGAAAAAGTTGCTAAAAGGCATGGGTTGTTATAGATGTTTCTTATATTTCAAGTCATTGAGAGAAAAATGCGTTTCATTATTAGTTGATAAAGCGCCTATCCGGTCAAGGGAGCCGAGATTGAAGAGACAAAAATCAGTTGACGTTTTGTGGGATGAAGAAGTGAAGGAATATTTTGGATTGGCATAAGCGTAAACCGATGTTTTCACTAAAGAAGATGCTTGCTACGAAGCGTTATTTCAGAATACGAATACAATATCATCAATGTAAACTTTTTATACCCTCTGCGCTTATTTTTATTCACCTGAACAATGAATGCAGAGGAGGAGACATTCAACAAGCTAATCGAAGCTATACAGAAGATAGGTGAAACCGGAGCAACTATTGACGAACTCGCAGAAATCGTGCATTTGGAAAGGCATACGTTATCCAAATACCTGAATCGCCTGCGAGCCGATGGGCGGCTCTCGTACAAACAAATAGGCAGGGCAAAGGTCTGGTTCGTGAGCAGAGCGCCTTTGCAGTCTATATTTAGATTGAGCGAAGACGAAAAGACGTATACCGAGAAGATCTTCTCTCGCATTTTGACGGACATACCTGAGGGATTTCTGGTTCTTGACTTTGATTACAACATCCTCTTTATGAATAACTATTTGATCGCCCTCTATGGTGACTGCATCGGGCAGAAATATTATCATGCTATCTTTGATCGCCCACGTGAAAGTCAGAATCAAAGTAAAATAGGAATAGGAATAGGAGCGATTATTGACGGGGGGTTGGAGGAAGTTGAGAGTGAAGCGAAAGATAAAGAAGGAAGGACTCTGGAAATAAAAGCGAGAAAAGCGGGAAATCCTGACGGCTCTTTCTCTATTATTGCTATTATCAGAGATATTTCAGAAAAAATCCGAAGAGAAGAGCGGATTGAAAATCTTTCTGAACTGCATAGACTTCTTGGACGGTCTGTTAATCGCTCCTACACCATAGATCAACTATGTGCAAGTATTCTCGAAAACTTGCATAATGTGATTAATTACGATATGGGTGACATATTGATTTACAATCCAGAAGATAATACGCTTTCCAGTTCTGCGCAGATAGGTTATCCGGGCACAGAGGATTTGCGAACGGAAGAATGGAAAAGGAATGTTGCAACAGCGGCAATCCTTCAAAGAGAACCTGTTTTCTTCAAATTCCTGAAGCATGAAAATAAGGGAATAAGCATAAAAGAGAATGAACTTGCCAGCTCAGCCAATAACTTAGCCGAGGAATATAATCTTCAGGAGATGTATGTGGGTCCTCTAAAGACTAAAGGAGAGCCTCATGGCGCACTATTTATTCTCACCCGGTCTGGAAGAATGCTATCAGAAGAAGATAGAAGTTTACTTGAGGGTGTATCAGAAGAGATTGCCGGCGGTATTGCAAAAATTAAGGTTGAAGAAGAGTTACGACTCAAGGTAAGTGCTATTGAACTTTCTTTTTATCCTGTTATTATGGCGGATACGGAAGGCAAACTGCGATATGTGAACCCCGCATTCTTGCAGATGTGGGGCTACGGTAGTGAAAAGGAAGTGTTAGGGCGCCCATGCACAGAATTCTGGGAGCTGAGAGAAGAGGAGGAGGATGAGGTAGCTGAAGCTGAAGACATTCTAACTGCGGTGCATGAAAAAGGAAGCTGGATAGGGAAATTGATAGGGGTGAGAAAAGACGGTTCAGAGTTCGATGCTCGATTATCCGCTTCGCTAATAATCGGCACAAAAGGTCCACTTCAATTTGTAGCTGTTGTAGAAACATTATTTTGTCACTAACACTAAGATGAAGATGCAAGGAGGAGAAGGCATTTCAGACGTACGTAATTAATGATAACGATATTTCTGATAGCTTTATCCGGTCCGGGGGCAGGAATCAGGATAGGATGAAAAATCCACATTAAAACTGTGGGATCTGGTCATAAATCATAGTCATGTATCTTGAAACTTGGCAGCTAAACAAGCACTTATATTTTAATAACGGCTATTGATAATATCCGAGGTGATTTGTATGGAAAAAAAGAGCTGGAGGAAGAGATTAAATATCCTGAGATGTTATTTATGACGCTAACGTGTTGGCTAAAGCAGCGATAATAGGGGTAGGTAAATAGATCGTAACAATGACCGAAACTAAAACCGTGATGATTGTGGATGATGAACCAGACGTGTTGGCTACGGTTGCGCAAATTTTAGATGCGAACAACTATCGAGTAATCAAAGCGAAGGATGGGCAAGAGTGCCTGAACGAATTAAAGGAAGAAATCCCTGATGTTATTCTGCTGGATATAATGATGCCGGGATTGACAACCAGGGAGATACTGGGTGCGATAGAAAAGGACAATAGATTGTCAAGAGCGAAGATTATTTTCCTAACCGCTATTCATTTGCCGGAGGCGGAAGAAGAGGGGTTGCTTGCTTCGCAACGGGTGGTGGATTTCATTGAAAAGCCGTTTACCATAAAACGGATGATTGATGCAATTGTAAAAGCAATTAGGTAATCAAACGAAATATTTAACTTGACTTTCGCCGTTATAAAAGCAACAGCATTTCCGGCTATTTGATTCCGCCTTTCAAACCCGTTCAAATCACAATAAGAGATGTCAGAGCTATTTTATGGAATAAGGTTAACGCATCTGCGGCAGCTTCATGCAGACTAACTTTTGGTAGCGCTGCAGGCCAAGGACGTCAAACATCGCCTTCTGTTCTTCGTTCATATCGTTAAGGAGACAGAGCCTTTTCTTGACATCGTAAAACTT
>JAUWQN010000054.1 GCA_030611045.1 Methanosarcinales archaeon
AAAACATGCCGATTTATTATCTGCCTAAGGTCAAGGACTTCACAAACTTTATACAGTGCGGTGACGTCCCCATAATCCATGACTTCTGGAACTTTTACCGCTTTTATTGTCAATTCGTCACCTTTTAACAGGCTTTCTATCAGTTTATCCCGGCTTCCAATGTATTTTACATATCTATGGCGTGGTTTGCCGTTTATTCTCACGCTCTCGACGATGGAATAATATACCCGCCCTTTCACCTTTACTGCCTTCAGTTGCATAATGTTTAAGTTAGTGACTACACAATAAAAAGCTTTTCGATTTATTTCTGCGTTGCCCATAAATTTAAGGTTATCTGAGAACGATAGCGGTTCACAAAGGGTGCTTTTATTTCCCTGATGGCGCATATCTGTTATTGACTACGTATGCGAATAGCTAATCAAATGCCTCCGTTTACTGGAAATAGTGGCAAAGTTTGTTGATATAAAGTCGGTGATTATTTATACTCTGAAACTTAGGTGACTAACAAATTAATTGCGTGGATAAGGATTCAGGAACTGCATAAGCACCCGACTATACTCTTCCCCTTCTTACTCGGGACCGCTATTGCATGGTCAGATGCAGGAGCAATAGATTGGCGCGTATTCGCGGTTTCGATTATTATAACCTATTTTATAACGAACGGGACATTCATGTCGAACGAGTATTTCGACTATGAAACTGACAGGATAAATATAGAACGTGTTGGTGGCGATAAAGTGGGAGTCACAACAACCGGGGGGACGAGAGTACTGGCAGAGGGACTTTTACCAAGAATGCCAGTTCTAATTGCATCTATACTCTTCTTTATCGCTGCAATTCCGCTTGGGATGCTATTACAATTCCACCTTAATACAGGGATATTAACAATGCCCTTCGTTTTACTCGGGATTCTGGGTGGTCTATTATATACCGCACCGCCGATAAAAGCATCTTATCGCGGGTTTGGCGAGATATTTATGGCAATCGGGTTTACTGTTCCTGTATTTGCAGGTTATTATGTTCAGCAAGGATTTAGCTGGCTTCCTCTTATCGTTGCACTTCCATGGACTGTGGATGTGCCGGCACTGAAGATAATTCGTGAGTTCCCGGATTATGAAGCGGATTTGTCCGTAAAGAGAAGAAATCTCGTGGTTATCTTTGGACGGGAGAAAATGGCGCCGGTTTACATCTTATTGACTATATGCGCTATAATTCTCTTTGTTCCCATTGTGTTTATCGTTCGAGAGCCGGTGCTTTTATTGCTCCTGTTACCAATCTTCTTCCTGCTCAGGAGTGTAATCCCGATGATTAAGGGCGAATGGAAGGATAGGGAAGCTTTGGACGTTATATGCAAGAATGGATTCATAGGAATGCTCTTTATACTCGTGGCACTTACAGGAATATTTGTTCTCATAGGATTCTGAATAATATCACGATTTCTTGGATAATGTGGAATGGAAAAACTTAAAAGGTAGAATTATATAGAATTTATATTATATAGATAGCCAGAAATGGGTTTATCGGGATATTCTCTGTTCTGATCTCCCTTCTATACATGTATAAATCTTCCCCTTGAGAGGTATGTAGAAGAACCAATGAGAAAGAATGAACGCAAAAAGGTAAAAGCTTTCTATAACCCCCCACATTTGTTAGTGAAACAAGCAGTCACGATTATGTTATATGCTTGGATCACAGGCTGGAAAAAAAGTGCTTTTCTTCGCTGGGCGGTTCAGTTACAAAACCTTCTCCATGCAGGCGCTGGTGCACACCAGATTTGCTGCTTCGGCGTGAATCCGCATGTGGTCTGGGAGATGACGGGCAGGTGTAACTTGAAGTGCATCCATTGTCATGCGTTCGGTGGAGAGGCATCCTCTGATGATGAACTCTCAACAGAAGAGGGAAAGGCATTGATAGACCATATAGTCCCGTTAGACATCAGAACTTTCGTATTCACGGGCGGCGAGCCATTGTTACGTGAAGACCTTTTTGAGTTGATTGCTTACGCGAAATCGAGGGGATTCACTGTCTTCATAGCGACAAATGGGACGCTGATAACGAAAGAAGTTGCGAAATTACTGAGAAAATATAATGTTGGTGTGGTAATCGGTTTGGACGGGATGAATCCAGAGGTGCACGACTCTATCAGGGGTGTTGAGGGTGCTTATGACGCCGTGATTGAAGGGATAGCGAATTGCATCGCGGAAAAACTATATTTACATCTTAATATCATTGCGTCCAGGCGGAATTTCGACGAAATCGAACGAATAATAGATTATGGTGATAGAATAGGCGCTTATTCTTATTTCATCTATAATTTCGTTCCTTTTGGCCGGGGAGAAGAGATTCAAGAGTATGCACTCGGACGAGTTGATTTTAAAACTCTTCTGGACTTGATACTCGAAAAGCAGCGTGAAGTGCGGGCGATAATAATTCCGGTTGCGTCTCCTGAATACTGGGCATACGCGCTTCAACGTCGTGGAATACATAGCAGGCGACTAATAAATTTCTTAGGGCATTTCGTCGGCGGTTGTTTGGCGGGTAAGGGCATGGTGTATATTAAGCCGAACGGGGATGTATGGGCATGTCCTTTTTTTCCCGTTCAGGTGGGCAATGTGAGGAAGGAAAGACTTGATAGGATCTGGGAAAATTTAAGAGAGCTAAAGTTTGAACACAGCGAAAATGAGTGTAACGGTTGCGAATATGTGCGGATGTGTGGCGGTTGTAAGACAAGGATGATGATAGGAGATTCAAATGGTGAATGCCCGGTGAATAAAAGGGCAGAAAGATAACTCGTGGAAACGAGCGAGGAATTTGCGTTGCGATATTGTTTTATTTTTGATTACCTCCGTAGATTTAAGGATTCAACTATCATTGCCTTTAGAAGTGGTAAAAACCGTAAATTCCTTTTTGCCGCAGGCCAATCCAGTTGCACCTTCTCGTGTATGACCGAGTTGAGCATCGTATCAAACTCAGGTTTCAATTGCATCAATCGTTCTTGTTGGGCGTTTTCGTCATTTACCTCCATTATTTCGTCTACGGTTGCTGTAAGCTCAATTGCGCGTTTTATCCGCTCTTCCGTTCTCTTGAATGCCTGATCGTCAATCAATCCGCATTCTAGCTTCAGTTTGTTCATTCTCAGCCCGGCTTGATATGTGCAATCCACAATTTCGTCCCTCGTCATCCAGTTTGTCTCGTAATTCAGCGCGTATTTCCAGCTCGGCGATAGCAGCGCTTTTCTATAATCCTCAAGAGTTTTGAGCAAAATCTTATATCCCAACTTTTCTGATTGCTCGTATGCTATGCAGCCTGGATCGATAAAAGGGGCATACGGCAGAATAAACGGGACAACGCGTGTACCAAATTTCTTCATCAGATACCCGCACCAATCCACCGTCTCCATAGCCGATTCGCAGGTCTGCAAAGGGAGCCCTATCATGAAGAACAGATCAAATTTGTTGCACCCCGCATCCAAAGCCCACTCCAAATTCTTCTCAATCTCCAAATTTTTATACCGCTTCCCCTCTTCCGCTCTTATCCGCTCGTCATGGCTATCAGGCGATATTTCAAAATTGAAGTTCTCAACAGATTCCGCCACGAGTTCAAAATATTCCTTTGGCGCAGGCGTGAAGAGCTCAAACACGAGATGGTTTTTGAAATTCGCTTTTTTCAAGCCTTCTAAGATGGTGTAAGCGTATTCTTCGCCATGCTGGAATAGGTCACCGATGATGAATATGGGTGCTTTTGTATATTTTGTATTCCTTATGATGTCCTCCGCAATCAAATGAGGGTCACGAAACGCAGGTTTCTTACGATTGCAGTACAGTGCCAGTGCATTCCGAGAACCGCCGCAGAATGTGCAATTGTGGATGCAGCCACGGCAGGTTATCACTGGCGTGATCGGGTAGTCGAGCCACTCGTGGGAGGTCCAGCCTTTCCAGGGGCTAAGACTTCTGACATCCAGGTATTTCAACGCCGATTTGAAAACAGCAAGGTAATTATTAGAGAATTTATTCAATTCGTTTGGAACGTGCGTGAAGGGGTTTATGCGCACCTCACCGCTACTATCTTTCCATACAAGGTTTGGGATGGCGCTGAAGGTCGAGCCAGATTGCTGATTAATCGCGTTCATGAGCTGTAACAAGGGCTCTTCCGCAGAATCCCCTCTTATAATAAAATCCACCTCTGGATAGCGAATCAGCTCTTTGTAGAAGTACGTTGCGGAAAATCCGCCGAAGATGACGGGTATGCGGGGATGGTATTTCTTGCAGATCTTCGCTACTTCGAGGCTGCCCTGCGCATGAGGCAGCCAATGGAGGTCAATGCCAAACGCCTTTGGGTTAAGCCTTCGTATCACTTTTTCCGCGTCAAAATCATCGCTACTGAGCATCCTCACAGCTAAATTGATTATCCTTACTCCTATCCTGTTTCGCTCCAGATGTTCCAACATGGAAAAGAACCCGAGGGGATACATCTCGAATAACGGAGTTGAAGGGACTCCATCAGCAATCGGACCGAACATTAGTGGGTACTTTCGAAAATCATACACGGTTGGTGCATGGAGTAGAATTAACTGTGGCTTGAAGGGGGAAATGTTCATTTCTTCCCGAGTTCTCCCAAAACGAGATTTAAGACTTTAGGAACCGCTTCTTTTACCCTTACGGTCATTTCCTCTGTGAACTTATCTATCTCCTCGACTTCTATCGCAAATATCACTATCTCGTGAGGCATCTCCTCTGGTATAAGTTTATTGCCTATTTCCAGTACCGTTGGAAGGTTCGCATCATGCATTGACGTCGTGAGATGCACCGACTTGGAGAAAGCCTCTGGTCTTAGCCGGTAGCTCTCACCTGGCTCGCCTCCCTCTGTCATTATCGCATCTATTATAATCACCTTGTCGTATCCCGGTATAATATCCAGCAAATTCAACCCACTCGTGCTTGCATCTTCTACTGTTATAGCGTCATCCTCTATCAGCTTCGCCAATTCCTGGGCTACATGAACTCCTACGCCATCATCGCCTAAAATCGGGTTCCCTATACCTAAAACAAGTGTCTTCATAGCCTCTCCACACCTTGTTATCTTATGAATAATTCGGTTTACCAAAGTCCTCTTTAGCTCTCACTTTCAAGGTTTACACACCAAGAGCATACTACATACTCCTCGAACTGATACACATGAATAAAACACAAAAAATAAAAAAGAAAATGGTGGAGTGATTCAGGAGAATCACTCCGCTACAGCCGGTTCTGCTTCCACAATCTCAGCTTCGCCTGTTTCTGCTGGTGCGGCCACTTCAGATGCTTCAACACCTCCAATATCCACAAACTCGACGGGTACTGCTCTCTGCAACAACGCATCTATCTGTGAATACAACTGCCGGTCACGGAAGTGCTTCATGGTCGCTGCTCCTGACGGGCATACCGCATTGCAACCGCCGCAGCCCTTGCACATTGCTTCGTTAACGGTCATTACCAGACTTACCTCGTCAAGCTCAAGAGCACCATACGGGCACACCTCTGCACAACTTCCGCATCCTATGCAAACCTCCGCGTTTATCTGTGATATCGCGGGCTCTATCGTTGCCGTACCCTGGACTAAATAAACCAGTGATCCCGACGCTGCTGCTTTGCCCTGTGCTATACTATCCGGGATATCCTTTGGGCTCGCTGCGCAGCCTGCAATGAAAACACCATCCGTTGCAGTATCAACTGGTCTCAACTTGGGATGTGCCTCCATTAAGAAGCCGTCTACGGATTGAGACAGTTTGAGCATACTTACTATGTCCCACACCCCCTCATTCGGCTTCATACCAACACCGAGAACCACAAGGTCTGCCTCTATCTCATACGGCTCGCCAAGCAACGTATCCTCTGCTCTTACTACCACTTTATCACTGCCCGGTTTCTTGTATAGTTCAGCCGGGAGTCCTCTCCGATAACTGACACCTTCAATCTTTATATTTCCGTAAAATTCCTCATCTCCTTTTCCAAACGCTCGTACATCCTGATAGCATACCGTTACTTTTGCATCTGGTAGTTTCTCCTTCGTCATATGTGCCTGTTTTGCCAAATACATGCAACACACACGAGAGCAATGTTCATATCCAGTCTGCTTGTTTCTCGACCCCACACAGGATATGAAGACCACATTCTCAGGCTCTTTCCCGTTTATTACTATCTTACCACCAGTAGGACCACTCGCTGCGGACAACCTTTCAAACTCCAATCCGGTAATGACGTTGGGATACACTCCATACTTGTATTCTGGCGACACGGTCGGGTCAATGATATCATATCCGGTAGCCACGATAATTGTTCCTATGTCTAACTCTTCTTGCTGTTCCGTCATCCCAAAGTCAATGGCGTTTGGTTTGCACGCTGCCATGCACGGTGGAACGGCTTTACCTTCCTTGACCGCATCAAGCGTTGCGTCACCACATTTACCCTCCTTAAACAGTAAACAATTCTCTGGGTCAACAGTGTAAATAGGAGGAACGGCATTTGGGAACGGTAAGTAGATGGCTGTTCTGTTGCCCAGGCTCTCGTCAAACTCGCTTGGTATGTCCTTCACCGGGCATGCCACTTCACATGCGCCACAGCCGGTGCATTTCTCATTCACGTAGCGCGGCTTCCGCTTCACCGTGGCTTTATAATTACCCACATAACCCTCGATATTTTCAACCTCAGAATACGTCATCAGATCGATATTTGGATGTGCTCCAACGTCTATCATCCTCGGCGTTAAAATAGAAGTCACCTTATCGAGATTGGGGAACGTCCTATCGAGTTGAGCCACATGCCCACCAATAGAAGGATTCTTCTCCACAAGATGCACCTTGTAGCCAGAATTCGCAATATCCAATGCAGCGTAGAGCCCGGTTACGCCACCACCTATTACTAACGTCTCAGGGGTGACATCAACCTTCTTTTCCTCAATTAATTCTAACAATGCTGACCGTGCAACCGCACTTCTTATCAAATCCTTCGCCTTCTGTGTCGCTTCTTTCGGATAATCCCCATGTACCCAGCTACAATGCTCGCGTATATTCGCCATCTCGAAGAAGAAGGGATTAAGTCCTTCCGATACAACGGTGCCTCTGAACGTAGGTTCGTGCATCCTCGGCGAACAAGCAGCTACTATCACCCTGTTAATTTTACCTGCTTTAAGGTCCTCTTTTATTAGATTCTGCCCCGGATCTGAACATGTAAATATATAGTGTTGTGCAAGAGCAACGTTTGGCAATGTCGCGGCATACTTCACCAGATCCTCTACATCCAATACCATCTTTATGTTTATACCGCAATGGCACACGTAAACGCCGATTCTTGGACTGTCCTCTGGTGCGTCTTTTGCAATCCCTTCCACAGATCCCATCATCGGGACTTTTGTATAATCATATTCATGCTCTTCTTCTGCCATCTTTTCTTTTCCTCCTTAATTATTTATGCTCCCATCTTATCCGCCATTTCTCCTAACGACTTGTACCCGACACACAGTTCCTCGTCCATCTCTGCTACGGGCTCTCTTATTTTCACTTTTCCACCGGCTAACAGGGCAAGAGAAGCAGCAGCTGCTGCTTTTCCCTGCGCTACACTGTCAGGAATATCCCTGGGTGCTTGCACACAGCCGGTAACGAAAATTCCATCCACCTCGGTATCAACCGGTCTGAGCTTTAGATGCGCCTCTTTTGCGAAATGATCTGGCGTTTCCGCGATACCAAGCATTTTTAATAACTCGTCAGTGCCTGCACTTGGTTTCAATCCTACGCCAAGAACAACGATGTCTGCTTCTATCTCAAAAGGTTCACCAAGCATCGTATCTTCTCCCCGTACTACTACCCGGTCGCTCCCGGGCTTTTGATATATCTCGGCTGCAAGTCCCCGCCGGTAGTTAACACCCTCTCCTTTCACGCGATCATAAAATTCCTCAAAGCCCTTACCAAATGCTCGTACATCTTGGTAGAGCACGGTGACCTTACAATCCGGGACCTTCTCACCCAGCAGATGTGCATGTTTCGCTAAGTACATACAGCACACACGAGAGCAGTACTCAAACCCGGTTTGCTTGTTTCTCGATCCAACACAGGATATGAATACGGCATCCTTCGGCAGCCTATCCACGCCCTTTACTATTACCTTACCAAATGTGGGACCGCTTGCATTAGAATACCGTTCAAATTCTAACCCCGTAATTACATTGGGTAAAACCCCGTATTTGTATTCCGGCATCAATTCCGGCTCTATAATATCATAACCCGTAGCGACGATGATTGTTCCAACGTTATACTCTTCTATCTTCTCTTCCATATCAAAATCAATACACTTTGGACCACATATGGCCACGCACGGAGGAACCTCCACGTCTTCTTTTCCCTCTTTAAGGTACGCCCTCACGTTTTCAATCGTTGCTTTTCCACACTTGCCCTTCTTTACCATCTGACAGCGCACAGGGTCAACGCAATAAATAGCCGGAATGGCTTGCGGGAACGGCCTATATATCGAGCCCCTTTTTCCCAGATTCTCGTCAAATTCGTTCGGGAATTTATATGCGAACCTGCATGCCTGTTCACATAAAGAACAGCCGTTGCAAGTCTCCTCAATGACATAGCGCGGTTTCCGCTTTACCTTCACTTTGAAATTACCAACGGAGCCCTCCACACCGACCACCTCTGAATAGCTCATCAGGTTTATGTTCGCATGCTTTGAAACGTCAACCATTCTCGGCGTCAAGATACACGCAGAGCAATCCAGTGTTGGGAAGGTTTTATCAAGCTGTGCCATATGCCCTCCGATAGTAGTACCTCTCTCCACTAAGTGCACCTTGAACCCGGCATCCGCGACATCCAACGCGGCGTACATCCCTGCTATTCCCCCGCCTATCACCAATGCCTCTGGGATAATATCCACTTCCTTCTCCTCAACTTGCCCTAAACAAGAATCTTCAACTTTGCTCTTTATTGATTGCATCAAATTCCGCGTTGGTCCTTCTATGTCAACTTTCGGTTTTTCCTTCTCTACTTCTACCTCTGCTTCAGCTTCAGTTGCCATACCTTTTCACCCCTACTTCATTCTTCGTCATTAGACATATAAACCTTTCGCTTTTTTCTTGCACATCACGGTACCAACCTTCTCCGATCCCATGGGGAAAGCGTTAAGATAAAACTCAAAATTCTCCATCGGAGTACTACGAGAACGAATTGACAGGTTAGTACGAAATACAAAATGTTTATCAGAAACTTAGACGAAGTTAAGAAAATATCGAAAAGCTTATATATGTTATAAGTTAACAGAAAGTTTGTAAAATGTTATCGTGGAAAGTAAGGCGAGCATAGTTAGGTGATAAAAAATGGGAGAAGAGAAAGGAGGTTTTGAGCCAAAGATCGTTGGTTTTACCTGTAATTGGTGTACTTATGCGGGTGCGGACTTAGCAGGGACGTCGCGGAAGAAATACCCACCAAATGTTCGGTTAATCAGGATGATGTGCACGGCGAGGTTTGATCCGATGTTTGCGTTCAAAGCGTTGTTAAATGGTGCAGACGGTGTTTTCATTAGCGGCTGCCATCCAGGGGAGTGCCATTACATAAAAGGGAACTTCTATTCCAGACGCAGAATAGCAGCAATGAGGACAATCCTAAAGCAGCTTGGACTGGACGATCGGGTGAAATCATATTGGATTAGCGCGTCAGAGGGTGTGAAATTCGCAAATACGATGAAGAACATTACAGAGGAGATTAAAGAATTGGGGCCTAATCCAATGAGGGATAAGATACTATGAAAGGAACAGAGCTGAATTATGGGGATTTAGAAGGGGTTTTAAAGGGATTGCTGGAGAACAAAGTCGTGGATTGCTTGATCTTGCCGCGCAGAGTTGGGAATAACGTATCCTACATGCTCGTGAGGGATAAGGATAAGATAGCAACGCCCGAGTCCGTCATCTTCGCGCCATCGTTCGGTATAAACGCTGCGAACATCGTGAAGGGGTGGATGATCGCAGAGAAGGTAGGAATAGTAGCCAAACCCTGTGAGATAAGAGCAGCGATTGAAATGATAAAGCTTAAGCAACTAAACGAAGACAGTGTGCTCCTCATAACCGTGGATTGTGCAGGCGCCTTCGCGAATGAGGTTTATGCAGCGAATTATGCGGATATAGGTGACCAGGTGGATAGTGCAAAGATAAAGGAACTGGCGGGAAAAGGGATTTCGATAAGGGATGCCTGCGCAATCTGTGATAACCGGCTTGCAGACGTCGGAGATATTGCTATCGCACAAGCTGGTGGAGAGAAGGCTGTCGTTGCAGGGCTAACGGAGAAGGGTGAGGCGGCATTGTCAGCGGCGGGGCTATCGCTGGAAGATAAGGACTTAGATAGGGCAGCGGAAAAAGAGAAGATC
This sequence comes from Methanosarcinales archaeon, assembly GCA_030611045.1. Classification (GTDB taxonomy): domain Archaea; phylum Halobacteriota; class Syntropharchaeia; order Alkanophagales; family Methanospirareceae; genus JACGMN01. The sequence goes on from JAUWQN010000054.1 coordinate 10,389, forward strand.
GAAGCAGAGGCGAAACAGAATTTAGAGGGGTTGCCGAAGATAAGCAGTGAGGAGGCGTTAGAAGAGTTCCTGCGAGATTGTATCGTGTGCAAGAACTGCAGAGATGTGTGCCCGGTATGTTATTGTAAAGAATGCTTCTTTGACCAGCCTTTAGGAAATCCCGTTGGCGGCGACTTATTGAACTTAGCAGAGGCACGGGGTGCGATCGAGGTGCCAACAAATCAACTGTTGTACCATCTCACGAGGGTTTACCATGTCAGCACGACATGTGTTGCCTGTGGTGCCTGTGAAGATGCATGTCCGAAGGATATACCATTGACGAGATTCTATCCGGTAATTGCAAAGAAGGTGCAGGAACTTTTCGAATACGTGCCAGGGAAGGATGCAAAGGAGCCTCTACCGTTCACGACATATGAAGAGGACGAGCTTGAAGAGTACTTAAAATAAAATGCCAATAAAGACCTGGGAACTGGACTCGAACTTTAAAAATGAAATCCTGAATGAGGCGGGTGGAGAGCACCTTACGGCATGTTACCAGTGCAGTACCTGTACGTTAGGATGCCCGATTACTGAAATCGTTCCGAGTTACAATCCGAGAAAGATCATCCAGATGAGCCTG
>JAUWQN010000015.1 GCA_030611045.1 Methanosarcinales archaeon
ATTAGAGTTACTAATATAAAAATCAACCTGTTTTCAACCGTCTAATGCCGAATAGACATGCCGGCAGAAGCTGGAATGAAAGCAATCTATTTATGGCTGAAAATGTATTCTATTGATTGCGGGTAATTGTTGGACAGCCTCAGAGCGGAGCAAAAGACGGTTCTCCAGCGGCGAAGTTTATAACATGTATCGTAAATTGTGCAATCAATTGGAGATGGATGCGTTAACTCAGCGGCGGGTTACCGATTTTATCTCGGAATTGGACATTCTGGGCTTGGTAAATGCAGTGATTGTGAGCAAAGGCAGATATGGACGGACAAAGGAAATATCACTCAGTGTACCTGAAGAGTGCGTGCAGCCAGTCTTACTTGAAGACTATAAACTTAAAGCAATATCTTCTATTAGAGTAAGAACGCAGATAACCTTGTAGGGGGTAAATGATACTGGAAATCTTCTCTTCTCTTTTATTTTTATTATTATTCCTACGCGGGCACAAACTTCGTCCCGTAGTAAATTATTCCCCGCTCTCCCTCTTCCCCTAATTTCCTGAACACGGCACGAACTCGCATCCCGGTGCTTATCGCTTCAGGCTCGCATATCACTTCAGAAAGCATACGAGGCCCCTCATCAAGCTTGATAATCGCTAAGGTATACGGTGTTTGTCGGTTTAGGCTCCTTGGCGCTTGATAAACCGTGGTATAGGTAACCACCTCACCGGTCCCTTTGAATTTATGCAGCTCAACGGTCCCTTTTCGCCTGCACTCAGGGCAGACAGAACGTGGGGGGAAGAAGAAACTCCCACAATTCGTGCAGTGCGTACCTTCTAAATTATACCGCGATTCCTGTTCCCGCCAGAATTTTGCCGTTGACGCCATTTTTATCTTCTACACCTTTTCACTCTGCAATCATAAAGACCTGGGCCCCACCGCCTTTGATATGTTCACGAACATTTCTTCTATATGTATCATTGTATTAATAGAAGTGCATAGTCTTAAATCCGCTTCGCCTTCGCATACCACAAGCCGTGCGAATAGTTTCGATTCATCGTTCGTCATCGCGCGCTTCATCTTCCATCGTAACGATTCATGTATCTCTGCTAAAAGTTCTTTTCCGCCTATTCGCTCTTCTCGCATTAAAAATTCTAATCGCGCTCTCAGGTCTTTATATCGGCCCTCAAATGCCAAATCGATCAACTCCTCTGCTTTACTTCTTTGAAAAAACGCATTCTGCGCAACGTCTTCAATCCTCTGTTCATTAATCGTTGGTGCTGATGACGCTGCGGTTGCCGCTGCTTCCAGTATAGTTATCGCAGCGCCTGCATCGCCACGCGAATACTCCTTGAGCGTTTTTAAACCCCTATTTGTAATGTTAACACCTTCTTCATCAGCTATTGACCGCATCAATAGCTCCATTGCACCGCTTTTATCTAACGACCTGAAGTGAAGGTTCAAGCATCGAGACCGTAGAGCAGGGATGATACCAGCAGGTTTCGTGGTAGAGAAGATAAATCGGCAGGTCTTGTTGCTCCGTTCCATAATCCTTCGTAACGCTTGCTGTGCATTTACGGGAAGCAAATCGGCGTTACTGAAAAATAATAGTTTGAACGAGGCATTTATGGGTGCCAGCGCTGCATATTCACGTATCATCTCCTTAAAAATGATGAGCGCAGATTTATGCTCGTTATAAAAGAATTTGAATCTCTTGTTCTCTTTCAACCATTTTTTACCCTGTTCAACGAAATCTGCCGTTTCGATATGCATGAGGTTCTCATCGTAGAACTCACCGTAGAGTTCCTTCGCTAAGGCATAAGCCAGCGATGTCTTACCGGTTCCTTTTGGACCCCAGAGCACGAGATTTGGTATTGTTCTCTCCTTGACAAATCCTTGTAGCCGTTTCACCACCGTGTCGTGCCCTACTATATCATCCAACCGCTTCGGTCTGTATTCTTCAGTCCACATACAACTTTTTCTCTAAAGAGAAAACCTTGACTAAAAGAGAGTTCTTTTTTCAACACTCTCTTTCTAAATTATTTATATTTATGAAGAAAGTTTGATCAAAGAAATAGTTCACTACGATCTTATCTTACTGCGGGCATACAATGAAATACTACACTGCTTGCTCGCTCGCTCCTATCACCGGCGTTCTTCAATCCGCGTAGCCCGATCTAATGCTACACCCAGGGCTTTGAATATCGCTTCTATCTTGTGGTGTTCGTTCTCGCCTTTTGCGGATACGTGAATAGTGAAGTGTGCATGCGTGGCAAAGGAATTGATGAAATGTGCTATGTTCTCAGTGCTAATATCCTCCACTCGTTCTTTATCGAAGTCCGCCTCGAACACAGTATAGCTCCTTCCTACACCCCCTATTCCGCCTATATCCACTGCACATTCCGCAATAGACTCGTCCATGGGAATCGTTGCAGAGCCAAACCGCACGGTCTTTTCTCGTTCCTCGGATTCCGCTTTCCCAAGTGCTTTTTTAAACGCTTCACCTAAGACGATACCAGTATCTTCTGTGATGTGGTGGCTCAAGTCCCCTTCTGCCGTCACAACCAAATCAAAAAATCCATGCCGCGCAAACGTAGCGAGCATGTGGTCAAAGAATTTTATCGTTGTGCTTATGTCAGTCGTTCCCGTACCATCAAGGTTCAACTCTACCCCGATAGTCGTTTCTTTTGTCCTCCTTTTTAAGCGTGCTATCCTCATTTTTGGTTCACACCTAACCTAACATAACATAACCTACCTTTCTTTGGAAAAGAAAAGGGTTTGTTTATATTTAAAAATAGGTGGTGTACTTCTTAAAGGTGAAGAACGTATGAACGAGGCGAAGTTCATTGGAAGAGGAAAAGCGAAGGATATCTATCAAAGACCTAACGGCGATATCGTTTTCGTGTTTACCGACCGGGTTACTGCATTTGACGGCATAAAAAAAGCGGAATATAACGATAAAGGTGCGATTTGCTGTAAACTATCCTGCTTTTGGTTTGAGAAGCTCCAGGCAGAAGGGATAAAAACGCACTTCAAGGAATATGTCCCTCCGAACATGTTAGTGGCAGAGGACGTGAGAATTTTGCCAGTAGAGGTCATAGCACGGAACTTTTTGTATGGCTCGTTATGGAAACGGTATAATAAAGGCGAGGTCGAAATAAACACCGAGTTTATTCCAGAGGACGAGAAGAGCGAAGGAATGCCACTCGAAAAAAGTTATGTGGAATTCACTACCAAATTTGAACGTGTTGATCGGCCAATAACGGAAGAAGAGCTCATAGAAATAGGATGGATGACCGAGAGCGAAATAGCGCATTTAAAGATGGAGACAATAAAGGTGGGGGAAATAATGAGCATTTATTTGAGCCAAAAGGGGATAATTCTCGCGGATTTCAAGCTGGAGTATGGACGGAGCAAAATGAGTGGTGATATTCTCCTTGCAGATGAGGTTGGCACACCGGATGGGTGCAGGTTCTGGGATAAAGAAGCATATGAGCAAAGAGGCGAGATACTCAGCTTGGATAAAGACGTTTTTAGACAAGAAAAAGGTAATCTTTCAGAGGTCTATCGCGCGGTGTATAATAGGATAGTGGATTAGTGCCTGCTAAGTAAGAAATCTAAAAAGTCTGTAAGAGTATGTAGTCTACATGAATAGAATTTATATTCTGTATCACGGGTCGTTCGGGGAGCTGGTAACAGGTCATCTGGCTAATAGTGGATTTGCAGATCGGATTGTTTGTCTCTACGACCTGAAAGTAACGTCCGTATCGCTTGACGAGCCTGAGAGCGACCTGCCAAAGGACCTGCCACTCTGCGAGTGTGATCTTCTATTGGTGCTTGGGATACTCCCAAAGGCCGGCGACCTTATACCGATAATAGCGGAAAGAACAGGTGCAAAGTCTGTCCTGTGGCCTATTGAGGATCCGAACTTGATACCTGAAGGTAAATATTCAATTGAAGAGGAACTCGCAAAGAAGAACATACATATCGAATTCCCGGAACCGCTTTGCTCGTTGGAAACGAGCGAGAATGCGGAGATAAAGTCTTTTGTTGAAGCTTTTGGTAAGCCTGAGTTTGAGCTACGAGTTAATGAGAAGAAGAAAGTAATCGAGGAAGTAAAAGTCATCAGGGATACCCCCTGCGGTTCCGCATCAAAAGTTGCCGCGAAGCTGGTGGGGATGTCATACGAAAATCTAAAATCATTTGAGGAACAGGTCATGCAGATGCATGATAACGAGTGCGTGGCTTACATGGGTCCAGAACGACCAATAATGCAGCAGGCCGGTAGATTGCTTGCCGATGCGTTAAAGGATGCTATTCCATAAGATATACAAAACTTTTTATTGTTACCGCCCCCGTATCTTAAGTACGGGGTATGGGACTTTCATAAAGGGGACTCATAGATCCAACAAAACATTGAAAGGCCACAAAAAGGGTTTAAAATGAAGAAGAACGAACTACCTGATGAAGTTTATGAGATGCGATTTAAACCAAAAAAAGAAGACGTCCGTGGTATATTTTTTCGCGATCAAACAGCAATAGTGCATTCATTACCATTCAGGAGACTAAAAAGAAAGACCCAAGTCTTTTTTGCACCAGATAATGATCATATTTGTACTCGAATTGAACATGTTCTTCACGTATTTACAAATTCTACAACTATTTCTAAAGGATTAATCAGTAAAGGGTGGGAATTAGATGTGGAAATGGCGCAAGCAATTGCATTGGGACATGATGTGGGGCATGCCCCATTTGGGCATGCAGGAGAAGAAGTCTTAAATAAAATCGTTGAAAAAGAAACAAAGGGGGAAAATAGCTTTCATCATGAAATCAATAGTCTTAGATTTGTAGATTATATCGCCGAAAAGGGCAAGGGGTTAAAATTAACGTTTGGAGTAAGAGATGGAATAGTTAGCCATTGTGGAGAAAACGTTGGACAAGAGCAGTTTATTGAACCTGACTGGGAAGTGAGGAAGTTAGAGGAAATTGATAAATTGGACAAATATCCCTCATCATGTGAGGGATGTATTGTAAGAGTTGCCGATAAGGTATCATCTTTGGGCCGGGATATGGAAGATGCTATTGACTTAGAAATCATTAATGGTGAAAAAACTGAAAAAATCCCGAAGGATATATTAGAGTATCTAGGAATTGCATCTTCAGATGCCGGAGACCAATTTAATCGAAAACTTTTGAATAAGATACTACCTGATATAATTGATACAACAGATAGTAAAGGAAAAGTGGGCATGTCCGATGATGGTTTTAAATTCATAAAGAAGGTTAATACATTCTCTGAGGAAAACATCTATGAAGCGGAAGAAATAAGAAATTACAAATACTATGTGGCGGTAATACTTCGTAATATTTACGATTCTTTATCCGAGTTATTTGATACACATGACTTTAACATTGAGTCCTATAAAAATTGCTTTATTAAATCCCATCGAGAATTTGGTGACTATTTAAAGGCGTATAAAGAATTCTATGAGAAATTTGATACTTGCAAAACACAGATTTTGACTGACTATATCTCTGGTATGTCTGATAACTATGCAATAAGATTTTCTACGGATATTTCTGTTCCAAAAACAGTATTTAAATAATAGCAATAAATGCTATACAATAGATTACTCGGATGCACCAGATTTCAATCAGGTGTGGCACGGCGGAGGCTTTTTTTGATTAAACTTTCTTTTCTAAAAAAGCTTACAGATAATTCCGGAAATAAAGCTCTCTTCCTCTTCAAGTTTTACATTCTCAATCATCTTTGCAGCGGTTTCAGCATCTTCTCTTTTGGTCTTTGATATTAACGCCTGTCGTGCACCTTCGATCGCAGCATTTCCCACTTTTTCCACTTTCTCCAGCTCAATTGTAGGAAGAAGTCCTATGCGCATTGCATTCTCAACGTTTATGAAGTATTCGAAAGCTCCTGCCAGATAGACGCAGTATATCGCATCAATTGCGACTCTGTATCGCTCCATAAGCGTTTTTATGCTGACTGCTACAGCGGTCTTCGCAAGATTCAACTGGTCAATGTCCTTTTCTGATAAACTAATCTCTCCAACTATTCTAAATTCCTTTTCAGTCCCTCTGAACTTACCTCTACCGTCACGTCAATTATTTGTTTATCCAGAAGCTCTGCCAGCGTGTCTATCAAGCCTGAGCCGCAAACTCCTATAGGGGGCCGGGCTGCATCGCCGACCGTTTTATACCTGACGTTTCTATCTTCTTCTATTCGCACTTCTTTTATCGCGCCGCTTACGCCACCCATTCCATACGTTATGTTGCAACCCTCAAATGCGGGACCCGCTGCACAGGATGTTGTTGCAATCAACTTATCTTTGTTTCCAAGCACGATCTCTGTGTTGGTCCCGATGTCTATCGCCATGCTTATCTTCTCGCTTTTGTACATTTCCGTTGCAGCACGAGAGCTATAGCATCATGCACCTCCGAAGGAAGCTATTTATGTGACACAGTGTAATAACAGAGTGCATAGAATCATGCCACTAAAAAACGAGTTGAAGGAGATTGAATGTCCAAAATGCTGGGTTACGATGAGCCAAGAGGAAGTCGAAGTCTTAGGCCCGAACATCATTATAGATCTCTGTCCCAAGTGTGGAGGGATCTGGTTAGACCACGGGGAATTGAAGAAGCTGTTAAAAAATAGAAAACTATCGGATTATCTGACGAAGCATATCGGCACTCAGAGCAAGAGCAAACTGGTATGTGCCAGATGCGGATGGTTAATGGACATTGAGCCCGCAGAAGATGTAGAGGTAGATGTCTGTTTGAAGTGCGGCGGTGTATGGCTTGATTACGGTGAGTTAGAGAAATTGAAGGCGATGTCGAAGGCCGGATTTAAGGCTGATGAGCTTGCAAAGGCTGAAGAGCGGTGGGAAGAGCTGGTACAAAAAGATCGAGAATCTGTGCTTCTGGGCCTCTTCAGACGGTTATCACGAAGATGAGCGGTTTATCTTAATTCCTCCTCTTTTAGCCGCTTCACGATCTCGTTAATAACTGCTCTTAAATTATCCTCATTATCATAATCTGCTAATATTTTTACCTTGCCTTTCTTCTTCTGCTCTTTAACCATCAAAATAAGGTTTTTCAGCGCCCGTTCTATATCATCCACAATACTTACCGTCGCATGCTTGGACGTTCTTGATACCGGATTCAAATCAATGGTTACCACTTTCTTTCCCATCGCGATAAGCGCTTCGCATCTATCCCCGTCTTCTAACGGTGCAAGAACTACGTCCGCACTGTAAATCCCTTCGTAGTCAACCCGTGCGCGTGCATGCTCTATGCCAGGTATCCTCGCATCTGCTTTAGCACCAAGCACGTTCGTGGCACCATGCTGCTCTAAGTGCTCCTTTATCTTCATCACTCGCTCTTCCGTCCAATAAAAGATGTTCACCTCTAATGGAGCGTTTAGTAGCTCGCCCAGCGCGATCACCCTTTCCGGGACTAAGGCTGCAACATTGCCATTCACTGAAATCACAACAGGCTTCTGTGCCGTGAGCAATAAAGCAGCGGCGGCTTCCGTCGCTCTCATCGCAGCCGGTAACGTTCGCTCACCAATCAGATAATCAAAAGCTTCACCACGACCATGCGCGATCAACCCTTGTTTGCTGGTTATCCCTGCTTCTATGCCTGCTACGATCTTCTCACGCTTCATTAAAGACTTGTATCGAGGATGCGTTTTTGGGATTCGAAACATCATAAACCTTAACTTAAAAAGGAGCTTTACAGAAGGATCGACCCGATCGCTTAGCTTATACCCTTTTTATTGTAATTTCGCGCTTCTTCGGCATTATCTGCCGCAGAATCTCTTTAAATTGCTCATCGGTGATCATACTCTTCAGCCGTCCTGTCTGCGCCAATGCGATGAGCTGCGCTTCCAACTGTTCGGCCAATTCAGGCTTTGCCATGCGAATGGTATTTAACCGCTCTCGTGCCTCTGAAGTGAGAATCTGCCGGATAATATTCTTCTTTGCCTCTTCTATCTCCTGCCTCTTCTGCTCTGTTGTAGCAGCCCCTGCCTGTTCCTGCTGCATCTGCTCGTACTTCTGCCTTCTTATCGCCTCTAACTCTTCATCACCAGCCATTTTTAACAATTACCCCTCCTTCTCTTCTATTCTAATCTATTCCGCCTTCATTTCAGCGGGCATAATCTTCAGCTCATGTGCTGTATTATCAAGAAACTTTTGCCCCTCAGGCGATATCTTCCGTCCTCGTTTCGTCTTCGTTACATAGCCCGCCCGTTCTAATTGCGAAAGCACCTCTCGTATTATCTTCCCTGAAGCTTCTCTAAACCGTTCTTTCTTGGCACCCCTTCTAACCCTTCCACCGTAATAGGTACGCAGCCTTGCCACTCCTACCGGCCCGTGTAAATAGATCTGCCGGAGCACGGAGGCGCATCTCACCCACCACCAGTCTTCATCTTGTGGTGGCAACTCTTTATTAGGCCCTTTTTTAACATTTAAGCCCCACGTTGGCAGAGAAATCGCGTTGTTCTTTTTTAATTTCCCGCCGACCTTCTTTACCAGTTTATCCGGTGGCACATCGTATACTGTCGTCATTTTATTTTATCCGTTTATAGCAGTTATCCATTTATATGCCATCAAACACATAAAAGCTTATGTAATAAAAGTACGAAATGCTTGGTGAAAGGTTTAGGTGAACGCATAAATGGATGTGAAAATTGGATTAGAATGTCATGCTCAGCTTCTTACAAAGTCAAAATTATTTTGCCCGTGCTCTACGGACTATCATAATGCCGAACCCAATACGCATGTATGTGCTACGTGTTTGGGCTTACCTGGAGCGTTGCCCGCGGTAAATAGGCGTGCATTACGCTACGGTATAAAAATAGCGCTTGCATTAGGCTGCACCGTTCAGCCAGAAACAATTTTCTATCGGAAGAATTATTATTATCCAGACCTCCCACGGGGTTTCCAGATTACGCAGTATGATTTTCCCATTGCGTTCAGCGGATTAGTGCGAATAGAAAGCGACGGGGATGATGGTGGGAAAGAGCGGGAGATACGGATAACACGGGTGCACATGGAGGAAGACCCGGGCAGGCTGGTTTATAAAGGAACAATCGACACTGCAACCTATGCGCTGGTTGATTATAACCGATCGGGAATGCCATTAGTGGAGATCGTGACCGAGCCGGACCTCAAATCGCCGAAGGAGGCACGAATATTTTTGGGCAAGTTGAGGAGCATCCTGGAATATTTGGACGTGTTTGACGGTAATTTAGAAGGCGCGATGCGCGTTGATGCGAATATATCAATTGAAGGTGGAGAGCGTGCGGAAGTGAAGAACATATCTTCGTTTAAAGGAGTGGAGAAGGCGTTATATTTCGAGATAACAAGGCAGAGGAATTTATTGCGGCGTGGACTCACCGTTCAGCAGGAGACGAGGCATTACGATGAAGTGCGTGGCATAACGCTTTCCATGCGTACGAAAGAGTTTGAGCACGACTACCGCTATTTTCCGGAGCCTGACCTCGTGCCTATTCGCATTGCGAAGTATATAGAGGAGGTACGGCGGGAAATACCCGAACTCCCGGACGAGAAGAAGTTGCGATTCATCAAGCGGTATTCGATAACGAGGGAGCATGCGAATTCGCTCACGTTCGATATACATACCGCGGATTTTTATGAAGACGTAGCGTCGAAGAGGGATCCGAAGTTAAGTGCCACGTGGATTGCGGATGTGCTGAAAGGAGAGCTGAATTATCGCTCTATATCAATGCGAGAGGCGTCAACAAGGATTTCGCCTGATGATTTCGTCACTATTTTGACGTATTTGAAAACGGGTGTGATTACCGACCGAGGGGCGACGGAGATAATACGGGAGATGCTCGACCATGGTGGTAAGCCCGAGGAGATCATGGAAAAGAAAGGATTGGGAAGCATCGGGTCAGAAGCGATTGAAACGGCTATCGAAGCAGTGATAAAGGAAAACGAAAGTGCCGTTCAGGATTACCATGCAGGCAAAAAAGAAGCATTGAATTTCTTAGTCGGGCAGGTGATGAAGCACACAAGAGGAAGGGCAGAGCCAAAAGAGGTTCGTACTATGCTCAAGGAAAAAATGGAAAGATAAAGGAACGAAGTTCGATATTTTTTAGAAACGTAAAATACGGGCTTTAGATAATTCTACGATACCTCCATCCGCACCCAACTTACGCCCTCCTCATCTTCCGTCACCTGCAGCACATATTCCATATAATCCCGCACATCCTCTATGTGTGTAATAAGAAATATCTGTCGGAACTTCTTTGAAAGCGCATTCAATGCCTGTATAATGTTACGTTTACGAAACGCGTCCTGTGAGCCAAAGATCTCATCGAGGATAATAAAATTCGTCTGAATCGCGCTTCGTTCGGTAACCACAGCGGAAATCGCCAGCCGGAGACATAGATTTGCTAAGTCCTCCTCACCGCCTGAGAACCGATTGAGTTCATATGGTGTCCCTTCGTCATAAATGAACACATCATAGTTCTCATCCAGTTCCATCGCGCTGTATTTACCATCCGTCAACCTCCTGAGCATTTCTGATGCGTAATCCGAGAGCATTGGACGAATCCTGCCGACCATATAAACCTTAAAATCGTTCATGAGCTTTTCCAGCACACTCAGATACAGTATCTCAGTCTCTTCTTTCTCTTTCTCCGCCAATAACCGCTTCTGCTCCTCTATATCCTCCATTACTCGCTCTATGTCCCTGCACACGTTCTCGAACTCGTTTCGCTTTGCCAAAAGCCTGAGTTTCGATTCGGTCAATTCCTCCTTCTTAAGGTCGTAGCTCTCCTTCTTTGCCTCATAATCACGTTTATCAAATGCTAATTCATCTATCTGTCTTTGTAAGACCGATATAGCCTCAGACGTTGTGCGTTCCAATTCTCGTAACTTTCGCACGTTACTCTTTACGTCTCCAATCCGTCCTATCTCTGCTCGTAACCCGAGTATCTCCCTGTAAACCACTTCAAGATTATTTAGAGCAGAAATAACGTCTTTATAAGCATTAACATCAAATTCCACATCACTGATGGGCGTCAAATCGGCTTGTATCAATTCCAACTCAGTTTTCCACCGCTCTAACTCACGTTCTTCATGCACAATTCGCGTATCCACTGCACGATTCTCTATTACACGCTTATCCAGCTCTTTATCCTTCTGTATGAGCAATTCCTCCGCACGTTCATGAGAAGTACGTTCCTCCTTCTTCTGTTTGTACTCGTTAAAAATCGAATGAAGGCTTTCTCTTTTTGTTTGTAGCTCCTCCTGTAGCTTCGTTAGTAACCATTCATAATGTAATCCTAATTTCCGTTCGCACAAGGGACATTCGCCCTCAGAGCCCAACTCCTCTATTCTCTTCTGCTTCCTGGTGCGCTCCTCTATTTCCTTCTTAGTCTGTACGACCTGTGATTTAAAAGCGCCGAGCGAAGCATGTATACGCTCCTTTTGTTTCTGTACAACCTCGATCTCACGCTTTACTGCGTTCACCTGCCCCTCTACGCCTTCTAATTCTACCTGCTGCGCTTTCAAACCATTTAAAGTATCATCACGTTTCTGCAGTTCGAGCGTGGTTTTCTTTTCCCGTTTTACTAACTCCAGCTTTCGCTGATAGTTCTCCCGGCGCGCATCAAGCTGCTCCTTCTTCTCTCGAAACTGGAAATAGCGTGTTTCTTTATCCGCAATCTCTTCAAGTCGTTTTTTCTTTACGAGCAAATCTGCAAGCTCTTTCTCTTTCTCTTCCTTCCTCTTCCTTACATTCTCCAGGTCACTTCGTCGCTCGCTCAGCTTACCGCTCAACGCTACGTAGTTCTCATAGTTCCTCGTGCCGATTTCCAATTCTTCTTTCGCGTCCTCCACCGCCTTCTCTTTAATGCTCGTAGCGGCTTCTATCTCTTCGATAATCGGTAAAAGCCCCTCTTGCGTTCTCCCCAGTTCTTCATGCTTACTGCTCAGCACGTCTATCTTCTTCCTGCCCTCTTTATCCACGGTCGCCGCTTTTATACCCTCTACCCTCTTTTCGTTATCGCGTTTATCCTCTCGTATCGTCTGTATACTCTTCTCTATCCGTTCTATACCAAGCATTCGAAGCACAAGCTTCTTGCGTTCAGCAGCTTTCATAATAGAGAGCGCATTCAACTCTTTCTGCCGTGCGAATACCGAAGTAAAAAAGGACAGGTAATCCATACCGATTTTTTCCGTTATAACTTCGGTGACCTCATCAGCATTGTTCGTTATGAGCTTACCATTGATCATGAGACTTGCTTTTGGCATTAAATTCTTGCCTACCATCTCTCGTACTACGTTATACCCCTCACTTTCCAGCTCGAATTCCAGAGCTACACGGCACGGCTCATGAAGCGATGCACCGTCCCGTTTTATCAGTTCCTTTGTTGTCCGCGCCGCATGATGACCGAACAGAACCCAGCCGATCGCCTCTATTAGAGTCGTTTTTCCCACTCCGTTCAGACCGATAATGCCTATAACACCATCCGGGAACTCAACATACGCATCCTTATACTTGCGGTAATTCCTCAACGTGAGCGTTTTTAATAGCATTTCACCCTGTATATACTTACATACTTAACGCCTTACTATTTTTCAGCATATACATTTATCCTTCTAAACGTCTCAAAATAAATCCCGTCTCGTTACTCGTTATTTATGTTTTTCCTATTCCTTGTGAGGTTCAGAATTTTGCTTATCTTAGGTCTATCCAAAGTCAAGTTCGCTTATACCACCCTTTACCACCCTTTAACTGAAACGTCTCATCATCTTTTCACCCTGACTAAAAAGTGGATGCTATATCTGTCGTCAAAAAATCTTCTTACTCCTCGCCTTATCGCCCATTGCCTCCTCTATCCGCAACAGTTGATTGTATTTACTTGTTCTTTCGCTTCGTGCAGGCGCGCCGGTTTTTATAAGCTCCGCATTTATTGCCACCGAGAAGTCGGCGATAAGCGAATCTTCAGTCTCCCCTGACCGATGGCTGACTACCTTCTTATACCCGTTTTTATTAGCCAATCGAATTGTATCCAGCGTTTCCGAAATGCTGCCGATTTGGTTCAACTTCAGCAGAACTGCATTTGCCGCTCCGTGCTTTATCCCCTCCTCTAACCGCTTGACATTTGTCACAAAGAGGTCATCGCCTACGATAATCTGCTGCGGTATCTTAGCGGTGAGTTCTGCGAATAACTCAAAAGATTCCTCTTCAAATGGGTCTTCGATCAATGCTATCGGATAGCTCTTCACGAGGTCTTGATAAAAGTCAATGAGTTCAGCGCCCTCTTTCCATTCGCCGTCGATCCTGTACTTCTGTGTCTTCGAGTCGAAGAAAGACGAAGCCGCAGCATCCATGCCCAAGCGTATCTCAGCCTCAGAATAGCCAGCCGCAGTTATCGCTTCTGTTATCGCGTCGAGTGCCTGAGTCGTCATACGCATAGGCGGTGCATAGCCCCCCTCATCACCTACGTTCGTGGCGATCTTACCGTATTTCGCAGCTAACACTGTTTTAAGTGTATGATAAGTCTCAACACCTGCTCGTAAACAATCGCTGAATCGGCCAAAGCCCATTGGCAAGATGAGAAACTCTTGTATGCTCAGTTCGTTACTCGCATGCAGCCCGCCGTTTATCACGTTCATCATCGGTACGGGAAGCTCATACGAGAGCTTCATCCCTGCGACGTCCTCACAGATATATTCAAAGAGCGGTTTGTTTAACGAATCCGCAGCGGCTTTACACACCGCTATTGATGCCCCCACGATAGCATTTGCACCAAAGTTCGACTTGTTTTCCGTCCCATCCAGTTCTATCAACTGCGTATCTATCTCTCGTTGTTCGAGAGCATTCATTCCAATGAGTGATTTTTTAATCACTGTATTCACAGCTTCAACCGCTTTGAGAACGCCCTTGCCCTTATATCGTATCTTCTCATTATCTCGTTTCTCCCATGCCTCTTTGCTCCCTGTTGATGCTCCTGAAGGCACGCTCGCCCTACCAAACCCGCTCGCTGTACTCACGTCCACTTCTACGGTAGGATTCCCACGAGAATCCAAAATTTCCCGACTTTTTACTTCTCTTATCTCGATTACTGTCATGGGTATTCCACCTCGCGCTATTTATTATACTTCTCCTCCAATTACCTTATCTTTTGCCATTTTGCACTATCAGAAAAAAATCCACACGATACAGCGTATCACGAACCGTTCTCTGACCTAATAGACGATAATAATAGCCGGTAGTTTATCCCTTTTTCTACCGATTATTTAACTTATATTTTAGCAACGCTATATTTCTGGTATAATCTTTGAAGTGGTAAAGTGGGAGAATGGTAGATGGAATCAAAGGAGAATGAAGCGGAAAAGAAGAAAAGAGTGATTGTAACAGATAGTCTCTCGGAGGTGGGGATAAAGAAGCTGCGGGAGTTTGCAGAAGTTGATATTGAATTAGACTTGAGCAAGAAGGATTTAAAGGAGCGTATTGCAGGCTACGATGCGATTGTCATACGAAGTGGCACGAAAGTGACGAAGGAGATAATAGAAGCCGGGAGCACCGGCAGATTAAAAGTGATAGGCAGGGCGGGTGTCGGCGTGGATAATATAGCTGTGGAAACAGCGACGGAAAAAGGGATACTGGTGGTGAACTCACCAGAGGCAAATACTATATCTGCGGCGGAGCACACTATTGCAATGCTGCTCAGCCTGTCGAGGAAGATACCGGCTGCGAATGTGTCGCTAAAATCAGGGAAGTGGGATCGAAAAAAGCACATGGGTGTGGAAGTAAATGGCAAGGTATTAGGCATAATAGGCCTGGGCAGAGTGGGTAGTGAAGTTGCGAAGAGAGTAAAAGGGCTTGGAATGAAAGTCGTTGCCTACGACCCCTTTATAACAGTAGAGAAGGCAAAAGAGCTTGGCATTACCCTTGCAAGTTTAAATGAGACCTTTCAGGTCGCAGATTTTATCACGCTCCATACACCTCTGACAAAGGACACCCGTCACCTGATCGGTGCAAACGAGTTCGCGTTGATGAAGGAAGGTGTTCGTGTGATAAATTGCGCACGAGGTGGAATAATTGATGAGCATGCGCTGAAAGAAGCGATAGAGAGTGGAAAAGTAGCAGGAGCCGCTCTGGATGTCTTCGAGCAGGAGCCACCAGAGGAACGTGATTTGCTGGAACTGGAAGAAGTGATTGTTACGCCACATCTGGGCGCATCTACCACCGAAGCGCAGAAGGCTGCTGCTCTGGGTATTGCAGATGAGGTCATAGATGCGTTACAGAACAAACCGGTAAGGAATACCGTGAACATGATCTATGTCGAAGAGGAGATAATGGACACCATAAACCCTTATTTAGGATTAGGAGAGAAACTGGGACTGCTCGCTGCGCAGCTCATACCCAAAACAGGTAGAATTGAACAATTCAACGTCTCTTACGAGGGAGAATTAGGATTTGCAGATTCAGGCATAGGGAAGAACACGCGAATAATTACGCGGGCGATCCTGAAGAGTTTCCTCTCATTGTTCACCGATGGTGTGAATTATGTGAATGCCGAGGCAATAGCAAAGAAATTCGGGATAAAAATTACGGAAAGCAAGACGGAAGAGATTGAAGATTTCAGCTCATTGATTAGTATTACCACGATTACACGGATAGAGGGCGAAGAGAAAAAGAAGACGGTTTCAGGCACACTCTTCGGAAAAGACGATCCACGAATAGTGCAGATAAACGGCTACAGGGTGGATGCATCTCCTTCTGGCTACATGCTTATCTGCTCCTTCCTCGATAAACCGCGGGTGATCGGTCCTGTTTGCACGGTCTTAGGCGACAGGGACATAAACATAGCGGGGATGCAGGTGGGCAGAGAGAAGGTCGGAGGAGAGGCGGTCATGGTGATTAACGTGGACAGTATGGTTAGTGAGGGCAGTATAGAAGAGATAAAGCACGTGGAAAACATATTTGATGTGATGCTCGTGAAGCTGTAACCACAACACTTTTTCTTTTTTGCAAAAAGAAAACTAAACCCTTACTGGTTTTTCGGGGTCGTGGGGCAGAGCCCCACAGTGCAAAAAGAAAAAAATAAGTTTTTTATCAAAGCGTTCTTTTTAAAAGGAGGGTTTGAGGAGATGAAGAAGAGAGGAAGGATGAAATTCGAGCGATATGGATGGCGGACAAAGAAGAAGCTGAGCAAAAGCTGGCGAAGACCTCGTGGGCACGACAATAAGATGCGGGAGAATATAGCGGCGAAAGGTGCGAGAGTGAAAGTAGGCTATCGGAGAAAGAAGGAAGAACGTGGATTGCATCCTTCTGGCGTGCGGGAAGTGCTTGTTTTCAACACGAACGATCTTGCTAAAGCTGAGGTTGCGGGAGATGAAGGAATGGCAGTGCGAATAGCCTCCCGTGTTGGAAGGAGAAAAAGGGGGGATATAGTAGAGGAAGCTGCAAAGCTGGGTATAAGAGTGCTTAATCCTGTGCGAATCTCCTTGGAATAAAGAGGCGGATTCACAATTCAAAAAGTAAGTATAGTCCCCGGACTTCACTTCGCTCTAGTCCGGGGCATCATGTAGATGCTCAATATTTATACAGCTATCGGTTCTCCTGATTTTTCATTTCCAATGAGGCGCAGTCCATAATCCTTTCACCCTTGTTTTGAACAATTATTCCTTTTGGCGACTTTTCATAATCCGCCTTCGTTTTTCTGGCTCTAAATGCACTTCGCGAGCTAGGTAAGGTAATCGTTGGGATTCTATCCTCCTCCGGTTATTTTTTAACAACTACCCTTTATCTGAGATCCTTATTTTTTTCAATCTGAATTCCAGTGCATCTTTTGGACATGCTTCAATGCAGATACCACAAGAGTAGCAATCCGGTCGTACTATATCACTTTTTAAGATCGATTTAATTGCCGGACATGGAGACTTTGAAATACATATTTTACAATCATTGCATTTATTCCGGTCAACTCGCATACGAAAAATGCTTACATGTTCAAGTAACCATGTTAGAAACCCCACTGGACATATGAGATAGCAATAAGGACGGTACACGAATAGAGATGCGATCAATATCACTCCAATCAAAAATGCTAATATAAGTCCAAACTCCCATTCGAAGAGTTCGAAAGGATTTAGGACCTGGTATTTAAATAGATCGCTTCCTATAGTGAGAACCATGATTGAACTGATAATAAAAAGCGATGCTCTAATACTATTAGTTATTTTAAATGGTAATTTGGTTTTAAACGGTACTGAGATATTATTGACTATCTCCTGAAGTGCCCCAAACGGACAGACCCACCCACAAAATAAATTTGATCCGATAATTGATAGTCCGCTGATGAATAATAACATAGTGAGTTTTTTATAAGGGATCATACTGCCAGTTAGCATAGATGTCAAAGTATCTACTACTGCTCGTAATGGGCTGGGTTCACGCATGATCACCAACACTCCGAATAGTAGAAATGTGAAACACATTAGAATTGTTCTTGTATTTTGATTTATTTTGACGGTTTTTAAGAGAATAAGTCCTAATAGGGCAATAAATCCACCAAGAATGTATTTAATAGACAATAAATCGGTCCAAATAGATGAATTGCGAGCATCATAGCCAACACCGCTCCCATCACCTAGACCCTTACCAACTCTTACGTCTTCAGCCGATACAGTGGCGCAAGTGAGGATTATCATCAGAATTATACTTAGAATTGTAAAAAAAAATGTATATCGTTTCATATTTTCAATCTCCTATTTATGATAGTAAGTCACTATACCCCGTACTTAAGTACGAGGCCTGCACCTAAGCACAAGGGCATATGACTTAAACTACGCTTTTATCCTCGATATATAAAAGCTTTTCGATTTCTTATTTTTGATGCTTCCCTCCAAAAAGTTTGTTATAAAGCGACATGTACCCGGTTTTGTGCGCTCTAAGTTTTCCTTTTTCTTCATCTATCACAACCACCGGTACAGTATCTGTCTTCGCGTAACCCTTCTGCCCCGATATGTATTTCTCCACCACCTCCCATCCATGACCCACTGTGACCTGTGACCCATGGTAGCATGATGGCGCCCCTAAATGCCCCGGGCACCATTCTTTAAGCTGAGGGAAACTTTCCTTCTTTTGTAAAGCTTTCTTTTTAAAAGAAAGGTTTATTCACGTTATCTCAGTGCCTTGATGCTTTCCGTGAACTGCATTTATAATACCACGCGGATCACTCCCGTTAATAACGATGGTCTTTATTCCGCTTCGTTCTATTATCTTCGCGGCAACAGGGTCTATAACAATTCTCGAACCCGCTTTTAGATCCCCCTTCATTGTCAGAGCTACGAGTTCCGTAGGTGAGAGCTTGTCGTATTTCTTGGCGCTGGGATCTATACGCGGGTCTGCATCATAAACGCCATCTACCGAAGTCACATCGAGGAGAAGGTCAGCATTAACGAATTCCGCGAGGATCGCAGCCACTGCATCAGTTGTATATCCTGGGCTTACTCCACCCATAACGGCTATCCGCTTTTCATCGCCTTTCACCTTTGCCACTGCAACTTCTTTATAATCGAGAAAAGGCTCTGGATACGCATTTGTTAACGCAGAAATGAGCAATTTCGCATTTATTCGTGTCAGAGCTATACCAATATAATCACAGAGTGCTTCGTTTGCACCTAACTCACGTGCTATGTTTATATACTCACGAGCTCGTTCTCCACCGCCGGTAACTACGTATAAATTGCACGATTTAGCAAGTTCATCCAAAACTTCCGCAACGTTCTTTATGGTCTCAGCGTCCGAGAAAAATATGCCACCCAGCGAAACGACGACTTTCATGATTCTATGCCCATTTTATCTTCTCGCTTTTTCATGTTATAAAGCTTTTTTAAAAAAAAAATCTGCATAAAAGAAAGAATGAAAACCACGAGCTGCGTAAAAGAAGCTCTGTTGTACGAGCAAGCAGGTAAAAAAGTAAGATGCAAAACATGTAATCGGTTCCGCGAGATTGCGGTAGGCAGGTTAGGATTCTGTAAAACACGGATGAATATAGATGTAAAACTATATACTCTGGAATATAGCAATATTTCCTCCATAAGTGCGAATCCAATAGAGAAGAAACCTTTTTTCCATTTCTTCCCGGGCAGCAAAGCATTAACGGTCGGCAGTTACGGCTGTAATTTCTCCTGCCCATGGTGCCAGAATTGGGGGATTAGCAAAGCAGTTCCAACTCGTGCGAGGTGTAATAATTATATTTCGCCCGATAGACTCGTGCGGATGGTGAAAGGGAGGGGATGTCAGGGGACTTCAATATCCTTTAACGAGCCAACACTGCTTTTAGAATATTCGCTTGATGTTTTTTCACTCGCTAAAAAGGAGGGATATTACAATAATCCTGTGTACAAGTCGCTCGAAGTCGGCCTTTACAACGGACGAACACCGATCGAACTATTGGAGCGTACACGGGAAATAGGGAGAACAGAGGGTTTGAATTACGTCTATCTCGGCAATGTCCCCGGGCATCCTTATGAAAATACGTATTGCCCGCATTGCGATGAGCTGCTAATCAAGCGATATGGGGTTGATGTGGTTGGTTATCACCTTACATCAGAGAATAAATGCCCTATGTGTGGTGCGAATATAGCGGTGAAAAATAAAGACTACTTAATTTGAGTCAAAATGGCGAATACACATTTTTAATTAGAAATGCAATAGTGTTTTTAACATGAAATACGGCACTCGTGGAATGAGCCATTTTATGTACTCTTTATATTCCATTCCCTCTGCAGGAACACCAAGCCATTTATCTAAAACCATTTTATTGGATGAAAGAAGTCTAAAGAAGATATCAGGATATTTATTCATCAATTTTGTCAATCTCAACGAATATTTTAAATTTTCTCCAAACGAATTATAGCATAATCCTTTATATGAATCCAATGCCTGTTTTGAGAAATCGTCATTCTCGTAAGACACTACAACTCTCTCTGCAGCTAATTTCCCCGAGACAAATGCATATTTAATTCCTTCACCAGAGAAAGGATCAACAAATCCTGCAGCATCGCCGACCAGAATTATTCTATCTGAGCATACTTCTCTATCATAGCCGCCAGAAGGAATTAGATGAGCATGCGTAACGACGTCGGTGCTAAAACCTAAATTCTTGAGGAAAGTCATAAATATATTCCGTGGGTTCTTCATGCTGTAAAGGATTCCACCCACACCAACAGAAAAATGCTTCTCTTTAGGAAATACCCAACCATAGCCAAATTTAGAGATACCATAATGCATATCCACGGCAGTATCTATGTACTCATCAACAGCTTCGTTACTAGCCGGAATTTCAGCGCCGATACAGAGCCCCAACTCGTCAGGCTTATAAGAATCACGAACATACTTTGAAACTGTACTATTAACACCATCAGCACCGATAACTACCTTTGCATTGTACTTTTCTTTATTAGTTTCCACAACTATCCTTGACTGTTTTGGAGTTATAGATGTCACTTTTTCACCATCATGAAGCTCAACGCCGGCATCAACTGCTTTTGAAACGATGTACGCATCAAATTTATCTCGGGATACAAGTATCCCCATCCTCGATTTCCTTCTTACTTCTATTTGATAATTCTTAAAATGAACTCGTTCACCATAGCATTCTCGCTCTATCAGATTATCTTTAATTCCAAAATCCAGGTGTGACAGTGCGCTCGTTGATACTGCACCACCACAGAGTTTTAACCTTGGCATTCTTTCCTTCTCCAAAAGTAGAGTCCTAAGTCCTTTCTCTGCACAAGTTTTACTTGCTATCGCCCCGGCAGGACCAGCACCTACGATTATCACGTCATTCACGTCATATTTCCGCATTTTATTGTATATAAAGTATAACTGCCTTCTCTTTAAGACTCAGATTTACACAGATTTATTTAGGGTGAACATTGTTGATTTTTATCATCTGTGTTAATTAAGCCCTTTCAGGGCTTGCGGGGAGCGTGGGCAGAGCCCACGAGCGTTAATCTGTGTCAACAATTTAGGTTTTCTCGTTTTCCTGCGTTTCGGAGTTTTTCCTGCGAGATACATTTTAGAGAATTCATACCATTATCTGCCATATATATCCTAAGGTCCGCTATAAAAATAACATCCTTTTCACTTCTTCCCAATCCACTTCTGTCATCACGCAACCGCTCTTTGAAAGCAATACGCCTATCATCGGCACGCCTTTTAATGTAACATATCTCATTGTCTCGTAAAGGTCGTGCTGACATGCAATGCTGATTGCAGCCACAGGCTTTTTATCGCTTATCGCACGCTTAACAAATTCACCACCAGGTGCGATGCAAATTCCTACCCCGTGTTCATCACACACTTTTTTAAGTTCCGCAATCCCGCATTTACCACACTCTTCACAGATTATACCCTCTTGCGACGATGTCTTCGCCGGACATTCGAGGCTGCGAAGGCACTGAGGCAGAAACACTATTCTCTTATCCAATGGTGTCTTCGCATACGCATCTTTGTAGATCGAATTCATCAGTGCAATACCTATTTCGTCCACTATTATGGGATTTATATGGCAGTAACCGATGATTAGCTTGGCGGGTTGGTAAAAGAGGTTAAGCACAACGAGCGTGAATCTTGGGAAGAGGTCTCTTTTATAAATGGCTAAGCAGATAGCAGTTGAAATTAGCGCTGCCGCTAATACAACAACGATTACAAATACTTTTCCTACCAGTACATATACTGAGGATGGTATTAGATCATTCATTTTGATATTTGCAGTAGTTTGCACCTCGTTATTACTTCTTCGCAATCAACGGTGGTATTGACGCATCCGGGGGTTGTTAAAGGCACGCCCTGCGCTGGCACACCCATGAGCTTTGCATTTAACATCCCGTCATGCAGATTGGGGTAGCAAGCAACACCTACTACCGCTTTTGGTCTGCTGTGCATAAGAATCCTTCCTGTGAATGTCCCACCTGGCGATATATACATCCTGATGCCAAGTTCTTTGCAAACAGCACTTAATTCCACAATTACGCATTTACCACATTCCATACAATGGATACCGTCCAGCGGGCTCAGTTTAGCTGGACATTCCGTGCTTCGGATGCACTGTGGCAAGAGTAAAACACGCTCTTCCATTTTCGTAGCGGAGAACTCGGTATAATTAAGTGAATTCCGTATCTCAATTGATACCCGATCTATCAGCGTTGGGTCAACGTGAAAGAACGGAAGCAGTCTGCGCAAAGGCTCATAAAGTACGCTTGTTACGAACAACAGGAAATTCGGCAATATTATTTTTTTTGTATGTAACGCAAAGGCGCAAACGATAAGGGCTAATGCTATAAGAACCGCGAAGGCTAGTACAAGAAGTATTGTTATCCTCCCTATTGCTTCAAGCATAAACAACTCCCTTCTAAAAGAATAGTTTACTCGAGCAAAAAAAGATTGTTTTGTATTACGCGTTCCGACCGTTACAGGTGCCAATAGAGAGGCAGAAATAAAGTTCTGCCATTTTATGGTTTTTATCCGAGTCCTTTCGATTCTATCCTTTTATAAATCGCGATTGCCGTCCTATTTTCAACTTTTACGGTTCAATCAATTCCAGCTCTGTCAATTTATCAAGTAATACCTGTACTGACTTTTCACAATCCTCTATGGACTTCCCACCGGTTATAACCAACCGTCCAGAGCTGAAGATCAATATAGCACTCTTAGGATCCTTAATTCTATACACTAACCCGGGAAAAACCTCCGGCTCGTACTCCATGCCTTCAAGCTTTAACCCCACCACGATGGCTCCGAGATTAAGTTCTCTTCCAAGATTGGCAGAAGCGACGATATTCTGCACTTTAAACGTCGGATGCTCATCCACTTCCAGACCTAAGCCTAGAAGTGCGGCAGCAAGCATGTCCATTACCTTCCGAACGCCTGCTTCAGTCTTTGACCCGGTGCACACCACTTTCCCGGAGCGAAAGATGAGAAAAGCGGCTTTTGGATCCTTTGTCCTGTAAACCAGACCAGGGAATTTTTTCTTCGTGAACGTCGCATCTTCCAACTTCGATTCAATATATTCCAGATCGAGGCTTTCGGCAAGCCGTGTGTTCGCTACTACATTTTCTACTTTTATACCTACTTTTAGCATCTCCCTTTTAATCCTCCAAATTTATAATACAAGGCAAACTATACTATTGTTGTGGTAGAGATATAAAAGGTAAAGTTATATAAATGATGCTTTTAAACTGCTGGTAGGATATAGACAAGGGTCAGTGTATATGAAGAAGAGGATAAAACGGATAAGAGGAACAAGAACCTGCGGTGGTGGCTCGGCTAAGAAGAGAAGAGGGAAAGGGAGTAAAGGAGGATCCGGGAATGCTGGCGCATACGCGCATCACGTTGTAAGGTCTTTGAAAAGGGGGATAAGAAAGGGAAAAAACAAGTCCCAGCTACCCACCTACAATCGCAGCGACGATACGGCGGTGAACGTGGGTGATTTGGAAGAGATACTGGGAGAGCTGATAGAGCGAGGAAAGGCTGAAGAAAAAGGCGATGGCATTTATCTCGATGTAAATGAACTCGGTATACAGAAAATATTGGGCAAGGGGGAAGTAACGAAGAAGCTGATGCTCAAAGCGAACAAAATATCAAAAACAGCGCAGGAAAAAATAGAACGTGTAGGTGGAAGTGTAGAAATAGAAGTAGAAAGCGGAGTATGAGTGAGTGTTGCTTTAGATGACCGAGCTAAATTTACGGGATGCTTTAACGCCAATTTTAAGTAAATTCCCCATGGTTGAACGCCCGGGGTGGCACATTCATTTTAAAGCGAAGTTAGGCTGGACTCTTGCCATACTTGTTCTCTTTTTCGCCCTTGGTAACGTCCCCCTCTTCGGGCTGTCGCCGGAATCGCTGGACCTTTTCGGCAGATGGCGTGCGATATTCGCGGGGGAAATGTTTTCACTAACTGCGCTGGGAATCATGCCAATCGTTGATGCTTCTATTGTCCTACAGCTTCTGGTCGGTGCGGGAATAATAAAATTGAACTTGAGCGACCCTCGAGACCAGGCGTTTTACCAAAACATGCAGAAACTGCTCGTTGTGGCCTTTGCCGCTCTCATTAGCATGACGTACGTTGTGGGCTTTTATAAGCCGAGTCCGGAAATAGCCGCAATGCTGGGTGTATCTTTGCAGGTCATCGCGTTCATGCTCTTCATCCAAATTTTCATCGGCGGAATGCTTATCTACTTCATGGATGAGGTGGTATCAAAATGGGGGATCGGATCAGGTGTTTCATTGTTCATCATCGCTGGGGTCTCACAGGCGATAATTACCGGGCTGATAAATTGGGTTCCCGACGAAAGCGGCTGGGCGGTGGGCGTAATTCCCAGATGGATAGAACTGGTGCAACAAGGAGATCTTGGGAATACTATACTGAGTGGGGGAATAACGTTCCTTTTCCAGCATAACTTAATCGCACTTTTCTCAACTATCGGTATATTTTTCCTCGTGGTTTACCTTGAGAGTACTCGTTTAGAGATACCACTGGCACATTCGATGGCGAGAGGTGCCCGTGGCAGGTTCCCAATTAAGCTTTTATACGCGAGTGTGCTTCCGATGATCCTTGTAAGAGCATTACAGGCGAGTATACAGGGTTTTGGAAGGCTGCTTTATTCTCGTGGAATCACCATCTTTGGAACGTACGATGAAAACAGTGCGGTTTCAGGCTTGATGTATTATCTTGACCCTGTTTATAGTCCCTGGGACTGGTTCCCATCACTTGTGCACAGCGCTTATCCGAACGTTGCGGGTTGGCAAATTGCTATGAGGTTGGGTGTTGACATTGCGTTTATGGCTATAGGTGGAGCAATATTCGCTCTATTCTGGATAAATACGACTGGAATGGGGCCTAAGGATGTGGCGTCACAGATATACCGGTCAGGACTGCAAATCCCTGGACATCGGAGGAGCCCTGTAGCGATAGAGAGAATGATGGAAGGATACATCCCGAAAATAGCGCTCATGGGCGGTGCTATACTGGGAGTGATGTGTGTGGTTGCAAATATGTTCGGCACACTTGGGCAGGCATCAGGAACAGGTTTACTTCTGGGAGTGAGCATTGCTTACAGGCTCTATGAGGATATAGCATCAGAGCAGATGATGGAGATGCATCCAATGATGAGGCGCTTCTTTGGAGGAGAATAAAAGTAAAGTAAAGTAAAGAAAGCTCACCTGGTCAATTCTTCTGCAATCATCTTCGCTACGCTTATTTCACTGAAGATTGATTGTATTGTATCGGTCGCAATTATCTCTTTGACGCCTGCGTTGAGAATTCGTAGAGTGGCATTTTGCACGAAAAGGCCATGGATGCATGTGACGTATATATCGTTAGCATCCTGTGCTTTGAGCATAGAAGCCGCTTCTGCGATCGTGCCACCCGTGGAGATGATATCGTCCACGATGACCACGTTCTTTCCTTCCACGCTTACCTCTTTTGGCTTTATCTGCACTTCATCGCCACTTATCCGTTTCTTCTCCAGGACATCGTAATCGAAGCTGTGGGGGGCAGCAACAGCCTTCGCTAACTCTCTTGCACCTTCGTCAGGCCCTATTATCATCGGCTGTGCTATTCCTTTTTGCGCGATGTAATCGCCGATTAAAGGTGCAGCATCCAGATCCTTTGCCTCTACATCAAAATACTCTAAGACCGCTCTGTTATGCACATTAACCACATAAATCTTATCCACGATGCCTGCAAAGCTTATGCCTCGTGCTATTGCCCGTGAACTTATCGCTTCACCGTGTTTAAACCGCTTATCCTGCCTTGCATACCCTAAATACGGGATAACCACTGTTGTTTTATGTGCTTCCTCTACGGCATCTATCAATTGCAGCAAGCCGATCATGCCGGAATCAGCCATAAGGCTCTGCACGATGGTTACTTCTTCGTCCTTTATGTCGTCGACCACACGCGTGTATAACTCGCCGTCTGGGAACCTCTTGAACTCGCATAATGAGACGTTACCGCCCAGTTCCGTTGCAATTCTCGCAGCCAGAACCTGCATGGAAATTCCTGGTATTATTTTCATATCTCTATTCCCCCTACGCTACTTTACTTTAGTTTATTTTGTGATTTGTATTAATTTATACTTTAACTAAGTACACAAAACGAAATGAAATGAGCCGAAAATACGTAACCTTCTCCAAAAACATTTTCATACCGGTGACGAACGTATGCAGGAATGCATGCGACTACTGCGTGTTCAAAGCGCGCAGCCGCGAAGCTGCGTACGTTACAGGAGTGCAGGACTTTTTAAACGTTGTCCAGCACAAAGGAGCGGCAACCGAAGCTCTTTTTTCCGCGGGCGAGCATCCAGAACTCGCATATTTGTCCTCGTTCTTCAACAACCGCGTTATCGAAGAAGGTTTTACCTCGCTCGTTGCGTATACGAAAAATCTTTGTGAAATTGCGATACAGCATGGGTTACTGCCGCACTGCAATTTGGGCGTGCTGAGCCGAGATGAACTCAAGGAGTTACGCGACGTGAACGCCTCAATGGGCTTGATGCTCGAAACCACTGCGGAGCTTGCGGCACACAAGAACTCGCCGGGCAAAGATCCCACGCTGCGATTGAAGATGATAGAAGAGGCAGGTAAACTGAAAATACCGTTCACTACAGGCATATTAGTGGGCATAGGAGAGGAGCAAGAAGACAGTATTTGCTCTTTAAACGCTATAAAATCGCTACATGAGCAATACGGGCAGATCCAGGAAGTTATCATTCAGCCGTTCTTGCCCAAGCAGTCAACGGCGATGTGGAGCACAAAACCACCACGTTTCGATGAGATGAAGGAAATTGTCCGTGCAGCGCGAGCAATATTGCCTGACGAGATAGCGATACAGGTTCCGCCAAATTTAACAGCACCGAAAGAATTGATCGTGTTGGGCGCATCAGACCTCGGTGGAATATCAGAGCGAACCATAGACTATATCAATCCAGAATCACCGTGGCCAGGAGAGGAAGAACTCAGGCGCAAAATTGCACCGTTTGAATTACGAGAACGGTTGCCGATCTATCCGCGATTTATTAAGAAAGGGTGGTACAGTGAAGAGATAAGCCAGTTGATAGAGCGGTATGCGGATGAGGACGGGTTGATGCGTGAAGAATGAATTTATCGCTTTATTTAAGAGATATACCAGAGAAGAAGCATTAAGGAATATAAGAGAAGTAGTTGAAATGACCATCGAGAGCATCATTGAAGATGGAGAGCCAATTCCGAAGAAAGGGGTAAGGTAAATGTCTATTCCGAACCATTAGTTGCGGTAACCGTATGAATGACAAAAATTGATTATTCAAAGCTCCGCTCTTTAACTGCCAGAAAAATAATAAAAAATCCGAGCTTTTTTCTGTTTTTGAGTTCTGCCAACTACTACTATTACTGCTTCCTTCGCGCCTTCTCGGCCATCCCAGCCGCTTTCTTCTCTTGCTGCAACTGGTGTATCAAATCCGCGCTTGACTTCTCCAGCGGCTTCGCTTCTATAAAGCCCCACTGCAGCGCACTTTCAAAAACCTCCTTACCAAAATCAGTGTGAATTATAACCGTTGACTTACCCGCTGGTGAGCCGATATGCCCCACACTTATGTCAGAAAACTGCCCGATGAAATCTTCGCAGATCTTGCACCCTTCTCGCTTGTAACCAGCGATCTCCTCAAGTCCTGCATGTAACAGCTCCTTATCGCTGGCATACACATGCAGACCATCATCCTGAATGTCCAAGTTTGTTATCTCATCAATGGGTATACCACGCTCGCGTTCAAGATAATCATTCAATAGGGTATCATACGAATAAGCCCCCTGGCAAAGCAGACCGATTCGTAATCGCACATTGGACGAGAAATCATGGGCATTGTGTGTGCCACGTCCCACCGCGAGCATCTTCTCATACGCAGCCATCTGGCATGGAGTTCCTGCCAGAGCGACGCTCCAGAGGCCGTAGTTCAAAATCGCATCTGCTATACCCGTCAGTGTCGCCGCATATCCGTAGGTGCCACCCGCGCTCTCTATTAATGCTGCCTTATTCATCGCAACACGTATCTCCGGCGTTAAATCTCCCTTATCTGCAACGGTTATACAGCCCTCCACTATCACATCAGCAAGTGCAGAAGCAAGTAGCGAGAGAAAAGCACCACCGCCCTTCTGACACGCCTCTCTTATCTCATTATCTTCACTCACAACTTCGTAAAGCTCTTCCAGGCCTTCTCTTAATTCCGGCGCCTCTACCCGTGGGCATTGATAATAGCAGTATCCACAATCTATCGGGCACTGCTGCCCTTCGCTTATCACTGGTCTTCCTTTAGGAGCATAGCACGATCCACAACTTGACGAAAGTTGCGGCTCTTCTCCTATTACCGGTCTTCCCTCAGAAAAGTCCATATTGAGAAACCCGAGATCAAGCAGCCTGCACGTAGTAACGCACCCACCGCACAGTGTACAATTACC
>JAUWQN010000016.1 GCA_030611045.1 Methanosarcinales archaeon
TCCATTCGATGGATTCAATATCTTTCTCACTTTTCACTATTGCTTCCATTTTCTTTGCATCCTGTTATTATTATCTTACTACCTTCACATATTAAGCCCCAGCCGCGCCACCCCCGAATTCAGAGCTAGTCCCATAATCAGATATTTTGCGAAATGGAATGCTTATTTTTGGATATAAAGCCCCATATGGGCTTCTTTTTGTCAAGGTTCTAAATTGTGGGGCATCCACAAGAATCTCTTTATCCAAATATTTGTTTCAGTTCTTTTTCAATGTTTTTAAAATTTGTATCGTTTTCTTCTTTGAAATATTCTCCAAGAGTTATCACAAAATTTTTAAAATCATCAAAAGGAATATCGGTTTTCATTTTGTTTATAATATTCAAAGAAACAACAAGTTCGTTTCTATTGGGATTTTTATGGTCTAATGTCAATATTAAAGCATCATCGAAGGTACGAAGAGGTTCATCTTGAGTATTAAATTTCCCAACCATTCCAGTATATGTGCATTTAAAAAAACTTTCTTTTTTCTCCTCACTCTTATGAGAATAAGCATCTTTCAATGCTTTTCTTACTTCTTCCATTGAGTATTTTGTCTTATTCTGATATTTACTAACCACCTTATGGCATGCTTCGCATGAAGGTGATTCTTCAAAATGTTCATCACCGCAAATATCACATCGTTTCATTTTTCTCTATCTGAGTAATATTTTATCTGCTATCACTTAAACCTTTCGCTTTATTTCCATTCGTAACAATGGTCAAAAACTTGCACGCTCAATGTTGCGATACCGTCGATAGAAATGAGGGGCTCCCTCTGATTTTGAGAATAATAATGGGGTGGAAATTTCCCTCTAAATCCTCGCGGATTTACCCTTTTAAAGTTTTTCTGTGGTTGCTTTTTTAACCTATTTCACATAATTCCGCAACGTCCCGATCCCCTCTATTTTTATTTCTATTGTATCTCCTCGTTTCATCGCCCCGATCCCGCTTGGCGTGCCCGTTGCGATGATGTCCCCGGGTAGTAACGTCATCACCTTTGATGCAAACGAAACCAGCTCTTCAACGCTAAATATGAAATTGGACGTGTTCGAATCCTGCCTTAACTCACCATTAAGATAACTTTGAATTTTTACATTGTTCGGCTCTATATCCTTTACTATTTGCGGCCCCACAGGACAGAACGTGTCGAAACTCTTGGCACGTGTCCACTGCACGTCCTTACTCTGCAGATCACGAGCTGTAACGTCGTTCAAGCAGGTAAAGCCCTCGACGTGCTCCATAACCTCGTCCTGTCCAAGATCTTTGCATTTAGTTTTTATAACTACTGCTAATTCAGCCTCGTAATCCACCCGTGTCGCCTGTGCAGGGTACACGATGTTCTCCTCAGGACCTATTACCGCAGTCGGCGGCTTCAAAAATAAGATCGGCTCCGGGAGCCTCATCTTCAATTCCTTGGCATGGTCTCTGTAATTAAGGCCGACTAAGACGACCTTCGTCGGACTGCGCTTCAAAAAAGAAAGAGACATTGGCGGAGGATGGATTATTTTACTGCTTCTTGAACAGTTGCCGTATTTCCTCGCCAACCGTTTCGATCTCGTGCTTTCCTATCTCCTCTCTACTCGCTTTCAAGAACGGTCTTCCTTTTTTGTACTCCTCTACCCATTGCGCTGCGAATTCACCGCTCTCCACGCGCTTCAGCGCTTTCTGCATCTTCACCTTCACTTCCGGCCCGATTATCTCGTTCCCGACTGACCACATGCCGTATTCTGCGGTGTTCGAGATGACCTCGGCCATTCGTTTTATCCCGCCTTCCCATACAAGATCCACGATCAGCTTCATCTCGTGCACGCACTCGAAATACGCCATCTCCGGCGGGTAGCCTGCTTCCACTAAAACCTCAAACCCGTTCTTCATCAACTCCACCAGACCGCCGCAGAGCACGCACTGCTCGCCAAACAGGTCTTCATAAGTCTCCTGTTCAAACGTGCATTCTAAGATGCCTGCTTTTGTCCAGTGCATCGCCTTCGACAAAGCTAACACAACTTCTCGTGCCTTTCCTGACGGGTTCTGCTTCACTGCTACGAGACCAGGAACGCCAAACCCATCTAAATACGCCCTCCGCTCCTCAGTACCCGGTGCCTTGGGCGCAGCCATGATAACATCAACATCCTCAGGAGGAACGATCCGTTTAAAGCAGATGTTAAATCCATGCGAGAAACAGAGCGCTTTTCCTGCTTTCATCTGCGGCGCTATCTGACTCTCATAAACCTCCGGCTGTACCTCATCCGGCAGCAGGATATGGACAATATCGCCCTTCTCCGCCGCCTCAGCTACGGGCATGACCTCAAAGCCGTCTGCTTTCGCCTTAGTCCAGCTCGGATTCGGCCTGCCGCCCAATATCTCCGTCTCGCCTATAATCACGTTAACGCCCGAATCCTTCAAGCAGTTCGCCTGCGCATCGCCTTGCGCGCCATACCCTATCACCGCTACCGTCTTATCCTTTAAAATGCTGTCATCTACATCCTCGTCATGTAATACGTCCATGGTTCCTTTCAACCTCCATTTATTGTTTACCAACAATGATCTCCAAGTAGTAAGTAGATAGATTAGATATTTATAACTATAAGTTGCTTTTTCCTAACGGTGAATTCATCTTACTTAGAGGATTTATCTATCGCTCCAAACCGGTATCTCTACCAATAGCTGTAACCCCTGTCCTGAACAATTGCTTTACACCGAACTGTTTCATCAAATTTACAAGTCGGTCTATCCTTTTAGGATCGTCCGTAACTTCGATTATCACCGAATCCAGCGTTGCGTCTACTATTTCCGCTCCGTATGTTTCCGCAAGTTGCATGACCGTAGAACGGGCATTTGAATCCCTCACGTGAATCTTCATAAGGCATAAATCACGGATAATCGCCTTGTTCTCCGCCAAATCAACCACTTTTACCACTTCTATCAGATTGCTGAGCTGCTTTCTCACCTGCTCCAACACTTTCTCGGAACCGTCTATCACCACCGTCATCCTTGATAAACCGTCCTTCTCGCATGGTGAAACGGTGAGCGAGGTGATATTGATCCCGCGCATCGTGAACATGCCGGACATTCTCGTAAGCACTCCTGGAAGATCCTCTACCAATAATGAAATTATATGTGTTTGCATCTCTCCGCTCCTATCATTCCTGTTAAACCACCACCTGGCGGAATCATGGGCAATATCTTGTCCTCATTACCCACGATCATATCAATAACTGCGGGCTTTCCAGACTCGAATGCGTTATGTAAAGCGTCTTTCAACTCCTCCGGCTTTTCTACTCGCTCTCCATAACAGCCAAATGCTTCGGCTAACTTAACAAAATCAGGGCTCATTCCCAGACTGGTATGCGAGTATCTCTTATCAAAGAACAGCTCCTGCCACTGGCGCACCATCCCCAGATACCGATTGTCAAAGATGCAGACCACCACTGGTATATCGTTCTCAACGCAGGTCGCCAAGTCTTGACACGTCATCAAGAAACTGCCGTCACCTGCTATATCCACGACTTTCTTATCCGGTGCTGCGACTTTCGCTCCTATCGCTGCGGGAAATCCAAATCCCATCGTCCCGAGCCCGCCGGAGGATATAAACGTGCGCGGTTTCTTCGTTATGTAATAATGCGCGGCAAACATCTGACACTGCCCCACTTCTGTGGTGACTATTGCATTGCTATCCAGTATCGCGTTGATCTCTTTTATGAACATATCCGAGATTGACGAACCCGCTCTACCTACATCTTTTATACAATCTTCACACGCCGAATGCATCTCTTTTATCCGCTGCACCCACACACTCTTGTTAGCTGTTTTTTTCTTCTTCTCCAGCCATTTGATTATATCTCCAAGTGCAAACTTCGCATCGCCCACAATTGGTATGTCCACCTGTATGTTCTTGTTTATCTCCGCGGCATCTATATCCACATGTATTAATGTTGCGTCCGGAGCGAACTGGTCTAATTGCCATCCTGTTAACCGGTCGCTGAATCGTGTTCCCACAGCAAGGAGAGCATCGCATTCATAAATCGCTCTGTTCGCATAAATGCGTCCGTGCATTCCTGCCATGCCCAGAGAGAATGGGTGATTCTCAGGAATAGCGCCTTTACCCATAAGTGTTGTTACTACAGGAGCACCGAGGAATTCTGCTAAGTGACGTAACTCTTCCGTAGCACCGGTGCTGATAACACCACCACCTGCTATTATAAGCGGCCTCTCAGCATTTACTAACGCCTCTGCTGCCTTCTTTATTTGCACATTATTCGGTTTCATCTTCGGATTATAGCCTGCGAACGTCTCCTTTTGATGCAAATCCACTTCTACCTTGGTTGCCAGGACATCCTTTGGGAGGTCAACCAAAACGACGCCTTTACGTCCGGTATTAGCGATATAAAAGGCATTATGGAGGACTTTAGGTAAGTCTTCCGTTCTCTTTACGAGGAAATTATATTTCGTGACGGGCATGGTGATGGTGAAGGTGCTTGCTTCCTGAAATGCATTGCTTCCTATTGCTGCGGTTGGCACCTGTCCGGTCAATGCTACCACGGGAGTAGAATCCATGCTTGCATTTGCCAGTCCGGTAACGAGATTTGTGGCACCGGGACCTGAAGTGGCGATACAAACACCGGTTTTTCCTGAAACCCGTGCATAGCCGTCAGCAGCATGTGCCGCACATTGCTCATGCCGCATTAATATATGCCGTACCGCATCCTCAGTATAAAGTACTTCGTATAAATCTAATAAAACGCCTCCGGGGATTCCAAAGGCTACTTCTGCTCCTTCATTCTTCAACTCCTCTATTACTATTTCCGCACCGCTTAACTTCTCTCTTGTCACTTCTCTTTCCCCTTTCCAGAATAGCAACCGTTCTAACAGTTGTGGGTGGTTATATAGTATGTCTTATCTTTTTATATAGTGTTGTTTGAAGGGCATTTAATTAACTCTAAGATTCAAGATAACAGGTAGCAAGATAGTTTTTGACCTACACTTCTACCTTTGCATCGAAAAAAGCCTCCTGAAGACCTCTATATTCGTGAGTATTGCCAATAACAAAAGCATGGCTAAAACGTGGTTGAAAAAAGCACCAATCATGATTATAAACAAACGCATATCTCTCCTTATTGGTATCCTTGTTTTAACCGATTTTTCAAAGATGTTTTCAAATCGTGCATTTGTATAACTTATCATAAATGAGCCTGTGAGTGCGAAAAAACCGATTATCCACACGGATATACCTCCATTCAGCATCCAATAACCAAAGATCAACCCTAAAATCATTGCTCCATCGGCATATCGATCTAAGATAGAATCAACAAAAGCGCCGTAATCTGTTTCTAAAAACTTCAACCTCGCTACCTCGCCATCACATCCATCAATAATAGAAGAAGCCTGCGCTAATAGCCCTCCCATGATGAGATACTTATATTCACCGAGGAAGAAGAAAGCTGCGGACGCCAATGCCATGATAAAACTCATGACGGTTATTTGTGTTGGTGTAATATTCGTATTCACCAACCTTTTCGACACCCTTTTTGAAAACCTTCTGTTAATGTATTCCGAAACCACCCCATCAGTCGGTTTTGTGAGGGAATCGAGCATCTTTCTCTTCGCGTATTCTAAACTCTCTGGTGTATCTATATCACACCAGAACCTGCCGCCAATGTCAAGAACCTCTATTTTTTCATCTTCAATCAAGCATTGGACCGCATCTGACAACTCATACTTACCTTTCCCTATCTCATTTTCCAACGCATCGAACATCTCTGACGTGCAATAGAATATGCCACAATCAACGGCATTGTAATTCTCTATCCTTTTTCCAATGCTCTTTGGCTTATTTCCTCTAATCTCTATTTTCGTTGCGTCATCTAAATCAAACACATTTTCAGGTTTATCCACGCATAAAACACATTTACTCCCTCTATTCTTTGCGTATCCCAGCAGTTCCTTTAAGATGCTCGAATCAAATACATGGTCGCACATCAAAAGAACAAAATCTTCTTCTTTCAGCGTTTTCTTCGCCTTCAACACTGATAGTCCATTCCCTTTCTCCCATTCTTCGTTTTCGACAAAATCTATATTTACACCTAAATGTTTCTGGTTCGTTTCCACGTATTTTACAACTTCTTCGCTTATATACCCTACAACAATCGTGAAATCGTATAATCCGCTTTCTTTTGCCGAAAGAATTGTTCGCTCGAGAAGTGAAAGCCCAAGTAAAGGAATTAGAGGTTTTGGCTTGCTTTCATCCTTTCCTTGTGAGAGTCTCTCTCCTTTACCCGCTGCTAATATTACCGCTTTCATTTTTCATCCTCTTTAGCACCTGTTCCTTAGTGGGAACTCCTTCTACACCCACCTTTTCAACAACAAAAGAAGCTGCACAAGATGCAAATATCGCCGACTCGACCGGATCATTCGTCTCATGATACCGCAACAAGAAAGCAGCGCCAAACACATCCCCGGCACCAGTTGCATCCACCTCTTCCCTCACGAACGCATCTATATACTTATGATACGAACCCTTATCGCAATACAATTCCGCACCTTTTCTTCCCTTTGTCAGCACAAAAATATTTGAAAGTTCCGCATATCTCAGAACATCCTCCTCAAAAACGTCCTCTTCGCTGACTATCACAAAATCCACCTTCGACAGAACCTCATTCGCTTTTTCCCACTTCTTCTTCTCTATTCTCCCTCCTTCGTCAACGCTTCTCAGCCAGCCCTGTGGTGCTACACCAATCATAGAACCCTCAAATCTTTTGATTATATCCTCTTCTAATTCATCCAATACCGGGCATATATAAACGATTTCGGCATTAAACCACCCCTCGGGTATCGTTTCTTCCTTGATTCTATTCGCAACATTCGTGACGTATTGAACTCTTCTTTCTTTGGTAAAGCTTTCTTTTTTAAAGAAAGGTTTATTTATAAATGTCGTTGTGCTTTCCCCTATTTGATACGCTAACCGAATACCTTTTAAAGTCTCAAAATCTCTAAAATCTTCCGCTATGCTCGTAGCTATTGCAGAAGCGACCCCGAAATTCCTCGCCAGTACCGCTGAATATGCCGAAGCACCACCGATTATTTTTTTATTCTCGCATAAATCATGCGTTATAAAACCTAAGGAGAGAAAAGATGGATGTGGAGATTTAGCCTGTAACAACTCCTCCTCTTGCTCTCCA
The DNA here is from genome assembly GCA_030611045.1 of Methanosarcinales archaeon. Taxonomy (GTDB): domain Archaea; phylum Halobacteriota; class Syntropharchaeia; order Alkanophagales; family Methanospirareceae; genus JACGMN01. The sequence continues at coordinate 7,215 of JAUWQN010000016.1, forward strand.
ACCATGTTCAATTACTTCCCCTTCTCCTCTTATAAATCTCTCTAAAAGTTCTCTCGCCTCTTCGTCTGGATACTGTATCGGCGGATGCTTCATCGTATACGCAGATATTTCTATTAGTGGTCCCGCAATTCCTCTATCCAGCGCAAGTTTGCATACTCGTATCGCATCAATTGTGCTTCCTCCACTGTTAGGCGAGTCCTCCACTGATAGTCTGAGTTCAAGGTCTATCGGAATATCTCCAAATATCCGACCTTCCATCCGCAAGAAACATATCTTGTTGTCGCGCTGCCATGGGACGTAATCCGAAGGTCCTATATGGATGTCATCCGGCATCAACGGAACATCCAGAACCGATTGCACCGCTTCTGTTTTGGATATCTTCTTTGATTTCAATCGCTCCCTGTTCAGCATATTCAAAAAGTCGGTATTTCCACCTGTGTTAAGCTGATAAGTCCGGTCGAACTTGCATCCACGGTCGTTGAACAACTTCGCAAGCGCTCTGTGAACGATCGTCGCACCAATCTGCGATTTTACATCATCGCCGACCACAGGCAATTCCTTTTCCTCGAATTTCCTTCCCCATTCGGGGTCGGATGCAATAAACACCGGCATGCAGTTTACAAATGCAACACCTGCTTCCAAAGCTGCGTTCGCATATAACCTCGTAGCCTGCTCCGAGCCCACGGGCATATAATTCACCAAAATCTCTGCACCGCTATCTTCAAGCTCCTCTACTACGTTACAAGGCTCTTCATCCGCAACCACGAAGGTTTTATCCTCTGAATACCTGTGCATGTGTGATGCCACACCGTCCAGAACCGATCCCATCTTCACTTCCACACCGTAATAAGGCACTCGATAAAACGCCGCAGTACAGTTAGGCTCTGCAAAAATCGCATCACTCAAGTCCTCCCCCACTTTCCTCTTATCTACGTCAAATGCCGCTACAACCTCTATATCCCCCGGTCTGTATCCATCGATCTCATAGTGCATTAAACCGATGCAACCCTTCGCATCCCTGTGTTTATAATATTCGATACCCTGGACAAGAGAACTCGCACAATTCCCAACGCCAGCAATTACTAATTTTATCTTTCTCATTTATTCTAACACTTCCGCTACTCAAAAATTTAACGTGACCTCAACTCCCTATTAGAATCTTATGTTCAGTTCTATATATAAAAATATTTTCAGCAATCGCTCAGGGGGAGCAGACGAAAGCCCCGCTACTTAATGAAGGAGAGAAAATAACATTCTCGTAGCAAAGCGAAGTTTCAGGGGAATAATGAAAAGGGATGCTTAGAAGATTTAAATCTTCAAGATAAAAATATTATGAATAAATGACGCCACTACTCATATTTCTTCTCGCTTTGGTCCTTATCTTAGTCCTGACCACGAAATTAAAAGTCCATCCTTTTCTGAGTTTAATCAGTGTATCCCTAATCGTTGCCATTTTAGCTGCAAAACCGGTTGAGGGCCTGGAATCGATTTTAACTGGTATGGGAAGAGTGATTTACCAGCTTGGCATAATCATCGTTTGCGGCAGTATCATTGGCATGATCTTAGACGGAATCGGCGGAACGTCTGTAATCGCAGATGACATTATCCGAGTATCGAAAAAGCCTATTTTGGCATTGAATGTGCTCGGGTTCCTCGTGGCAATCCCGGTGATGTGCTGCATATTAGCCTACGTGATCTTTATACCGATCGCACGCGAGATCGCAGCTAAGCAGAAGATACCGATTGGCGTGGCTGCAACATCGCTCACTCTTGGCACACTTGCATCTTACGAGCTTATCTATCCCGCACCGGGCGTTTATTCAGCGGCAAACGAGTTCGGCGTTGTGGGAACTGAGATCGTTCTGCTCGGTCTTTTGATTGCGATCCCCACGTCCGTGGTGGGCTATCTGTATGCGAATCGGTTTTGCAGGCTTGGAGCGGTTCCAACGAGCGTGGTAAAACCGCAAAGCGAGCAAACAAGCAGATTAAGGGCATATCCGCCTATTGTTGTTCCGTTAGCGCTTATATTCTCTAAGCTCGTTCTTCCCATTCCGCTGCTCAATTTCCTGGGCAACCCGAATATCGCATTGTTGATCGGCGTTTCGCTCGCTTTTATCGCTGCTTATGAGTTCGGACGCGAAACGGTCAATACATGGACAAGAGAAGCGGTACAAAGAGGCGGGGGTATACTCATGGTATTGTGCGCGGGCGGCGCGCTTGGCTCCACCTTAGCAATGACCGGTGTGGGTCAGGAGATAGGCGCAATGGTTCTACGATCAGGATTTCCCGCACTCTTCATTCCCTTTCTGGTTGCCGTTGCGATCCAGAGCGTGCAGGGTTCGCGGCTCGTGACGTTTCTGATTGTGCCCAGCATCATTATGCCTATTCTGCCTGAACTCGGCTTGCCCATAGAAATAGCGCTGATGTCCATGGCTTCAGGCACGTTCATGATATCGCATGCAAATGACGCATATTTCTGGACGGTCGTAGAGCTTGCAGACATGAGTCCTTTGGCAGGCTATAGATGCTACACGATTGGTGGAATGGTGCTCGGGGCTGTGGCGTTGCTTATGACTGTTATTGTGTATTTCTCGGGCATAATCTCAGTGTAGCATGAAAGATATTTGTAGATGACTTAACAACAATTAAGTAAAATGATAATCGCCGAAATTACGGTTGTGCCTATAGGAACGAAGACCCCAAGTGTGAGTAAATACGTGGCAAAAGCAGTTGATGAACTCAGGAAATTAGGCTTGAACCCTGAGCTTACAGCTATGGGCACGATATTTGAGGTAGAAGACATCTCGTTGATTTTAGAAGCATTCGAAGCGGTGCATGAATCCGTCTTCGCACAGGGCGCCGGAAGGGTCGTTACAACGCTAACGATAGATGAACGAAGGGATAAAGAGGGAAGTATAAAGCAAAAACTGCGGTCAGTAACTTCTGGTTCGGGCTAATGATTTGGTTAGCTCATATGAAATCTAATCGAGCAGTCTTCCTTAGCTAGCTAAAGACATGCACAACTGCACAGATGCCAAAAACAATTGTGAGGCAGCCTCGTTATCGATGCAGATTCCCGTCCTCATTCAATACCCTCAGCATCTCCACGACCGAGAATGCGGCGCGAGTTATACCCATGCTCCGACTATCAGTATCCGTACCTGCAAGATACAGGTTCTTGATAGGCGTGCGAATATCTGCGATTGTTCCGTCAATCGTAACTGCCGCTTTTTCCGGTATCGTAATCTGTTCATGCTGCAGCTCAACGTGCTTTTCGATTTTCGGGATAGCGCGATAGATCGTTTCGTATGCCTTCTTCGTCTCTGATTGTTCGGATTTGTTCTCATCAATCACAAACGCAAATCCCACGAGCTGCTTATCCTTTGGCGCAAGTGATGAGTCGTAATTGCTGATTGGGATTGCCCAGTACGGATTATCCCTAAACCATACTTCAGAACCAGTGTAGTTAAAAGCGTCCAGTTTCTTCTCCAGACCCAACCAGATGGTAAGGCTCTTAGCCTGAGCGATTCCATTCATGTCTTCTACATACGACTTCGGAAGGTCATCAACGACAGAAGGTAGATTCTTTGCAAAGCCGGTGTAGATAACCATATCGGCGTAGTAGACTTCATCTGCCCCGACACCCACTACCCGGCCCTCCTCGACAAGAATTCGTTTTACCTCGCTTTCGGTCTTAATTCCAACCGTTTTTGGGAGTGAGTAGAGAACTGCGTTGAGCACCGATTTGAGCCCCTTGCGCGGGTAGCCATGTGAATTGCTGCTACTCTTTGTTGCAAGCCTGCCAATGTATGTAAGCGGGTTGTAAAGATTTTTAAGCGGGATCGAGGATGCAAATGAGCTGTTCAATCTTGCCCTGATGGATGTATGAAGGTTGTAAGGTAATATAGATTGAAGTATGGATTCAGTCTGCTGCGGCTTTTCTATTTTCGCAACCATGGATTCAAACTGTTCCTGCGTGACGCTGTCCTTGATGAAGTCGCTGCCTGTCAGAGCCCGGTGTGCAGACATCTCCTTCATTGACTTGCCTGACAGAAAGTACGAGATTGTGTTGACAAAATCATACGTATCTTTTGAGAGTGTGCGCGGCAGCAAGTCGTACACCGACTGTTTTGAGAGGTCCGTGCCAAAAGTAGAGAGCGTAATCGCTTTGGTAATAGCCGGTGTCAGAACGAGTCGGTCCTTCTTCGGAAGTACCTCGAACGTCACAAATTCCTTTAGATTCGATGGTATCTTGACAAAATCTGTCTCTGTTCTTGCATAGTAATACCCGTGATCTTCAAACACCGGTATATAATCAAAATAAGTATCCATAAGCCGCTTTAAAGGACCTTCCGTAAGACCCGTGATTGAGTGCGGTCCCGTATCTACCTGAAAACCGTCTACCGTGTAACTGTTGCAGTTTCCACCAACGCACTGCATCTTTTCAAGTACCAGGACGCTCTTACCGTGCTTTGACAGCGTCAGCGCTGCTAGGACCCCACTTATCCCTGCGCCGACAACGATGACATCGTACTTTTCCATTTTTTCACTCTCATTGCTGGTCGTTAGTTATTGTGAAGGATAATACCCTTTAATCTTCGACTTCCCCGGCGGCAGAAAACCCATTATCTTCTCATGCCCCCTCTTTGCTATTTCTTCACCTAATTCTTTATTTGCCTTTGCACGCTCGATAAAGAATTTCACAATCTCTTTTGCAAGCTCGTTCTTCTCTAACTCTCCTTCAGGCTCGAGCTCTACGTACATCTCCAGTTGTTTTTTTTGCGCATCTGTGGACGGACAGGCGACTGATTTATCATCTTTAATACCGATACATAGCCCTAACGCCGCTTTGAAATACTGCCGTTTACCACGCACCACAAAGCTTCCTTTCTTTATGTACTCACCCGACGGCGGTGTCTTACTCACCTGCTCACCGGTAACGCAATAACATTCACCCTCGTAGAACCCGTATTTCCAGAGATTGGAATACGAAGTGGCAAATTGCGCTATTTCCTTCAGACCTTCCTCTGAAACGCCCTTACCGCCTGTTTTCGCTATTACTACCGGTGCGCCCTCCGCCTGCGTATGGCAAAACATATCGTTCGGATCCATATACTTCTTCACCAGTATCTCATTGGTCGTTGCGTCTTTGCCGCCAATAACAAGAACGTCATCTGAAGTCTCAAACCATCTGAACTTCTCATACCATTCCTCTTTTACTCGCCTGACTTCTTTCTTCTCCGGGATGAGCTCTTCCTTTATTTCTAATTCTTTCGCCTTCTCCGTTCTTATCCGCTCCTTCGTCTCCACTATCGCACGCTCCACGCCTTCTCGTTTCTTCCTGAACGTTTTTGCCTTATCGTAATACGCACTTGCATTCTTATGTAACGAAGCCGTGGTATCAATCTCAAGTGTAAGATCCGTGTCAGGCAGTGTCAACGTGACCACTTTTCGTTTTTTATCCATTTCCCTGAGTAGCTCTTCTATCTCGACATACCGTGCGTAGATTAACTCTCCCTTCTTTATCCATTCATCCTCTTTTCGTTCGAATTTCTGAAGTGCCTCGAGCTGATCGTTCAACACGCGTTCGTACTTGCCGATCCCCCTCTCGTGTTCGGTCTTTGCTTGCTCTTCCACCGCTTCTGCTATTTGCATGGTGAAGAACTCGTCAGCAGCGTCATTAAAAGAAGGAAAAAAGACTTTTTCTTTGCCCTCATAAGCTTTTAACTCAAAAGGAAGAACATCCACCTCCTCTTTATCCTCTAATACGATGTGCGCTCTCAACATAGACTTGTCCTGTGTGAGGATCGGCTCTAAGAGCGTTCGTATCGCATCATGAACAGATTTTAGTTCGGTTTCTGTGAGTTCATTAGCCTTCTTATTCTTATCAACTCCTGCTTTTTCGCACACTTCTTCCGCATATAAGCCACCTAAGCTCAACGCAGACGCAAGAACCCGTACCACATCTTTATCCTGAGCAGCGGATTTGCAGAGATTCTGTAATTCTATCTCGCTTATTGTCAAAGGATTTTCTCGTGAAGGGGGCCGCTCATATTTCTTCCGTACCTTTAGCTCCCGTGTCGCAAAGCTCTTTCTTCTCAAGGGCAGCATAATATCTCCAATTTCATCAATGATCACTAAATTTCCACGCGGTAGCAACTCGGCGATTAACCTGAGTTGTTTATCCCACCGTTCTACCGTTATCTCCACTATCCGGTCAAACTCGAGCTGCTGGATTCGCGCAATCCGACCGCCACCGAGATGTTTCCTGATGTACATGGAGAAGTTAGAAGGCATTCGAGGTGACGGTCTCTTATATTTGGTGAGATGGATTCTTCTCCCTGCTTCGATAATCAAATCAAGCGAGCCTATCTCTTTTTGATGCAGTTTTAGCCTAATCTCTTCTTTACCTGGTTGATATGCTTTTACGAGTCGTGCACCTACAAGCTCCTGTAGCTCGGTAACGATAGCTGCTACGTCCACACTGCTCATTGATTCCTTCATAAAAACGTTTCTTTTTCTTTAGAAGATAGGAGTATCCAATAAAAGAAAAAACTTGCTTCGGAAAATGGAACGACTCCCCCATCAAAAATACTCAGCTAAAAACCCTCCATAGAAAATAAACTAAAACCAGAACCAAAATCAAAAGTCCCAATGTTATGATGATATACGGCAATAGTCTGATTATCAGCCATACTATGCCTAAAAGAATGAGTATGCTCAGCAGTATAAACACCAATGCAGGTATCCCGCTCAGAAACCATGCGTGTCGCATCCTTTCACCACGTGCACCATTTCATCCGCTATTTTTAACAATCGAAGCCATGTATTCGCCACTGCTCTCAGTCTTAATATATCCTCACCACTCATATACACACTTAATGTGTTCCCGTTAAGGGCAAGGTCAACAGAGGATCGTTTTTTGTCTATTCCTTCCGCTCTCTCCGCTTTTATAGACTCGTATATCGTTTTTACTATTTCTTCCTCATCTTTGAACGCAAATTCTGCTCTGATCATCATTTCAAACGAGTCCCAGTTAGAAAAGTGCAACCACAAAACCTTTAAACTGAGCTGGCTAACCCAGAAAGGTTTGTACTCAAATAGCTTTTACTTTCTTCACTACTACGGTCGGTCTCTCCTTTTCCAACGCTCTATATCCACAGTAGGGACATCGGACTCCATGGTATCCGTCTTCGTGTATTTCCACCGGCCTTTTGCACCGCAAGCAATAGTACCCCATACGTGCTTATTCGCCTCCTACCTCGACCGCACCTTCCGCTTCCGTCTCTTTCTCGCTTCCCACGCCCACTTCAACACCTCGTTCTATAATCCTATTAATTGTCCTCTGTGCTGTTATTCCCAACGGTGTATGAGGGACATAGGTTCCACCGGTGAACGTGTAGCCGCATTTTGCACATTTCCATATCCCCGTACCTCTTCTCTTCACCGACTCTCGTTCACATTTTGGGCACGTATGCGCCGCTCGTGTTCGCTCTTCTATTGCAGTAATTGCTTTTCTTATTCTTCTCCCGTATCTCGCGCCGAACCTGCCTGCGGATTTCGTCTTTTTCCCCTTCTTTCTCTTCTGCTTCCTTGCCATTTTTCGTTCTTTTTACGAGAAACCTTATCCCTTTGAAAAGAAATGTTTAGAGTAATATATAGTTTATCGTTCAGAAACTTAAGGCTAAGCGCACGAGAAAAGGATGTGTTTGTTGGTATTGGAGCGGAAATGAAAATATCGGACTTGAACTTAGAAAGAGAAACGGAAGCTATTTTCGCCAATAGCGTGGTAAAAGAGTTAGAGTTGTATCCTCCACAGGAAGAGGCGATAAAGGCAGGCTTGCTCGATACTAACAAAAATTTCGTTATAGCCACTCCCACGGCAAGTGGGAAAACGCTGTTAGCAGAGTTGGCAATGTTAAAATCGATTTTAACCGCTTCGGGAAAATGCCTTTATGTCGTGCCCCTGAACGCATTGGCGTACGAGAAATATCAGAATTTTAAGGAGAAATATGGCGCTGTTGCGAAAGTGGGGATATCAACCGGCGATTATGAAAGCTCTTCACGATACCTCGAACGATACGACATAATAATTCTCACGTTGGAAAAGCTGGATTCGCTCACACGGTTAAAGCCGTCCTGGTTAAGAAAGATTTCAGTTGTGGTTGTTGATGAGGTGCACGTGATAGGCGATGAGAAAAGAGGTCCTCGGTTAGAAGGAGCAATGGCACGGTTCATGAGTTCCAATCCTTCGGCACGGGTCATCGCGTTATCTGCAACTATAGCAAATGTCGAGGAGTTTGGAAATTGGCTGCATGCATGCGTAATACAATCGGATTGGCGACCAGTTCCTTTAAAGGAGGAGGTATTTCTGGCAAAGGACGACCGGGAAATAATAGAGCGCGTGGTCGCGGAGATAAAACGGGGTTCACAAGTTCTTGTTTTTGTGAATACGAAACGAGGTGCGGCATCCTTTGCACGTAAAATCGCAGCACAGTTGAGGATGGAGAGTGAAGGGTTGAATGTGCTCGCAGAGAAGGTGGACATTGGTGTGGACGATCTTGCGGAGATAGTTCGATGCGGGGTTGCGTACCATAACTCGTGGCTGCACCCGGAGCAGAGAAGAGCGATAGAAGACAGTTTTCGGAACAGAACATTGAAAGTTATATGTTGCACCCCCACATTAGCAATGGGAGTCTCTTTACCTGCAAAAGTGGTTTTAATCAGGAACTATAAGTTCTTCACATTTGGTAGGGGAATCGAGCCGATGCCGTTATTCTGGGTAAAGCAGGTTTTTGGTCGTGCAGGTCGGCCTGAGCACGATGCGTATGGCACGGGAATAATAGTAGCAAGAAATGAAGACTCGTTCGAGGAAATACAGAGCATTTATATACAGGGCGAATTAGAGCGTATCGAATCGCGGTTTTCGGCAGAAACGATGACTGAGCAGATTCTTGCAACTATTGTCAGTGGTGCACATCACATAGACCAGATCCACGATTTTCTTAACAGCACCTTTTATGCGTACCAAAATAGTGGTGATATGGACTTTGTGATAGCGGAACTGGAGGAGATACTGGTAGATCTGGAGAAAAAAGGCTTTATCGAGCTGGACGGGGACACAATACGAGCTACACCATTTGGAACGCTTGCTTCACGACTATATTTATCCACTAACTCGGCACTGGAACTGAGAGATGGAATACGGGTTTTGAGTGAGATGGAGAAAGAAGGGCGAGTAACCTTATCTGATTTTGACCTCTTGCTCCTCTTATGTCAATGTGAGGAGATTGTTTCGCTGAATGTGAAAGATGCGATGGAAATAGCAACGACACTTAGCGATAATCTCGAATGGGTGTATAACGGCGCACATGCATTGGGTAGTGCTATAGTTGCAAACGCATGGATAGATGAACTCACTTACTTTGAGTTGAAGGACAGATTTGGCGCATATCCAGGCGAGATTCATAACAATATTTATACTCAGGGCTGGATGGCTTATGCCTGCTCGAGAATAGCGCAGTATCTTCAGGATGAGCGCATGTACGCGAGACTACGTGCGTTACACGATCGGATTAAGCACGGTGTTAAACCGGAGCTGCTCGGCTTGGTAACCATAAAAGGCGTTGGTCGGGTGATAGCACGCGGCTTGTATTCCGCAGGGTTCAGGACTCCACGAGAAGTGGCAGAAGCCCGCTTAGCGCAGTTGGGAAGAGTTCATGGCGTTGGCGCGAAACGGGCTGCGAAGTTAAAAGAAGAGGCGTTGCGACAATGCAGGATGTAAAAACAGAGGTAACACGACTGTTAGCTTATGTTAATAAATTTTATTAGTATATACTGTAGAAAAACAAATGGAGTTTTGGAGTTCCGAAAAATGGAAGAAGAAATAGAAGTTGTATTAGATAAGTATAGAGCAGCGGGCAGGATCTTGGCAGAGGTTAGAGAAGGAGCCATAGAGAGAGTAAAGGAAGGGGCGTTATTGTTAGAGGTTGCGGAATTCGTTGAGCAGAGCATAAGGGAAAAGGGTGCGGAACCTGCATTTCCCTGTAATATCTCCCGGAACGAGGAAGCAGCACATGCTACTCCTTCCATAGACGACGAGACAGTTTTTGGTAAGGACCTCGTGAAGGTAGACATTGGACTCCATATAGACGGTTATATTGCGGATAGTGCAGTGACCGTGGATTTAACTGGTGGCGAAAACGCGGAACTGGTTGGAGCGGCGGAAGCGGCGTTAAATGCGGCGATAAAGATTATTCGTGATGGCATAAGTACTGCTGAGATAGGCGAGGTAATTGAGAATGCTATAAGGGAGCGGGAATACAAACCGGTCGTTAATCTCTCCGGGCATGGTCTCGCACGATACAATGCACATACTCCGCCCACGATTCCCAACGTACGATACGAGCATGGCGTGATTTTAAAGGAGAACGATGTTGTTGCGATAGAGCCGTTTGCAACCGATGGTGCGGGAAAGGTAGTAGAAGGCGGTAATGTGGCAATCTATGGTTTACGAAAGGCAAAGCCAGTTCGGGTGAGCGAGGCAAAAAAGCTGTTGGAGGAAATAGAGAAATATCAAGGGCTACCGTTTGCCAAGCGATGGCTGCCAAGAGAGCGGCTTGATCTTGCACTCAGAACGTTAAAAAACGTGGGGGCACTAAGAGAGTACCCAGTGTTACGAGAAGAAGGGGGGGGATTAGTTTCACAAGCCGAACATACGGTGATCGTGACGAAGGATGGGTGCGAGGTGACAACCAAACGTCCTTAGCAAAGAAAGCTTGACCAACAACTTTTTTTATCTTCGGTAAAAACCTCAACTAAAAACATTTCCGTAGTTTTTCTTTTGGCACTGTGGGGCTCTGCCCCACGACCCCGCAAGCCCTGTAAGGGCTTAGTTTTCTTTTTTCACATTGCTGAAAGCAATGGAACGGCAAAGCCGTTCAAAAAAGGAAAAGCATTATGCTTGAAATAGATGGATCCGTTGGTGAAGGCGGCGGGCAGATAATAAGAACTGCAATCGCACTCGCGGCAATCACGGGGAAAGAAGTAGAAATAACGAATATAAGGGCAAACAGACCAAAACCAGGGCTTTCTGCGCAGCATTTAAACGCGGTGAAGGCGGTAGAGCGCTTAGCCAGAGGTAAAACGGAAGGGCTGGAATTGCGTTCTACACGTTTACAATTCACTCCTGCAGAACTAAAAGGATTTGAAGGCGAGATAGACATAGGCACTGCGGGCAGCATCACCTTACTCTTGCAATGTCTCGTTCCCGTTGCGCTCTTTGCAGATAGCGAGACGAAGGTGCGTATAACCGGCGGTACCGATGTGAACTGGTCACCGCCAATAGATTTTTACACGCACGTGTATCTTCCGGCGCTTCAGGAAATGGGCGGTGTGGTGCATCTCGATGTGACGCGGAGAGGTTATTATCCCAAGGGCGGTGGATTAGTGGACGTGAGCGTGACTCCTACGCGTCACTTGAAAGGAATTGTGTTACAGAAGCGTGAAGAAGCTGGAGTCATAAACGGTGTATCGCATTCCTGTGGGCTTCCTGCACATGTCGCCGAACGGCAAGCAAAATCTGCTAAAAGGATATTAAAGGAAGCAGGCTACGATACAGCGCTAAAAACGGAAATAGATGGAGAAGGTAAGAGGACAACGGGCAGTGGCATTACCCTGTGGTCTGGCTATAAAAGCGGCAGCGCATTGGGCGAACGAGGCAAGAGGGCAGAAGTCGTCGGTGAAGAAGCTGCTCACGTCATTTTAAGGGAACTTAAAGCACCCTCAACCATCGACGTTTATTTAGCAGATCAGCTCATTCCTTATATCGCTCTTGCAGACGGTAAATCCGTAATAAAAGTAAGGGAGATGACGAAACATCTCGAAACCAACATCTACATCACGCAGAAATTCCTGGATGTTGAATTTGAGATTAAGAGAGAGGAGACGGAAGAAGGAAGAGAGGTTTTTGTTATTAGGAAGGTGTAGTCTCTCGGACTCTTGTTACCTCTTCCGCATCACAAAAAACACTGAACCATACATTTTCGGGTTCTTTTTGAATATGCCTACCTCTCGTTGCTCCTTGTCAAGTACAGCAAGAGCCTCGGGATTATCACTATATTTTATACGAAGCTCCTGGATCCGTTTTTCTAAAGGCTCGTAATAATCACGCCACCACGTCTCCTCGGTCACTGTGAACTGCCCGAGAAGCTCATAGCCGCAGCGGGAGATCTGTTCCAGTTTCTTCTGTAAGTTGCCTATTTCATCATGAACTACGAGGAAACCTTTGGGTTTGAGTAACCGCCGCCACGCTTCAAGGCCTCTTTTAAAACCAATTACAGCTATTGAACCCTCAGCCCAGATGAGGTCGACGCTTTCATCAGGGAAATCCATCTCAAACAGTGAGCAGTTCACAGTCTTAACGCGGTCTGAAATGCCTGCGGCTTCTATCTCCCTCATTAGTTCATCTAAGAGCGGCTGGTCGATGTCTAATCCTGTTATCTGCCCGGTGCTCAATCTTGCAAGTTCCATAGTCGGAACGCCTGTACCGCAGCCGAGATCCAAAATTTTTGGATTGTCCAGTTCTGGCAGCATCTGAAACGCCTTTCGCGTGTATTTATTGAAGCGTTCCCTGAGAAGGTCTTTTTGGAGTTCACTGTTTATCTTCGTGGTCATTAATTCAAGGCTCCTTTAACACCAAAAGTACGTGCTGGTAATTTTTAGAGTTGGCGGGAGAATATAAGGGTTTGTGGGCTTAGTCCTCTTATCCGTATCTTTGGTGGATGTTCATATAACGACTTATACGCTCCCGATAGGGACGAGGAGCGATAGCGACGAAGAGTCAGTGAAGGGACACCATAAAACCAAAACTATTCCTTTTCTTTAACATATCTTACCTCCTCAGGTTCTTCATATTTTGTTCTGATAACAATGGTACTGGAAATCCTGTTAAAGAGACGCAACTTACTATTAGGCATAGCCAACCAGCCAATAAGACAATCCAATGGCAGAAGAAATGCTTTGCCAAAACTTTCTAATGCAGCAACTCTGAAAACTATTTTCCCCCCTTTTCGATCTGTAACTTTTAAATTCAATGCCATTTTCCCAACAGATTGACCATTATATCCTTCAAATAAAGTCCAATAGGCAAACATTAATACTCCGTGAACTCCAAAACTCTCCACGCTGATAAAGTCAGAATCCCAAAGAAATCCTAAAGAATTTGGAATAAGATTCGACAAAGCGCCCACTAACAAGATATCAATAAGCCACGCCCAAAATCTACTTCCCCACGTAGCCAAATATATTGTCTCCATTTTCTCACCTTTTTATTCCAAAGGTGTTCCAAATCCGATTGCGTATAACTCCGGTATATCCGAACTCGAGTTCGCCTATCCCCTCTTCTGGCATTATGTCCTAACTTAATCTCTGTTGTACATCCTGTGCCTGAACTTCAATCAGTCTTTATCCTCTTCAACCTTCTCAGCGCCCTTATCTACCGCTTCCTCTACCGATGCCAAATCCTTCATTATAAATACCCGCTCCTTTTCCTTCTCCTCAGAATCAATCGAATTCCTCAGTATTGGCGCGTACTTCTTAAATCGGTCTATCTTCACCATGTACTCCGCGGTATCCTCAATTAGAATGGGCTCAAACCCCTTCTCCTCGAGATCCTTCATCACTTTATCCCGCTCTTCATCGCTCGTGAGTTCAAATCGGTACTTCTCTCGGTTGTAGTATTCAGATAACCCCATAAAAAGTTCTCGGTCGCCAAAGAAATATTTGAAGCACCACAAATCCCCTATCTTGAAGACATTGATCTTCTCCTTCTTTACATTCGATGTTTGCTCACTCATTTTCTTTTCTCCTCTTTCTTATCCTATCTATCGTTCTCAAAAACCACTGCTGTGTTATAGCTTGATAAAGCCATATATATAAGCTTTTTTATCCTTTCATTTGAGATGGTCTTTTGATGCAAAAACTCGATTTTGGTGAAGGCGACCGCATAAGGATAAAGAAAGAGACTGATAGCGGCGTTGTCGTTTACGAAGGCATTGTTATGCCCACGGCTTCAAGAAACATCGTTATAAAACTCGACAGCGGTTATAATATTGGTATACGACCCGAAAATGTGGAGATAGAGGTTATAGCCCGGTTAGGCGTAAAGGAAGCAATAAAAGGGGAGGAAATAAAAGGAGAAAAACGGGGAAAAAGTTCACCCCTGTTGTCCATCCTCTCTACTGGCGGCACAATCGCATCTAAAGTGGATTACAGAACTGGTGCGGTTTCTCCGCAATTCTCCACCGATGATATACTTGAGGCAATCCCGGAATTGGGTGCAATCGCAAAGATCAAAGGGAAAGTCGTTTACAGCATACTGAGCGAGAATATGCGTGCCGAGTACTGGCGGACGCTCGCAGCAGAGGTTTATAACGGGATAAAAGACGGTGCAGAAGGTATAATCGTCACACATGGCACTGATACAATGGGCTATACCGCCGCAGCGCTGTCGTTCATGGTGCGAACGCCGGTGCCTGTTGTTCTTGTTGGCTCGCAACGCAGTTCGGATCGCCCTTCCAGCGATGCAACAATGAATGCGATATGCGCTGCGAAGGTTGCCGCTTGCAGCGACCTTGCGGAGGTTGTGGTGGTAATGCACGGAAGCACTTCCGACGATTATTGTTATATTCACCGGGGCACGAACGTGAGAAAGATGCACACCTCCGCACGTGACGCTTTTCAATCGGTAAATGACACTCCAATAGGCGCGGTGTATTATGATGCGAGCGATATAGAACGAATAAGAATTGAGTTTTCCTCACCCTATAAGAAGCGGGGCGAACAAACGTTAGAACTGAGAGACAAGCTTGAGGCGAACTGCACCCTCATAAAGTTCTATCCCGGTGCGGACCCTGCAATACTCGATTTCTTTGTAAACCAAGGCTATAAAGGCATTGTATTAGAAGGAACGGGATTAGGGCATGTATCTGCTGAATGGATTCCAAGCGTCTCGAGAGCTGTAAAACAGGGCATACCCGTGGTGATGACTTCGCAATGTTTATACGGGGCTATCTGTGATAGAGTGTATGATACTGGTCGTGATTTACTTCACGCGGGCATAATAGAGGGTGAGGACATGCTGCCGGAAACTGCTTTGGTGAAGCTGATGTGGGTTCTTGGTCAGACCACTGATATGGAGGAAGTGAGGCAGTTGATGCACGAGAACATTGCAGGTGAGATAAAAGGGAGACGTGTAATAGAAGGGTCTATTTAGATTACCTTAAGTACCGATTTAGTATATCCTTTTTATAAAGAAGTAGTATTTTTTAGTAACTGTTTTTGGGGAGAAAAAAAGCTTATGAAAATACTTGCTATCGATATAGGAGTGGGAACACAGGATATAATGGTATATGACGACGAGAAGGGGTTTGATAACGCTTACAAGCTTGTTCTACCTTCTCCTACTCGCATCTTGGCCACAGAGCTGCGGAAATGCAAGGAGGATGTGGTTATCTTCGGTGACACAAT
This sequence comes from Methanosarcinales archaeon, assembly GCA_030611045.1. GTDB lineage: Archaea > Halobacteriota > Syntropharchaeia > Alkanophagales > Methanospirareceae > JACGMN01. The sequence goes on from JAUWQN010000016.1 coordinate 22,743, forward strand.
GGGCGGTGGGCCGTTCACACGTGCCGTTCTCGAACATCTCAAGGAATACAAAGTTCACATGACCGAAAGTGCCGCGAGAACAATCAGGGACGATTTGGAAGCCGTTAAGAAATATGGGATCGAGATCGTAACAGAGGATGCGATGGAAAAGATGAGTGAAGAAGCGGCACCTATAAAGATTTCTGACTTGAATCTCCAGCTTTTGACGTTCCTTTCGGACTTCGGTGTCGATACCTATTTTGATGTCGTTGCCGTTGCAGTTCAGGACCACGGCGTGGCGCCACAGGGAGTTACCGATCGAGAAAACAGGTTCCGGTTAATCGAGGAGAAGGTAGGAAACGGCATAGAATCCTTTGCTTATCTCGATGGTGTGCCGGAGAATCTCAGCAGAATGAACTCGGTATTCCGTTCAGTGAAACGCTGGCATGAAGGGCACATACTATTGATGGATACGGGACCGGCTGCGGTCTTGGGCTCGCTCGAGGACGACCGTGTAAAAGAGAAGAAGAGAGCGGTCTGCATAAATGTTGGAAATGGACACACCATCGCGATGTCCATGAACGAAGGCCAGATAGCAGGTGTCTTTGAGCACCACACAGGGATGCTTGACAAACAAAAGCTTGAGAATTACATTAAAAAGTTGTCCGAGGGAACGATAACCTTCAAAGAAGTATTTGATGACGGCGGGCACGGTGCATTGGCAAGAGAGGCAAACCAGCCTGAGATTATAGCAATGACCGGCCCAAGGAGAGGTGAGATGAAAGGTGTCGGTATTTTTGCGGCTCCCGCAGGTGATATGATGATGACTGGCCCGGTTGGCTTGATAAAAGCGGTGTTAAGCCGACTGTGAGTCGGAAAGCAGCAAATGATCTTCAAATCAATCCTTCCGTTCATTGCAATCGGGCTGTTCCTTCTGGCACTGGTATTCCGTAAAAGAGCGGTAGGCGCTCTTGGTTGGATGTTTTTTGCAGTTTACTGCTCTTCTGAAGTCGTCTACTACTTCACTAAAGGCGAATACTTTGAAGCTTCTTTAGCACTCGTATTTCTTGCATTCACGCTTCTTTTAGCTGCGCTTATGCTAAAACCAACGCCAGAGGCAAGCGATAACGGAGACGTGGAGTTGTTTTTCACGATAACCAAAATTGCATTGATTGCCGCAGTTTTTTACTTCCCGTTTGCGGAAATACTCTACCTTGAGACTCTACTCATTTACATCACCACTAAAATCACTACCACCGTACTCAATCTTTTCAACGTGGGCGTTTATATGGTCTATCCTTCCAGCATTTACACTACTAACAGTTCCTTTCATGAGGTTTACAAACCGATAAAGATAATCTTGGATTGTACGGCGATACAGAGTATGGTTCTTTTTATCGGGCTGGTATTTGGTGTCAATGCACCGCTGAGAAGAAAGCTCAAAGCCTTTGTCGTCTCTGTTCCCACAATTTATGTGCTGAACATAGTCAGAAACGTGTTTGTTGCAGCGGCGTATTTCGAGTGCTGGTTTGGTGCTCCTCTCGATAGCTTTTACATTGCGCACGGCGTGATAGCAAAGATCTTCGTGATGATCTCGTTGATTGCTGTTGCCTATGCCGTGTTCGTGATACTTCCAGAGGCTCTGGACTTAATCGAGAGCTTTTTCCGCGTTATACTAAGGAAACGGCACGTTTAACCATTTCATTTTTGGAAGGCCGATACCTTTAAGGTGTATTCGTGTCTTATCTTTAATTAGGATACCTGGCTGGGATAAAGCCATTCCTGTAACTTGATGGTGTGTGTGGGGTGAATTGAGAGTAGATGTCCGAAGAGCAAAAGGTGGCATGGTACAAGATTGCCGTTCTTGGATCCCTGCCTGCTATCTGTCTGCTGGCAACCTACTACTTCCATTTTGTTCTGAAGATTGAAATTGTCTTTACGCATCTCTTCTATGTGCCAATAATCCTTGCGGGTTTGTGGGGGTCACGAAAGGGCATAGCGGTTGCGGTATTCCTTGCCTTGACACTGCTGTTTTCTCATGCGCTAAGCCCGCTTGAAACTCCCTTCGGGGCGGAACATGTTGCGGGCACTCATGTTTGTGGTGGTCGGCACGGTGGTCGGCTTCCTGAATGAATATAGGCAGATGCTGGAAGCTGAACGGCAGGCATACAGCAAGACCCTGGAACAGCAGGTGGAGGAGCGCACGAGTGAGCTCAGAAAAGAGAAGGGATTTTTGGAGAATATTATTGCTACCGTCCCGGATTCTTTGCTCGTTCTCGACTCCGACCTGAGGATAAAGAGTGCTAACCGCTCCTTTTACGAAACATTCCAAACAGAGCCCGAAAAGGTGATAGGCAGCAGCATAACCGGGATATTAGGAGATGATGGTGGAAAACTCAGCAAAGATCTGGGAAAAGTTTTTGGAACCGGGAAAAAGCCCCAAAATTTCGAGTTGCATTACCAGTCAGAGCAGCTGGGTGAACGGAGATCAATATCACGGCGAGAGGAATGTTGGTTGCAGCAGAAGAAGAATTGGTTGTGATAGAGGACGTCACCGAGTTGAAGAGAGCGGAAGAGAAACTAAAACAATCAGAAGAGAGACACCGGTCACTATTCGAAAATACTCTTGACTCCATTGCCTTGATGGATAAAGAGGGGAGATTTCTGACAGCAAATCCTGCGATGGCGGAAAGTTTAGGCATTCCCCCGGAAGAGTTGATTGGGAAGAAGCTTTCTGATATAATATCTCCGGAGGATGTTGCAAAACGCAGATTGGAAATGGGAAGAAGAGCTATAGACACGGGACAAGTCCAAATTTTCGATGAAACACGAAATGGCCGTCACTTCAACAACATATTTGTCCCTGTCAAAATTCCGGGGAAAAAAGAAACTTTCCAAATAATTGCGCGGGACATCACCGAGCGCAAGAAGGCGGAGGAAGAGCGAGAAAGCCTCCTGAAAGAGCTTGAAGCAAAGAACACTGAACTCGAGCGGTTCGCCTACACCGTCTCTCACGATTTACGGTCGCCGCTTGTTACCATTCAGGGTTTCACCGACATGGTTCAAACTGATTTAGCACAGAATGACCTGGAAAAAGCGAAAGAGAATTTGACGTTTATAGATAAAGCCGCTACAAAGATGGACCAACTTTTGAGTGACACACTGCAACTCTCTCGCATTGGGCGTATGGTGAATCCACCAGAGGATGTGCCGTTTGGCGAAATTGTTAATTTAAAAGAGAAAGGTATAATAAGAATACAGTGGAGAAACTGATGAGTGATACGAGCCCAGATGGACGCGGGGTTCCCCTTACCTCGCTGTTACCCGGTGAACGGGCGAAGATTATTGCGTTAGAGCATGGTAAGGGAAGACAGCACCACTTCAGGACTATGGGGCTCATGGAAGGAAAAATCGTTAAAGTAATAGCGGCACAACCAGCGCGAGGACCGTTCGTCATAGACGTTGAAGGCACGCAGATAGCAATTGGGCGAGGGATGGCACGGCACATTTTAATCCAAAAAATATGAAAAAGATAGCGCTAACTGGCTGCCCAAACGTTGGTAAGAGTGTTGTTTTTTCACGTCTTACCGGAGTGAACGTGATTTCATCGAATTATCCCGGAACAACGGTTGACTTTACAAAGGGTACCACAGCTATTGGAGGCGAGAAGTTCGAGTTGATTGACGTTCCCGGCACGTATTCCTTAGAACCCACTTCAAAAGCCGAGGAAGTAGCTCAGACCATGCTTCAAGAAGGGGATATCGTAATAAACGTTGTAGATGCAACGCATCTGGAACGGAATCTTTACCTGACCCTGGAAATTCTGGAGAGGAAGAAGCCCACTATCGTTGCTTTGAACCTGTGGGACGAGACAAAGCACCTCGGCATTGATATAGACGTGGAGAAATTGGAACAGTTGCTCGGCGTACCGATTGTTAAAACCTGTGCGTTATGTGGAACGGGAATAAAGGAACTCGCATCTGCAGTCGGTGATGCTAAGCCATCCAAAACGATTGAGTCGCCGATGTCTGAAGAGGAAAGATGGTTGAGAGTTGGTGAAATCATTCGGGACGTTCAAGTGGTGCATCACCGCCATCACACGATTCGCGAACGTATAGCAGATGCTACGGTGAAGCCCGCAACCGGCATTCCTATTGCGATACTCGCGATACTCTTCGTGTTTCTCTTTATCATCGAGATCGGGAATGCGATAATTGAATATCTGCTGGATCCAATCTTCTGTAACTACTATGGCCCGTGGATTGTAGGCGTTGTAAATTCATTTGCGCCGAGCGGGCTGCTCCACGACCTCCTGATCGGCACCTCGACGGTTGAAGCGCTGGATTTCGAGCAATCGCTGGGTATCCTGACGACCGGTATATACGTCCCTTTTGGCATGGTTTTGCCATTTATCATTACCTTTTATTTCATGCTCAGTCTACTCGAAGACCTGGGATATTTACCAAGACTCGCCATTCTCGTTGATACCGGGTTGCACAAACTCGGATTACACGGCTCGGCGATCGTGCCAACGATATTGGGCTGTGGCTGCAACGTCCCCGGTGCGTTAGCAACGCGCATACTGGAGACGAAAAAGCAGCGGTTCATCGCGATGACGCTCATGGCAATAACGGTCCCCTGTATGGCTCAGTCCGCAATGATAATTGCAATTCTGGGTAGATATGGTATTAAATGGATACTCATCGTCTATTCCACCCTTTTCGTGCTCTATATCTCTTTAGGTCTGGTATTGAAAAGAGTAGTCAAGGGCGAGAGCCCAGAATTATTATTGGAAGTTCCGCCGTATCGTAGACCCGATCCCGTAACGTTACTAAAAAAGACATGGTCAAAGGCGTATAGCTTTCTCGCGGAAGCGGTTCCATTTGTTATCTTAGGCATTTTCATCGTGAACCTGCTCTATGTGTTTGGCATAGTTGACGTTCTCTCACGGGTATTCTCGCCAATTCTCACCACGTTGCTCGGTTTGCCAGAAGGAGCGATTATTGCGCTGATCCTGGGGGTCTTGAGAAAGGATATAGCGATCGGCATGTTATTGCCCCTGGGTATGAGTCCGCAGCAATTGACGATTGCTTGCATCATATTGGCCACGTATTTTCCGTGCATCGCTACGTTTTTTGTTATGCTCCACGAGTTGGGCGTACGGTATATGCTAAAAGCGGCGGGACTGATGGTTGCCGTTTCGTTGTCCGCAGGAATAATCATGCGAATGATCTTGATTGGAATATGATATTGGTGGAGAAGAGCAAAATCCTATGGGGCTTTAGATAAGCATTTTTGAAAAAGCACCTCTTGAACAGCCTTTCGAAATGCTTTATTTATATCTAAAACTAATGTATATCTGTGCGGGCTAGCCTGGAGGGTTAGGCGTCCTTTGTAACTCGAAATCGCCGATATGCGAGGGGCGAAGCTCGAGGAAGGCTCTGTAGCTTTCAACTTCAGCTCAAGGTTGGACAAAGAAGCACCGCCCTGCGGGGTTGACGGTGGTATGGTGGCTGGCTGGAGAGCCTGTTGTCATGCCTTTGCCATGGATACCGGGGTAGGCCCGGAAGGGAGCAGACTCACTGTGACCGCTGGCGCGCGGAGGATAGTGGTGCGGAGAAAGACCTTGAGGGCCTGGT
>JAUWQN010000062.1 GCA_030611045.1 Methanosarcinales archaeon
GAAGCGACTGAACTTATGAAAATCTTCGGTGCCATACTGGAGAAGACGAAATAAGTTTTGATATTGCGATTTGGGATTTTGATATTGTTTAGAAGTTGGTGCTTAGGATTTAGGATTTCCCACTTTTTATTGAGCAAATACAATCCGTCTTTGCCTCTCGTCAACCACACTCAGATGCGACACACGAACGCCTACCAACCTTATTTGCTTTCCTTTCTCCTTTCCCTTTTCGCCAATGAATACGCCCATCAATTCCTTCGCCGTTTTCCTGAGCGTGTTTAGATCGGAATGGAAGGATTTGAATGTATTAGCCCGTGTGTGTATGGTGAAGTCGTCAAATTTGACTTTTATCGCGACCGTTTTGAAGACAAAACCTTCCGCCAGTAGATTTTTATGAACTTTTTCGGCTAACTCGTCAATACAGCGGTATATTAGTTCCCGGTCTCTGGTGTGCTCATCCAATGTTGTCTCTCGGCTTAAAGATTTCCGCTCCCATTTCTCCTCCACTTCGCTGTCATCTATGCCGTTTGCAACCTGATGAAGTCGCCAGCCATATTTGCCAAACTGAGCGACGAGTTTTTGCACGTTGCAGCTCGCAAGTTGGTTTACAGTCTCGATGCCCATCCGTTTTAACATCTGCTCGGTTTTTGGACCCACACCCGGGATCTTTTTCACCGGTAAGGGCGCTAAGAATTCTCGTACGTTCTCTTGTTCTACAATGGTCAGACCATTGGGCTTAATGAAATCAGATGCGATCTTTGCGATTGTTTTGTTCGGTGCGACACCAATAGAGCACGTTAAAACCTCCTTTTCCAGTATCTCCTTCTTTATCGCCTGTGCATACTCTCTCGCCTCGTTCCAGCCCTTAACTTTTGTGCTAATGTCGAGAAAAGCCTCGTCAATGCTCACTTGCTCCAGTTTATCCGCGTACCGCCTCAAAATGCTCATCAGTTCCGTTGATACTTTTTTGTATAGCGGCATATTCACCGGTAGAAGCGTCGCACCAGGGCAAAGCTCGTATGCCTTTGAAAGTGCCATTGCAGAATGAATGCCGTATTCTCTCGCTTCGTATGAGCATGTGCTCACAACACCTCTGATTTTTCTGTCGCTTTCTTTAGTTAATTTTTCTTATTTTGGATGGATTCTGCCACCCACGATTACTGGCAAGCCTTTCAGTTCCGGATTCTCCCTCACTTCTATTGCTGAGAAGAAACTGTCCATGTCGACGTGAAGTATGCTTCTCACTTTTGCTTCACACCTTTGTACACCTGAGAAGCCGTGTTTAAGAATATAATCATGTAACATTCCTACAATTCTTCCGGCATTTCAAAAGATTCTCTAAATATTCTTTCGCCAAATTCTTTGTTTAGCTTTTTCCCAAAATCGGTATAGTTACCTATGAATCGTTCATACGCTCCTTTTTGCTTTTTATAATTCTCTTTAATGCGCTCATCAACTTTTTCTCGACCTATTAATCTGATTTCTCTTACTGGCTTAACAATGCAGTGGCTGTTGTATATATCCAAAACTGAATCAAATTCGTTTACAAGAAGTGAAAAATATTCTTTGGTTCTGTCAAAACGCTCAAGTCTTTTTTTATAACAATTAAAGAGATTATAGAAGTCATTTGTTGATAGATAAAATACCTGCTTAAATTCCTGAGTACTCTTCAAATCTCGCAAGGCGTATGGGATATTATCACTCCTACCTTGGTCCAAAAATTCGCCAAATCGTTCTGTAAAGTGTGTAAACTCGTCAAAGTATTTCCTTGCGAGGGCATTATGCTTTCTTACTTCTCTTCTCTTTTTGAAAAAACCATAAATTGGAGGTGCTAAAAACTCATGTATGATAAGATAAGAAATAGCAACAAGGAGAAAAGTAACAACCACATAAATGAAATAAATGGGAAAATAATCACGAGCAGTTATAACAGCTATAAGAATAGCAGTTAAAGACCCTATTATCATCGCTAACGGACCCAACTTACTTTCCTTCTCTATTTTTACTCCCATACCTACTGGTTGTAATCTCATCTCTTATTACCTCCCCCTGTATATACTATGAATGCTCTCTAATTTTTATTTTCTCCAAAATCAACGACTCCACCTTTTCTCTTAATTTATTATTTTGGATTGTTCTCTTCGTGTATGCCAAAACATCTTTTTTAAGCTTATTATAAACCGAACCATAACTCTCAACTGCCTTTTTAATTGCTCTTTCATTCTTAGGAATCCTTATCCTCGCATTCCCATTCATTACCGCATACTCGATATATTTCGCTTCCTCTTGCGAACCGCACTTAACCTTCATATCGCCTATCTTCACGAAGAAGCCATGTAAATCCGACCCAACCTCGGGCTTACCTTTCGGAACTTCAATCTCTCTACACTCTTCTCCTCCAATATAATCACCAGGAAACTTCTTCAGTTCGCTTGTGTCAATTTCACGCAAAATACCTTCTGCTAAAGCCTCTTCATCTACTACTTTTCTCTTTGCTCGCCTCGGGACGCTTCCGGCTTTTTCAAGCCTCGACTTAACCAAATCAACAACTGCATTATAAACTTCTAACTGCTCTTCTTCGGTTAATCCTAAAATCTCGCCCATCACTATTTTATCGAGTTCTCTTCTATCGGATTTTACTTTATCCATGGAAACTTCTTCTGGTGTGTTTGCACCGATTTCTTCGAAGACTGAGAGGATAGGGCGGGACGAAAGTTTCTCAAAAGCGGATTTAAGTGGTTGAGTTTGAGTGGTGAAGAGGGAAGGATTAAAAACTGGTAGAGACGCAGTCATCCAAACATCAATGTCCAACACACCTTGTCCCAGTGAAGTTCTACCAAAAATTTCAAAGAATAAGACACCCAAAGAGGTGTTAAATAACATATTTACCTTTTTAGAGTCTTTATCATCGCACGAAATTCCATAAAGATTTTTATTTTCCATAATCCTGATATTGTTATCGAATATCACAAATCTATCCCAAAACCTTTCCGGAAACAATAAATTGGCGCCTTTTCTCTCCCCTAAATCATACCATCTCTTCCTCGAAGCACAAGTAGGTCTTTTATGAAATCCTCGCTCCTCTCCCAGTTCTATATATTTTAGCATATTCGTTCCCTTTAGCTCCTCTTTATCCCTATGAATCATTAAAACCCTATATTTCAAATCCCCAGAGTCAACAACAATTGACTTGCATTCCCTCGGGCTTTTTATCACATAGTTTGGAATCCAATCTCCATTTTCATCCTCATGCATCCAGAATTCTTTTTCGATGCCCCATCCCTTTATCTCCTCTTCCGTAAGATAAAAGAACTCATTTGCTCCTGTTTTTATTCCAAATCTAACATCTGCAACCTCTTTTAATGGAACAAATAAATCCTTTCCTTTCTCTAAAATCGTGAAGAATATTTCAGGTGCCCTCAAATACTTTCCCCATTTTGAACCCTCGTATTTTCCTGAATCTTCATCAAAGCCCTCTTCCCATAACTTCTCTTGCTCTACCGGATAAATCTTGATTCTTTCGTCCTCATAATATTTCTTTTTGTTCTCAATGACCCTGACGAGCTTATTAACGGTTTTCCATCTCTCGTTTTCATTTTGCAGGTCTATAAAAACCTTTAAAGGCTTCTTCAGTTGAACGAACTTAGCCAGGTTCTTTTTCCTTCGGCTCTCACCCCTGCATTTCTCAAGAATAATGATACAAGTATTCACATCGGCATATTCAAACCATCTCTCCACTTTGCTTTCGATAATCGCAACGATTTTGAAGTTTTTCAGAAAGAACTCCTGCAGATATTTGCCATAATCAACATCAAGCCATGAATTGGAAGTGATAAATCCCACCCTCCCCTTTTCGTTCAAAAATTTCACGCCGTGAAAGAAGAAATAGCCGTAAATGCTCATCCTCTTCCCTACTTCTATCCCACCTTCCTCCTTCGCTATCTTCTTCAATTTTGTCTTATAAACAGGTGAGAAAGTCTCTGCAAGCTCCTCCTGTCTCGTGTAAGGGGGATTCGTAACAACGGCATCGAATTTTTCATCAGGAATCAAATCAAAGAAATCTGTATTTTCTACATTCGAATGGAATCCACCGAAGATGTCTTTTATCGCAAGGTTTATTCTTGTAAGATAGCATCCGAACTCCGCTATATCCACACCCTTTAACTCGCTTAATATCTCATCATGCCTCTTACTACTCTTTTTCGTCTTTTTCCTGACATAAGCCCTCGTTAGAAATGTTCCTGCACCACACGCAGGGTCTAAGACCTTCTCATCACCGGTCTTCACACAAAATCCTATTATAAGGTCTACAACATCAGACCTCGTGAAATATTGCCCGAAGCGGTGTCTCTCATCATCAGGAATCAAATTTTCAAAAATGGAACCCAGAACCTCATAGCCTATCTTTGAGAAGTCATAAAGGTCCATCTCTTTTATAAACCCCTTCAATTGCCTTATTACGCCTACGTCATCCGGAAAAGGGAGGTCGTCTATAAATTCACGCTTGAACAAATCAGCGTAACCAAAACACCGCTCGAAATATTCGTAAAGTAAGGTCTCGAACCTATTTGCGTCTTCTGTCGGGATGTTTATCGGTGGAAGCTTGAAGCCTGGTGCACGTATTTTAAGGAAATTGTAGAATAATATCTTTGCAATAAGGAGAAGTACACTCAATCTCGCAACACGGTCAAAATCTTCCTCCTTCCCCTCAAAAACCCATTTCTGGTCGGTAAACCAGTTGTTCAACCGCTGCTTGAAGTCTTCGCTTTTTTGATATTCGTCCTGCAAGTCCTCCGAAATGCGGATATAAAAAGTATTTACTGCTGATTTCAATCGGTCTATGAAGATGCGGTCCAAAGGTAACGTCGGAATTTCCTTCTTTACGTAGCAGATTTCAACGAAATCTTTTGTGAGAAATTCCCTTAAAAATTTCTTTAGCTTTTCTTCAACCGCTCTTCTTTTTACTTCCTCTATCCGCTTTATAGCAATAACATCTTTGTGCCATCTCCTTCTGTCGAGTAGGGGAGTGCCTTCCTCGAATGTTTCCCATAGCACAAACTCGTTTATGTTCCAGGTGGCGAAGAAAGGAGAGCCCAAGAAATTCGCTTTCCTCATTGCATTATCGGTAAGCTCAAGGGAATAGCCGTTATATTCCGGTCTTTTCAATTCGATAACGCATGCCGTTTTTGTTCTGTTTTTATCTTCCCAAATAACGAGGTCAGCACGGAGCCGCTCCCCATCTGTCCTTATTTGCACTTCTTGGTCTACATCAAAAGGGAGCTTTTCCTCTGCAATAATTTCTTTTATCCAATTCAATACCCTGCCTTGAAACTGAAGTTCAATTATTTCAGTCATCTTCTATAATTTTATATAATTTTAGCTATATAGCTACAGCCGTTTATACCACTTAACGATCCTGAAAATAACGAAAGAAAGAATTAGCGTCACTGCAACCCCGACAACTTTCATTTTTACGGATGTTCTCTCCTCACGTTCTGGTTCTCCGTTCACCGACACGTTCCAATCATGGAAGAAAACATCCTCGAAAAACGATGCTATTTCCTCGTTCTCTACTATTACACCTGCTTCACGGTTATAAATAGAATTGGCGTTCCAGTTCAGCGAGGTTATAACGACGACTTTGCCATCCACGATTAATCCCTTACTATGTACTTTGGTTATTCCCAAGGAATCTAAATCCGCTAATTTCGCTTCTAAGTTCAAATTCTCTTCCCGCGCTACCTGCTCCATCCATGCTACTGCTTCGTCATTGTCGTTCCACGCATCTACATTATAATCCTTGGAATCCAGCAGCACTTTCACTTCGCAGCCTCTTCGCGCTGCTTCTATCAGAGCAGTAATGAAGGTGTTGGGTTCTTCACCCCAGAATCTTCCTGTTGAGAACTGTTGCACAAAAATGCTTTCTTGTGCACTGTTTATCGCACCTAAGATCGTTTCGTTACTCATTGCGGTATCAGGTGCTAAAACAGGAATCACCGTGAAATTGCAGGTCACGGTCCGAGGCTCGAAAACAGGCACGTAAGAGTCTTGTGGTATCGCTCTGGCCATGACGTTTGTTTCTAAACCCTCTATCTCCGGTGCGAATTCTTCACCGCGGTAAAAATCCTCAAGAAATACGTCTGTGAAGTAATTCGCCACTTCTTCGTTTTTTAGCACGATGCCCCAGCCACGGTTGCCAAACGAGTTGTTAGTAGGGACTCCCGTAGTTTTCCAATTCTCTGTCATTATGAGGAGTGTTTTATTGTCAACAACGACATATTTGGCATGATTTATGAAAGGGTCCCGGGAAAGACGAACTTCTCCTCCGCTTTTGGTTATCGTTTCCGCAATATCCCGTTCTTCATCTGTGATACCACCAACAGGACTACCTTCAAGCAATAACTGCACGTCCACGCCTCTATCTAAAGCATCCACAAGAATGTCCATAAGATACGGATTGTCAAACTGGTACAGGTTGATGCACAACGAGGAGGAAGCAGTGTTTAGTTCTCCTTGCAAGACGCTGAAACTACAATCCGGCGACACAAAAGCGGTAGCATCTCCAGAGCCAGAACAGGAGAATTTCTCCGGTGCGTGATAAGAAGCGCCGAAGGGAAGATTTAGCCAGTCCTCGCACTGATTCGTATCTTGAACACCTTTTCGTGTAAAAATCATTCCCTCTCTTGGCTTTTCCAAAGGCGCATCTTGCCATCCGTCTCCTTCGTAAGAGGAATCTCCGTAGAGTACGACATCCACTTCTCTTCCACTCTTATCTTGCAATATAACTTCGTCACCGGTATTGCGCAACGCAAAGGCTCTTCCCTCGGGTTGCATTTGGCTAACTGTGGGATCAGAGTCCGAGCCGTATTCGAGATCAGGAACAATGTCTTTTCCTGATACGGTGCTCCTTTGCGCCGCGAATGCCGATGCGTTTCTCGTAACGTATACCGTTTGATCTGGAGCAACGTCAAAAGGAGGGAAGATGATTTTTCCTTCGTTATCGGTGATGCTCCACCCTTCGATATTTATCGAACGAGCACAGGGATTGGTGAGTGCAACGTACTCGTCCAGCTCGTTTCTCATAGCTGTGTTCGGATAGATTTCGGTGATGAGCAAAGTAGGTGGTGCTGTGCTGTCAGAAGCAGGATAAGCAACGGCCACATGTGTTACGAGTGGAGGAAGAGTGAGTAGCAACAGAGAGGCGAGTATGAGTATGAGCAATAACGCTGTAAAATTCGTTTTAAGTGATGTTTCTATTGTCTTCCCTGAAACCTCAAACACTCTTTCATTCACTTCCCTGCCTCCTGCTGGTGAAAATACTATTTCTTGCCGCCATACATTGTAAATATTCCATATTTATAGAAGCAATCAACATCTTTGAAACCAAGATCTCAATAGCGCAAGCAGCCCCCTGCGCTTTATGATATAAATATCCGCATTCTCTCTGTATTTTTGTGCGAACACATAAGGGTATGAGCGAAAGCGGAGTGTGCTTAAACCCGCCAACCCCTAATCTTTTGTCTCATTTTCAATCAATATCTTCCAGAACTTTCTGAATTAACGGCTTAATTGGTGGTAGATCACTATTTATCACTTCCCATACAATCTCCAAATCAATGCCAAAATATTCGTGGATGAGTTTGTCTCTCATTCCCGCCATCCTTTTCCAGGGAATTTCGGAATATTCTTCTCTAAAACTATCAGGTATTTTCTTTGTTGTCTCTCCGATGACTTCTAAACTCCTTACGACAGCATTTATTGTTTTCTTGTCTTTGACAAAATCATCAAATTGCATTCCGGTTGTAAAATCCTCTACCTTACCTCTCCAAGAGCTTCAAGAATGTCCTGAATATAATCCCCTAACTCTCTCTTCTTCATAGGAATGCAACCTCCCTCAGGATATGTTTTCCAATTCTTGGTTTAAGAGCTTTTTTTGAGACAAGGTCTACTTTCCTTCCTATAAGGTCGCTAAGGTGCT